>JANQHN010000161.1 GCA_028282665.1 Phycisphaerae bacterium | reverse complement strand
TGCGGCGGATGTATTGGCGACGCGGTTTCGGTTTCTCAACGACAAAGAGCCGATTCCAGCTCAAAAAGGCCTGTCACACGCGGCGCAGATTCTTTATATGTGTCGCGGGGAGGAGCCTGACCAAACCTCTGAACGCTTGCTCGATTTAACGCTTATGCTCTACGCCGAGCACGAATTCAACGCGAGTACTTTCACCGCCCGCGTTGTCTGTTCGACCATGTCGGACATGGCCTCCGCGGTCGTGAGTGCAATCGGAGCCCTCAAAGGTCCGCTTCACGGTGGAGCAAACGAGCGCGCTATGGAATTGATCTCTCGCTTCAAAAACGCTGAAGAAGCCGCCGCCTGGACGGCGGACACCCTGGCGAACAAAGGCAAAATTATGGGCTTCGGGCATCGCGTCTACAAAAACGGCGATCACCGAGCGGTTATCCTCGAGAATGAAATGCGTAAATTGGCTGCGGAAAAAGATCGCGAGGAGCTTGTCGCCGTCTACGACGCCATTAAAACGCCTATGGTGTCCAAGGAGAAACCGATCTACCCGAATTTGGACTTTCCTTGCGGCTTGACTTATTACCTGTTGGATCTGCCGATTGATATGTACACACCGTTGTTTGTGTGTGCCCGGCTGTCCGGTTGGTGTGCGCATTCCATCGAACAGAGCCGCTGGTCAAAGATTTATCGACCGTTAAGCCGGTATACAGGGCAGAATCAGCGCGAAGTTCTACCAATCGATAAACGGTAGTACTATACTACGTTAGTGCACGCATCAGGCGCCGGCACTACCCTAAAATTTGGTTTCTACCCGCACCGGCCCCGAAATCGCTTTTGCGGTTGAGGGGTCGGCTTTTATTCTTCAGCGCTAAGAGATTGTATAAACGGCAACAGCTGATCGTCAGATTCTGTCTAAATGGATTTGCGCAGCGTGGTTGTCATCGCAA
The DNA here is from genome assembly GCA_028282665.1 of Phycisphaerae bacterium. Classification (GTDB taxonomy): domain Bacteria; phylum Planctomycetota; class Phycisphaerae; order UBA1845; family UBA1845; genus JANQHN01. The sequence continues at coordinate 18,052 of JANQHN010000161.1, read as the reverse complement.
ACCCCACATTTCCTGTTCCAAAAGTATTTCTTCCTTTGCACCCAACCGGCCTTTACTTTGCAGTTTACTGGACGCAGTCAGCTTACGTGGGTATTTGTAGAAGTTCATAATGACTCGTTCTCCCTGCGAACGGGCGCGTGCTCCTTACGCGTCGCATTTTGGGCACGTTTCCCTTTCGCCCTGTGTCGTCCAACACCATTTTCGAAGGATGAGTACCATGCAACAGACAAAAAGACTTTTGATGCTGTGCGGACACTTGGCTCTACTCGCGGCCTGGGTGATCGCTACGTCACCCGCGGTCGCGCAGGCCGCCAGTGAACATCCCTTGCTTACCATCATGGAGGACGAACTCAAACTCTCCATGGATAAACTTGTTGCCCAACCCGACGACGTAAAACCCTATTTCATCCAGTATTCGGTTAGCGACCAGAAAATGTACGGCGTGAGCGCTTCGTTGGGCGCATTGACCGGCGACACGGATCGACACATGCGCCAGCTGGATGTTTCCGTCCGAGTAGGCGACTACAAATTGGACAACACTCATCAGATACGTGGGGGATTCAGTGGAGGATTCGGATTCTGGGGCGGATGGACACTCCTGCCCCTCGACGGCGATCCGCTGACAACTAGGCACGCCATTTGGCTACGAACCGACGAGAAATTCAAAAGCGCTGTCAAAAGGCTTGCCGAAGTCCAAGCCAACATAGCCGTCAAGGTTGAAGAAGAGGATCAATCGGACGACTTCTCAAAAGAAAAACCCGTCAAACACATAGGCACGTGGATCGAACAAAGTTGGGACGCAACCCGCGCCGAAGCGCTGGTGAAGAAATGCTCACGCCGCTTCCGCAAGTATCCAGAAATCTACGACTCCAGCGTTTCCATCTCCGGCACGATCGTCAACACGCTTACGGTCAACTCCGAAGGTAGCAAACTCCAACACGGACAAGCGTATTGGCGGATCAACATTCAAGCCTCGACTATCGCGGATGATGGCATGGAACTCTCACAATACGATTCATTCGAGGCGTTCAGCTTTGACGGCCTGCCCGATGAAGCCGAAGTACTCGCCGCAGTAGATCAAGTCATCGACGATGTTACGTCTTTGCGAAAGGCCCCGATCGTCGAACCGTACACCGGTCCGGCTATCTTACTCAATCGTGCAAGCGGCGTGTTTTTTCACGAGATCTTCGGCCATCGCATGGAAGGCCATCGACAAAAGGACGAAGAAGAAGGACAAACGTTCGCCAAAAAACTCAACAAAAAAGTCTTACCGGAGTTCTTACACATCTATGACGATCCCACGATCCGCGAGTTCGGAGATATCGCCCTCTACGGGCATTACCTTTATGACGATGAATGCGTACCCACGCGACGCGTTCACTTGGTCGATAAGGGAATTCTCAAGACGTTTTTAATGTCGCGTTCGCCGGCACGAGGCATCACAAAATCCAACGGGCATGGCAGGAGGCAGGCGGGCATGAACGTCTGTTCACGCATGGGCAACCTCATCATCGATTCGGAAAAGAAAGTGCCCTTCCATGAACTGCGCGAAATGCTGAAGGCCGAGTGCAAAAAACAGGACAAAGAATTTGGTTTGCTCTTCACTGACATTTCCGGCGGATTCACCAATACGCAAATGTGGAGTCCGCAGGCGTACAAGGTACTCCCGATCAAAGTCTTCAAAATCTATGTCGACGGCAGGCCTGATGAGCTTGTACGCGGCGTCGATATTTGCGGTACGCCGCTGACTTCATTTTCCGGAATTATCGCGACCGCCAATGATCCGGGTGTGTTTAACGGATATTGCGGCGCGGAATCGGGCTCGGTACCCGTCTCCGCCATTTCGCCCAGCATCCTGGTGCGTCAGATTGAAATCGAACGGCGTCAAAAAGCCCAGGATCGCCCGCCCATTCTCCCCCCGCCCATTGCGGATGAGAAAAGCTAGAGCATACGCCGTACCGACTTAGGCCGCGAGCGCATGCTCGCGGATAATCATGCATCAATGATAAATCTTAAACTCCACACTGGAGATTAACTATGAAACGCCTAGTGATGATGACGATTTTGCTCACGTGCATCATGATTTGCCCGACGTTTGCGAAGGGACTTCAGGATGAAATGAAAACTGACGTTGTCTTGCGCGCTTTAGTCGATGAGATCGAGCGCAATCAGAAAGGCCTAAAACTCGAAGGACTTGAAAGTCCGTATTTCATCGAGTTCGCTCTTCAAGAAATCTGGAGTTTCAACGTCATGGCGGATCTGGGTTCAGTGGTGATGAAAGGAGACGACCACAATCGGGCGATGCGCAGCGACGTGCGCGTCGGATCTTACGAACTGGACAACACCAACTTCTCGGGCGGGAGCTATGGTTACTTCGGCTTTGGCGGTGGTGGGTTTACTGGCGGTTCGTCAGCAAGTCTTCCCATAGAAGATGACTACAACGCCATCCGCCAGGCGATTTGGTGGGCTGCCGACCGCGACTACAAAAGCGTTGTTGAAACGTTTGAGAAGAAAAAGGCCTTCATGAAGAACAAAGTTGTCGAGGACAAGCCCGCAGACTTCTCTAAAGAAAAACCAACCATTTACTTCGAAGATAAGCTAAGGCCCAATCTGCATATGAAGGAGATGCAAAAGCGAGCGGTCGAAGTTTCCCGCATCTTCCGTGACTTCCCCGACATACAGGACTCGAGTGTGACCGCAAGCGCTGCCGGAGGCAATAAGTACCTCGTCAACACGGAGGGAACGCGCATTCGTATCTCGGGCCAACGATTCACGATAGAGGTTACCGCGACGACGCAAACGGATGACGGCATGAAATTTACTGATTCTTTTACGGTAACCGCAAAAAAGTTTGAGGACTTCGTTCCACTTGACGAAATTAAAAAACGCACAAAGGCCATGATCGATCGTCTACTCAAAGTGCGAAACGCTCCCACGCTGGATTCCTATACCGGTCCGGTACTGTTCGATGCAGAGCCTGCAACGGAGTTGTTTGGTTCTCGTTTCGCAAATCGGTTTGCCGGTGGACAAAGGCCCGTAGGCAGCAGCTCCAGCCCGGATGATTTTGAAAAAAAGATCGATAAACGCATTTTACCTAAACACGTCAATGTTATCGACGACGCAACGATCGAAAAGGTAGCTGGTGTTCCCGCACTGGGGCATTACACGTATGACGATCAGGGTGTTAAAGCCCGGCCGGTGACACTCGTGGAGAAAGGAAGACTCAAAGCACAAGTCATGTCCCGCAATCCCTCCAAGATCGCCGACCGATCCACGGGTCACGGCCGGGGTATTTACGGCCCATCGGCGTCTGTAAGTGTGTTGGTGGTCAGCAGCGAAGACGGTATGAATGAGGAGGAAATGCGCGAGGAACTGTTACTCGCAGCAGAGGACGAGGATCTCGAGTTTGCACTGCGTGTCGCCCGTATGGGTGAAGTCGGCGGGGGCGACGGAGGCGGATTTTTCTTCGGCCGAGGCGGTGGAGGATACAATCCACTCGAAATGTACAAAGTTTACCCTGACGGCCGGGAAGAAATGGTGCGCGGTGCAAGAATGAGCGGGCTTAACTTGCGTTCGTTCAAACGAATGCTCGCGATGGGTGACACGCCTTACGTCATGAACCGGACGAGTGGAACGAATCGAACCATCGTCGCACCAGCGATGCTGTTCGAAGAACTCGATCTGGCTAAAATCGATCGTGAATTCGATAAACCACCTATCCTCGAAAACCCACTGGGGCGGACGGAGTAAGAGAGTCAGCACATCGCCAAATGGCAATGTTGATAAAGCGGTCTGCCTCTTCGCAGAAGGCAGGCCGCGGTTTAATTAAACAATTATTCCGTCGTCCTCGAATCTAAATCCGGGCAGGACATTTTCTTGCATAGTAAATTCAACCGAACATCGCACAAATAAACGGCAATACGATACATCCTTGTAGAAATGCCGAGTCGGATTTCCGATTCGAGCAACCGAATGGAAACTGCGGCGTTAATCCAACCACTGCTTCCGATCTTTGAGCTTCATCGGTACGTATTCTTCGGTGAGGTAGGACAAGTCCTTGCTCATCATGGCCTCGACTTCCATCTTAAAGCCGTTCGAAATCATCTTCTTGATTTCTTTCTGCCACGGGCGTTTGTCCTTGAACCAAGCGTAGTTGGCGATTTGTTTTGCCCGTTTGATGTCGTTTTGATCAAGGTCGATCTTGACGTCATCGCTCATGTTGCAGCGGTCGTAATCGAAACTCGATACGCCGATGAACTTCGCGCTCGGGATCGCCATTCGCCTTGATTCGTAGGCCAGGTTAATCGAGCCGTGCTTGATCACTGAGTAAATGTAGTATCCCCATGGATCATTATCGAGCAGGACGAAAACGGGCAGTTTCAATTCTTCATGCATTCGTCGGAGTAAACGCCGCATTCCCCTTGCAGGCTGACCGCCACCGTGCGAAACGATGCACTTGTGTTTTTCCCAGAATCTATCCTCGTGAAACCGGCGCCATACCGTGTCTTTTTCGACATGCAGGATAAACTTCGCGTCGCACTTTTTGAATTGTACGACGTCCGGCTCAACGATACTTGGCACCGCGTAACCCGCACTGCCCATCGCTGCACAGTCGAGTGTGTTACCGATGTCTACCAGCGTGATTGGCCCGGCTAAGTTGCCGCGGTTGCTGGCAAATACGTGCAACTCCTCACGCAAAGTGTCCAGTGTAACTTCGAGATCCTCGATAATGGGATCAGACTCGTTTTGGTCGTCGAAGGTTTTCTCGTTCGTGCCCTTGATGGTGTGTTTAGCCCGGTAATATATCTGTCGAATACTGGCAGTCTTGTCTTCGCCGATCAGTTCCTTGCACTTCGAAGCGACGAGCAATGTCTGCATGAATCGCTTTGCCTGGCCGTAGTTGAAAAAATTGCGTGACTGTTTATTCCCGCCAAGCTCGATGTGTTTCGTCTTTTCGTTAAACGCAATGTTACTTAGCGCTCGTGTTGGGATCGAAAAATGTGGATCCTGCTGTTCGCGAGCCATTTCGACGACGCGGTTCGCTAACTCACGCAATTTTTCATCTGTGCCTTGGCTCGAACGTTTCCTGCCTGAGACTTTCTTTTTCGTGGCTATTGAGCCCTTGCCCAGCGACTTTTTCCCTGTCTTCGCGGTTTTCTTAGCCATGTTTATGATCGCTTGCGCTTTTTGTTGGTGGATTTCTTTGTAGCCTTCGCAGGTTTCTCATCTTCGTTGACGTCGTCACCGAACAACAATTGTGGCGTTGGCGGATCGCCGTTCGCCCGGTCCACGACAATCGTATCCGCCAAGCCGTACTCGTTACCCGGCACCTGCTTCCTCTTGATGACTTTGCCGTGATCGTCGAACTCCATGTCAGCCTGCTCGGTAAATGATTCCGACAGCGTAATCAGCGAATCGCGAAACTCCTTTTTGTCGAATATCGTCATTGCCCTGGCTGCATCAACGACTTCTTCAATGTATCGTGTGAATACGTCGCGCCGTTTGCTGTATGCAGCCTTTTTTCGCTTGCGCTTAAGCAACTGATGTAAACGCCGACCGCATTCTGAAAGTGCAAGCTTAACTTCCTTTCGAATCTCGTCGTAATCCGCGACTGCCTCCTTACCCTCGGAAATAAACGGCACCCAAACACTCGCCATGTGGATCAAGATTACAATTGGAGCCTTCGGCATCGCCCCGGACGATTGTGACAAGCCGTAATTCTTCCACTTCGTTTCAACGACCGATTTGAATGTGCAGCACGAACTCTGCTGATACAGCAACGGGACACGGTTCGCAAAGCGAATCACTCGCGCTTGAACCGGCTCGCTGTCACCGTTGTCGTCACCATCGCGCGCATCTGAACCTAATTCCCCGCCATAAGCAAATCCAACCTCAATTTGAAAGGGATTACCGCGATAAACGTTGGGAGGCCTGGTACTGGCGGTATAAAATTCCGCTTTGATACCTTTGAGCAGGCCACTCAAAATCGCTTCAGCGCCGATGGGCGCAAGGCAGTTGGTTGAGGGCGCTTTGAGCTTGGTCTGTTGTAGCGCAGCGTAGAGTTTTTCCGCCGCAGTGGGGTTTACACCGCTGACCCAAGTCGATGCTGTCAGTCCTGCCGCCACAGCCACCTTTTTCGCGACGGCCGGGCTTACCCGTGAAAACTCGCCCGTCAAGAAAGGTCCGAGCTTGGTCGTTTTGGTCTCTTTGAGCATCTTCATCAAAGTGCCCAATTCAATGCCGTACGGGTGTGGTTTGATTTCCTCAGTCTCGGCGGGAAGTTTTTCCGTGCCACGCGCAAACTCGATAGATTCGCCAACCGGCGGTTTGTAAATAAAGTGGGCGTGCGGATTGGCGATGGCGGTAAGCTCGAGGTATTCGTCAACGCTTTGTCTACCGCGGTTGTACGCGGATTCGAGCTCAATGCTGACTTCCGTACCATGGTCCCACTTCACCTCAACGGCATCGTCCGAAATGATGTCGGGCCTGTTCTTCTTGGTGTCGATCGCAAGGCGGTATTGATGAGCAGTCGATCGACTTGATGTGCGACTGACAATGCGAATCGGCTTGCCGGTGGTGATCAGCCCATACATCCCCGCTGCACTGATACCGATTCCCTGCTGGCCGCGCGACATCTTAAGACGGTGAAACTTCGAGCCGTACAACAGTTTGCCGAACACGTTCGGAATCTGCTGTTTGACAATTCCCGGACCGTTATCGCGTACAGTAACGCGAAAACGGTCCTGGTCGGTCTGTTTGATGGTAACGTGTATTTCAGGCAGGATACCTGCTTCTTCACAGGCATCCAGGCTGTTGTCCACAGCCTCTTTGACCGTGGTTAGAAGTGCTTTGCGTTTGTTGTCAAACCCCAATAAATGCCGGTTTTTGGCGAAAAACTCCGAGACGGAAATCTCGCGTTGTTGCTTCGCCATCGACTCTGCCGTTGCAGACTTGCGCGATGCGCCGTTTCGTCCCGCCCTACCACCTGTATTTCGGAGCGTACGCTTTGTGCTCTGTTTTTTTGCCACCAGCTGTTTGTCGTCCTGAGATTTTAGTTGGGAAATCGTGAAGTCCAGCGCGAGCTGGCCTGGAGCGAGGCTGGCCGATTCATCGGTTTGTTCCGTCGTCATCCTTGACTCTCACCGTTTTTCTTCCACTGCGGTGTTCATCATACCAAGCATGGAACGTGGTTCAATTGTGCTCTTGGCAGGCTTTACACCATTCGGAAAAGTAGCCAATCCTTGACAAGAAAAACAAGCCTATTCGTGTAAATAACCTGCCACCAATAGGATTCGGACATCTCCACAACCGTTCAACAGGAAATCACCAGTGCCTTTTTCGGATACCCGCAGCGCAAGTCCGGGCGCATTGTGAAATGTTTCCTTTTCGCACCGCGCAAACTCCCCCCTTCACTGGCCATTTCTCAGGAATCGGCTAAAATGCTAGATTGAGGCAGCAACAGGAATTTGAATCTTCGATACTCATGATTTTCGGGCGAACTCAGACCAGTCTAGGCACCTGCTGGAGGGCGACTTGGTACTGGCGTGCTCCCTGTGAAATAGCATTAAATGGCGACAATCCCAAGCTCGATCTGGAACGACGTGCTCGGCCACGTAAAGCTGAACCACCCCAGCTTGGTGCGCGGTTGGTTTACGCAACTGATTCCCACAGGCATTGACCAAGGCGTGATGATCGTTAGAGCTAGCAATTCCGCACAATCGCGATATTTGGTTAAGCATTGTCGAGACGCATTCATTGAGGCGGCTCAAGCTGCTTTGGGGCGGCTAGTTACCGTCGAGTTCGAAGTAACACAGGAATCTCCTGCACAAGAACCGGACGACGAAGCAATTTTAGCTTTTCGTCCGGTGGCAGAAACAATCAGACTTAATGAGCATTTTACCTTCGACAACTTTGTTACGGGTCCTTGCAACCGTCTCGCTCATGCGGCTGCCCGTGCTATTTCCGATGATCCGGGAAGAACGTACAACCCTTTCTTCGTTCACGGCTCAGTAGGTTTGGGAAAGACACATCTAATCCAGGCAATTTGCCACGCGATTCGTGAAGCAAACCCCGACGCCAAATGTCACTACATCTCCTGTGAGATGTTCACCAACGACTTCATCGAATCGGTGGAAAACGGCGCGTTACACCAATTTCGCTACCGGTACCGAAACGCTGATATTTTGGTGATTGACGATGTCCAGTTCTTAGCCGCCCGTGAACGCAGTCAAGAAGAGTTCTTCCACACGTTTAACACGCTGACACAGTCACAACGGCAGATTATCCTCTCGGCCGATTGCCCACCACCGGAGATTCCAAGTCTCGAAGAGCGTCTAGTCAGTCGGTTTAATTCAGGACTGGTTGCTTTTTTAGACAGGCCTTGCTTCGAGACGCGTATGGCAATTATCCGAAAAAAAGCAAAGCTCCGCTGCATCGAAATTCCCGAAGACGTCGTCCGCTTTGTTGCCGACCGAATCGATACCAATAATCGAGACATCGAGGGCGCTTTGGTCAAACTGGACGCCATGAGCCAAACCGAGTCCAAACCAATCACGGCTGAGCTGGCTCAGGAAGCGCTTGGCACTATGTCCACTAGACCAGTATCTGTCTCCACCATTATGGAGGTTGTCGCTTCCTCCATGAATGTGAAGGTTTCCGATTTACAGAGTAAGCGACGGGCAAAATCAGTCAGCCATCCACGGCAAATCTGCATGTTTCTCGCTAGGGAATTGACTACGCTCAGCTTGGAACAGATCGGCGGATATTTTGGCGGGCGTGACCACACGACAGTGTTACACGCTCATCGAAACATCACCAAGCTACTTGAAACAGAACCCGATCTGCCCACGCAAATTGAAGAGATCCGTTCGCGCGTCCGTCATACCACGAACTGATTTCACTGGGAGGTGTGAAGTTCATGGTGATATCCACTAGCGAAGTGACAGCTACCGCTAATCGGTTGGCTTGGTACTCGGGAAGGTGTTGTAAATCCGGTTTTGTGCGACTGTTTTACTCACAAGAACATGACAACTCAATGGAAGTCAGAATTACTCTAAGGTCATGACGCAAATGAGGTTGGAAGCAGCACGAAACACGTGACGCACGCAATTGTCCGTGTATACTATGACTACGAAAGAAAAATATTCTTACTCTCTATACTTATGGGCGCAAAAGCCCGAAACAAACCAGAAACGGTTAGCACATGAACGCTCGATTCGATCGTCAAGAAATGGCGGAAGCGCTTTCCGCAGTTGGCAGTGTAGCAGCAGTACGCACACCCAAACCCATTCTTCAATGCGTTCGCATTGAAGCTCATTCGGATCACTTGTTGCTCTGTGCAACGGACCTTGAGCTTGGAATTCGCTATGCGGTGAACCAAGTCGAAGTAGTACAGCAGGGTGAAACGCTGGTCTCTGCAGATAAGTTCTCGCGTATCGTTCGAGAAAGTGATGACGATCAACTCGTAATCGAGCAGGAAAGCAGTCTATTCCACGTCAAAGGCGCGGACAGCCACTTTCAAATTGTCAGTCAAGATGTCGCTGACTTTCCGCCTGTTCCGTCCATCGAGGGGGAGTCGGACTTTACGTTGGATTTTGAAACGATCCGCCGCTTGATCGAATGGACGAGCTTTGCCGCTGCCCGTGAAAATACCCGTTATGCCATAAACGGTGTCCTCTGGAAAATCGATGGGGAGAAGCTGGTTCTCGCTGCAACTGACGGGCGTCGGCTGTCGAAAGGGGAGGGAACTGTTACGTCCGGCACGGTCAAGTTGGATTGGCAGGCGATTGTTCCGGTGAAAGCGTTGCAGTTAATCGGGCGGGCGGCTGCGGATGATGATGCTCCGGTTGGCGTTAAAATGACCGGGAATCAAATGCTCTTTTGCGTAGGACCCATGACAATCAGCACATCACTTGTGGAGGGACGTTTCCCCGACTATGAACGAGTCATTCCCAGTGATTGTGAGTACAGCGTAACTCTGGGTACGAGCGAATTTCAAAGTGCGTTGCGTCGGGCGGCCTTGCTGACGAACGAAGAATCTAAAGGCGTTCGCCTTGCCTTTGCCAAGAACAGGTTGACGCTGTCGAGTCGCGCTCCCGAACAAGGTGAAGCCACGATCGATATGCCCATTGAATTCGATGATGAACCGTTAGACATGGGCTTTAATCCGGAATTTCTGCTGGCGGCGCTTAAGGTAGCGCACGCAGATCAGGTTTCATTCGAATTCAAGGAGCAAAACAAGCCTGGTGTAATCAAAGTGAACAGTTCGTTGCTCTATGTCGTCATGCCAGTAAGTCTTTCCTAAAGACGGAGTACCTTTGGATTGTCACGAACAACTTAAGCGTATTCAAGCCAACAAGACGAGCAAAAAACGAGTGCAGTCGTTAGCGTCGCTGATGATTGGTATGGCAGGAGCTATTGAGAGTGCCGATGATATCGATAGGTTAACGCTTATAGCCAAAAAGCTTGCGGAATGCACGGATGAAAGCTTTGCACAAGCTTGTCGTATAGCCGGCTTTGCTAAAGGCGTGTTGGTTATTCATGCGAGGGACGCAGCCACAGTTGCTCTAATGCGCCGGAGATGGCTTGGGATTTTGATGAAAGAACTTCCGGTAAGGTATCGTGAGCTCGGGATTGGGAGCATCGTTTTTAGGCAAGGGTTGGACGGATTCCCCGTTTCGGATTGTGAACGAGGTGAAGATGGTTGCTAGCGCAAAACGAGTTAGGCAGCGGATATTAGGAGCGTAAGTAGATTGTGGTAGAGAATGTGCAAAAGGAAATGGCGTCCGGCACGTACGACGAACGCAGTATTACTGTGTTGGAAGGCTTGCAGGCCGTCCGGCAGAACCCCGCGATGTACATTGGCGGAACGGGCTCGGCCGGTTTACATCATCTCGTCTATGAAGTCATCGACAACGCCGTCGACGAGGCGCTGGCCGGGGAGTGCGACACGATCAACGTAACCTTGGGTGTCGATGGCAGTTGTAAGATTCGTGACAACGGTCGGGGGATTCCCGTCGGCCCGATGAAACACGAAAATCCCACACTCAACGGAAAGCCTGCCCTTGAAGTCGTGATGACTGTTCTCAATTCCGGCGGCAAATTTGACAACAGTAGCTACAAAGTGTCCGGTGGCTTGCACGGACTGGGTGTGAGCATCGTAAACGCGCTGTCTGGATGGCTACGGGCAGAGGTGCAGCGAGACGGCCGTCGTCACGTCATGCATTTTGAAAAAGGTGTACCCACACACCCGATGCAGGTCCATGAAGGGATGGATAGGCGAGGCACGACGTTGGAGTTCAAACCGGATCAAGCGGTTTTTCCAGATTGTGATTTCAAGTTTGAAACTTTACAAAATCGTTTACGCGAACTCGCATACTTGAACAGTGGACTGCGCATCCTTCTTACCGACGATCGCACAGGTAAAGAAGCCGAGTTTTTCTACGAAGACGGTTTGATCGATTATTGCAGGCATCTTGCCAACGGTGCCGAGCCTTTGCACAGAGATGTTATTCTTATCCGAGGGACGGAAGAAGGATCTGGGCTGGCCGCTGAAGTCGCACTTTTATTTACCGATAACTACAGCGAGAACATCGTCTGTTTTGCCAATAACATTAACAATATCCACGGTGGGGTGCATCTTTCTGCACTTAAGAGCGCAATCTCGCGTGTCGCGGGCAATTACTCGAAGAAGAACAACCTTATCAAAGGCAACACCGCTGTTACGGGAGACGACTGGCGTGAAGGTCTAACCGGCATTGTTTCCGTCAAAGTCCGCGAGCCACAGTTCGAAGCACAAACAAAAGTTAAATTGCTTAATCCCGAAGTCGAGTCTTATGTACTTCAACTCGTGAATGAAGGTTTAGCGAACTATTTCGAGGAGAATCCCACAGAAGCCAAAAGGATTGTCCAAAAGGGTATTCAGGCAGCGCAGGCGCGGGAGGCCGCTCGCAAAGCGCGAGACTTGGCACGCAAAAGTGCGTTAAGCAGTGGGGGACTACCCGGAAAATTATGGGATTGCAAATCCAAAGACCCAGATAACAGCGAGGTTTATTTAGTAGAGGGTGACTCAGCGGGCGGCATTGCCAAGCAAGGTCGCGATCAGAAGATTCAAGCGATTTTGCCATTGAAGGGGAAAATCCTAAACGTCGAAAAGGCGCGCATCGATAAGATGCTCAGTCACGAAGAAATTACCAAAATGATCGGTGCGATCGGTTGTGGGATTGGAAAGGACGATTTCGATCTCGATAAGTGTCGCTACGGTAAGATCATCATCATGACTGACGCCGATGTCGATGGTTCGCATATCCGCACACTCCTGTTAACGTTCCTTTTCCGCCACATGAGGCCTTTGATCGAGGCAGGTAAGATCTATGTTGCGCAACCGCCACTTTATCAAGTAAAGAAAGGCAAAAACGAAGAGTATGTGCTGGATGACCGTACACTGAACCGCAAGCTTTCCGAGATTGGACTGAAAAACACGAAACTCGTCGTGCGTGAAGAAGACGGTCAGGAACGGGTCATTGAGGGGGAGGCGTTAAAGGATTTACTGCTGCATCTGGGCGCGTTGGACGTACAATCGAAAGTACTTGAGCGTTACGGACTCCGCCTTCAATCGCTGATGAGGATGTACAAACCTGCACCAACCGGTTTGCCTAAGATAGTTACTTACATACACAGGTCGGGTCTGGATGAGCCTGAGGTAAAGTTCCTCTATAGCGAGGAAGACCTTGAGGTGTTGCGTGAGTCGGAATCGCAAAAACATGGTGAAGTCGAATTAATCGAAACGAGAAATGTCATTCTCGCTCCACCAGAATCCGATGCGCAGGATAATGTGCTTCCGGTAAGAATCGTTTACCGTGAAATGGCGGAATGCCGTGCACTGGATGAAACCCTCGCTAATATTGAAAAAGCGGGTCTACCTTTGCATGACCTGTTTCTCAAACGCGAGGAATTGGTCACAGGCGAACTTCCGCCAGCGAAGTACCTGCTGCGCACAGGCGAGGATAATGAGGTTGACCTTGACAACTTAACCGACGTTGCGACGAGCGTTCGTGACCTGGGGCGTTCCGGTTTAACAATCAAACGATTCAAAGGTCTGGGGGAAATGAACAAGGATGAGCTTTGGGAAACCACAATGGATCCGGAAAAACGTACGTTGTTACGGGTTGTGGTATCCGAAGATGCGGATGACCTGGAACAGGTTGAATTGGACGCGCGTGAAGCGGATAGGATCTTTCGCGTTCTAATGGGCGATAGCGTCGAACAACGCCGTCAGTTTATCGAAGATAACGCAACCAACGTCAAAAATTTGGACGTTTGACCGGGCCGGGCTTGCCTGCCAAGCGGTCCTCTCGACTCCACTTGCAACACTCTGGAAAAGGTGAGGCTCTCTATATCCGAGGTGTTGTTAGGTTAATGATGTGAATGATGGCGCCCCGCCTATTCTACCGCGCGCGAAGTGAAGATGCGCGATGGTCCAAACCGGCAACACATGTGGTTTCAGAATTTTCGTCTCTTCGGTGTTTGTGAATCATTGATTGCCATAATCAGTTTGTCGGGCTTGGCAATGCTCTTGATATGTTCTGTAAGTTGCACCCGCACAATATCGCCTTCTAATAACAATATAAATAGGAATATAATAAACGATAATGGACAACCTGGCGAGTTCGTTGGGGTGATCGGGGAAATCGACCGTTATCAGTGAAGAGGAGTTCGACGAGAGTGAGTTCGCCCTGAACCATGTCGACGATCGAAGTTCAGCTGCGCCATGGAGAAACGCGTAAGGTCGTACTTTCTTGGTTGTTTTGAGTAGGAACTGAATCGCTTTCTTGAAGGTTCCCGACTTCTCTTAAGAAGTCAAGTGGCGGAGTGGTTTCTATTTTTCGATCAATGTTTCCGTTCGCTATCGGTTGACAGATAAACTCGATTTTTTCATTTTACTACTGCGGCCGTTAAACGTTAGACAAGTCAAGCCCGTTTGAGCAGGAATACCTCGGCAGAACGGAACCCGTGATGTTCAACCAATAGTGGCCTGAGTAGTAAATACGACGTTCAAGGACGAATTTCCTACAGTATGATACGGAGCACCAAGCGTTGCGCACGGTGAGATTTTTTGACAGGATTCAACCGGGCATTTCAGGGGGCGCGTCTTCGGAACGAAAAATGCCGAGGGTTCTTGGATAACGTTTGGATTTTCCGATGTGAACCTCACACGCTGCTAAAAAATCACATGGATGTAGCGTATACATGTTGAGATCAACGTATTTATTGACCAGGCAATGGAGAAGTTTTGAGCCTTTCCAGTTCCGATTTAGTTAAGCGTACAGTCCCGCTCACCACGACGCAGCGCGCTGGCTTGATCCTTGCTGCGATTGTTTTGATCGTGCCAATGCTGATCAACATGCCAGGCCTTTCTCTTGAGGGAAGGCGCGTGTTTGGCATATTTTTGATGGCAGTCGTACTTTGGATCACCGAAGCGATTCCCTTACATGCAACCGCTGCTGTTATCATTCTGCTGGAAATTCTCTTCATTTCTGATCAAAGCCCCCTGCCTCAATCCGGAGATTCTCCTGCTCCACACAAACTTTTTTTCGAAACGCTTGCCAGTCCGATCCTGATGCTTTTCCTGGGTGGATTTGTGCTTGCGGATTGTTCCGCAAAATACGCCCTCGATAAGAACCTTGCTCGTGTTTTGCTCGCTCCGTTTGGTAAGAAGCCTGCCATGATCATGCTTGGGCTGATGCTCATTACCGCGATCCTTTCTATGTTCATGAGTAACACCGCGACAACCGCCACTATGATGGCTGTGGTGATCCCGGTCGTTGCGCAGTTACCGCCAAACGATAAAATGCGTACCGGGCTTGTCCTGGCCATCCCTGTTGCAGCGAATGTCGGCGGAATGGGCACACCCATCGGTACGCCCCCCAATGCAATTGCGGTCGGTGCACTTGCGCTCAATGGTGTCCGAATCGGCTTCGTCACGTGGATGATGATGATGGTACCGTACATGATCATCGTGCTGATTACCGCCTGGAGTATCCTGAAGGTTGCGTTTCGCACCAACGTGAGTGAAATGAGTGTCCGTATTGATACCAAGTTCGACAAATCGGTTGGTGCGTGGATCTTCTACATCACTTTTGTGATAACGATCGGGCTTTGGCTTACTGAAAAACTGCACGGGTTTAGCTCTAGTGTGGTAGGGTTTCTGCCAGTGACGGTGCTACTCGCCACGCGCGTTTTTTCAACGCGTGATCTGCAATCGGTTCAATGGCATGTACTCTGGCTGGTTGCCGGAGGTATCGCACTGGGCGTAGGCGTAGGGCAGACAGGATTGGACGTCTACCTCATCAGTTTGGTTGCCTGGAACGAACTCGGTTCGTTTTTGCTTGGCACTGTACTGGTTTTTGTTGCTTTGGTATTCGGAACGCTTATGTCGCACAGCGCAACAGCCAACTTGCTCGTGCCGTTGGCCATGAGCCTCTCCGTTTCCTCAGCAGTCGCTATCGACCCCGTGCTTGCCGCCGTTTTCGTGGCTGCGGGCGCATCGCTGGCGATGGCCCTTCCCATCAGTACTCCACCCAACGCTATTGCGGTCAGCACGGGCATGGTGGAAACTAAACACATGGCTCCAATCGGTATTGTGTTGGGCTTATTCGGCGCTTTGCTCTTTATCACTTCGGCAGGCTGGTTCTGGGGCATGCTTGGAGTTCTCAACAAGTGACGGGTGGACCGGCACAATCGGGACGCTATGTCGCCATCGTCGTCGATCACGAACGTGAACAGACGGATCGATACGTTACGGTGCTTCGTGATATTCTCGACCCATCGATCGAACTTGAGAGATTTCAAACCGGGACGGATACGCTCACGTTCATCAGTCGTGCGGAGCGAAGCACGACTCAGGTGTGTTTAATTCTCTCAGGGCAGTCCGCTCGCTTAAACGGCGCCGATCTGTTTATCCAGTGCCTGAAATTTTCCGCAGGGCGGATGGCCAGAAAAGTACTGATTTGTGAGCAAGTCGATTTTGAATCGGCCCGCCAGGCCTTAAACCGTGGCGCACTGCACGCAACCCTTACCCCAGCCTGTACGTCGGATGAACTGGAGGAAACAGTACGTAATCAGCTGACTCAATTTGTAACGCTCCATGCACCAAGAGAGGTGGAGCGATTTTCCCCCTTACTGAGCGTAACTCAGCTGTCTCACGCTTTCGCGGCAGCAGCCAAGGATCGGCAGGTACTAAGCTCCAAAATCAAAGCGTTACAACGGTCGTTTCTGGCGGACGTCGACTTGGAGGACGAGGTTGTCGAGCGAGCGATGCTCGAGGCGGTAGACGAGGCGCTGGGTCATCCCCAACGTACGCATTTCAAACAAGGCGCAATCTTGCTCCAGGAAGGCGAAGCGGTTAACGAAATTTCCATCATTATTACCGGCCAAGTCAAACTTTCGCGATTCGTCGAGAATCGCGATATGGTGTTTCACTCCCACACAACGGGCAGAATTATCGGACTGCTCGCGCTTGCGCAACGACGCAAGGCGTTCTTCACTTGCCGGGCGGTGACTGACGTTTCGGTCATCAAATTAAGCGTGGAGGAACTCTCGGATGCGCTCGACAAAAACCCGTGGCTTAGCGTTCACTTCGTGACAACACTCATTCGTTCCCTCGCACGCCGCAATCGTCGTGTGACGGATTTGAAAGTTCGCGTGGAGACGCTCGCGTCCAGGCTCAAAGGTGAACGCGACCAACTCGCTGATGCACTCAAACAACTCGAAACCACGCAAACCCGGTTAGTCGAATCGGAGAAGATGGCGACTCTTGGACAACTCGCCGCCGGTATTGCCCATGAACTAAACAACCCCATCGCTGCAATTCAACGTTCGATTGATTTTCTGGCGGAAGACGTGTTGTCGTTGGTCAGTTCGTTACCGGAAGGAGGCATCTGCAAAGAGGTACTCCACACTGCGCTTACGACCAAACCGATGACGACCAGAGAACAACGGGCGCTCGAATCCGCTTTGGCGGTGTTTGTTGGCGATAGAGTGCTGACTAAGCGGTTGGTGAGGGTCGGAATAACCAATGCTCAAGAATATGGCCGGCGTTTCGCAGGTTTGCCGGACAAGGAACGCGATAGAACGCTGGCAACCATGGAACGATTCCACGAGTTAGGATCCTCTTTGCGTAACATTAGTCGGTGTAGCGATCAGATTGCTGAAATCGTCAAGAGCTTGCGATCTTACGCACGGACGGATCATTCGAAAGTGGCTACCATCGACGTGCACGAAGGGTTGGAAGATACGCTCAGGCTTTTTGGCCACGCTTTGAAACAAGTAGAAGTGCAACGTCGATTTGGTGATATTCCAACTATCAAAGGCCACGCAGGCGAACTCAATCAGGTCTGGACCAACCTGGTGTCCAACGCCCTGCACGTGATGCCCGACGGGGGCGTGCTTACTTTGCAGACGCAAAAGGCAGGTGAAACAAGCATAGTCGTTCAAATCATCGACACAGGTCCAGGGATTTCACCGGAAAACATGGAGCGCGTTTTCGATCTTCATTTTACGACGAAGGAAGGACGGATACAGTTTGGGCTGGGCATGGGCCTGTCAATTTGCCGACAGATTGTTGCCCGGCATGGTGGAATGATTTCTGTGGATTCCAGACCCGGCAGGACGTGCTTCTCCGTGGCACTGCCTCTGTCGCATCCCCTGCATGATGGGGGCACTTCTCAGGAAGGCGGCGTATCATGAGTGAATTGGTCATCATGTGTGTCGAAGACGAATCCGAAGTCAGAGAGGTACTGGTTCGAGACATTGCACCGTTCGCCAACACTTTTCGCATCGAAGAAGCGGAAAGTGTAGACGAAGCTCGTGAAGTTGTGCAGGATTGCTTACGGCAGAATTGCATGATTGCGCTCGTCCTGTGCGATCATCTTTTGCCAGGTACGCTTGGGGTGGATTTTTTGATCGAACTCAATGCAGATGAACGGACCCGGACGGCGCGCAAGGTGTTGGTCACTGGACAGGCAGGGCACGATGACACAATCGAAGCGGTGAA
>JANQHN010000023.1 GCA_028282665.1 Phycisphaerae bacterium | reverse complement strand
TCCAGTCCCTGATGGGGACCGTATCCACGACCACGATTGTATTGCGATCCCAAACATTTCCGTACGAATCGAAGAAGCGATTCCCGCTTTTGGGAAGGTGGAGCACCGGCTGACCTGTGTCTTCGGGGAGGTTTGGGACGGATACAGTCGTTAGGCTAAGCTCGCTAAGAATCAAGCCATCACCAATGCCGTCGATGACCTGATAGGCAGGCAGGAAATTGCCATCATCATCGGGAATCGATTTACCCCGCACGAACAGCCGATTTCCATCAGCGTCTACATCGAGGAATTCCGCATGGAGAAATTCGTCTCCCCATTGCGGATTGCTGGCGATCAGGCCACCGACATCTTCGTCATTCTCGGTGGTATCCACGATTTTTAAGCTGCCTTCACTTAAATCGAGCACGAAAATCTCCCACTGTCCCGCGATGTATGCTCGTTTCCCATCTGCCGTAAACGCGATTCGTCCCTCACGCCAAGACCATGGCGCAGCGATTTCGTGGATTATTTCTCCGTTGTTCGGATCGAGTTCGTAGAGCGCGATCTCAGTGGTAATGATCAGTCGGCCGTCTGGTGAGAATGCTACTCCCCCAATGAAGCCGTCGTCATTTAGTGTGATGATTCGCTTTTGTGAATCGGTTGCCGTGTCGATGATTATCAGGCGTTCCCAGGCATCGGCAAACACCGCGAGGTCGCCATCGGGAGAGATGGCGATATGTTCCCATTGCCCATCTTCGGGGAGGGGTAGGTATTCAACAGTGCTGTCGTTCAGTGCGTGCGGTGCGGCTGTGGCATCATTCAGGCTGACCGCACTCAGTACAAGAACAAAAGCAAAAAACCAAAGAAGGCAACAAGGACGATCCATTCTTCCGTGAAAATGAGACATGTTGAACTCCCCATTTCGGACCAGTTGACGATTGGGACACGGCGCTATCACTTGCGAGGCTAGAGGTGATGGCGGAAGTGCGTCCAAATGGAGCAAACCGCTCCAGCACGAAGTATAGACGATCGCTGTGACTCTGCCAGCAGAGCAGTTATCGGGGCTGATTCACGGATGAGAGCCATTCACTCTGTGAATTGAATTGGTCGATAAAACCTTGTTTGGGGCTGTGTATTCCAGTAGGAATGTTCACGTATGGCGGGGTGCGTTGGCAGGGTGAGCGTGGTCGCGTAAAGACCGAGGATGAAATGGCCAGATCGAAAGCGATGCGAGCGGCACTGATCGCGATCAGTGCGAACGTATTTCTCCTCGTTCTCAAGGCGATCGCCACAGGGCTGTCCGATAGTCTCACCATCTTCTCCGAAACCCTCAATTCACTTGCAGATGTCGTTTCTGCCATAGTGATTCTGATTTGTGTACGTTGGGCATGGCTGAGTCCGGATGAGGATCATCCGTTCGGGCATCGCAGAGCGGAACCCATTGCCGGTCTTATCGTCGCGATCTTTACCGGCATTTTAGGGTTCGAAGTCTGCAAGACTGCCGTGCTCGATTTGTACGGCAGTCGTTTGCCCGAGAACATCGGTACCTTCCCCATTTTCGCGCTGATTGTGACTGCCGTGATGAAAATCCGGCTCTACTACTTTTTTCGCGCGCGTGGCGAGAAGCTCAACAGCCCCGGATTGAGAGCGGCGGCGGTTGATTGCCGCAACGATGTACTCGTTGCTATGCAAGGTTTGGTTGCGGTGGTCGTCGCGGAGTATCGCATTCCTTTGTTTGATGTTCTGTCTGCTTTGTTGATCGGCGTATACATTCTCTATAGCGCGCATCGTGTAGGTATGGAAAACTTGGACTACCTGATGGGGCGTGCTCCCGATGAGGAAATGCTCGAATGCATAAAAGGCATTGCGCTTGACGTGGATGGCGTTCGGGCTGTGCGTAGCATAAAGGGCCATTACGTGGGTACGTTCATCCACGTAGAGCTTACGGCAGTAGTGGATGGCAAGTTATCAACGACAGCATCTCACGACGTGTGCGAGGCGACTCGAGCAGCCGTGGAAAACCTAGGGCAGGTGGATCGCGCATTCGTCCACATATCGCCCGCACGAGAGAGCAATCTGCAGGAAGCGCGCCCAGCTTCCGCCTGACGCGGGTGTGTTGTAGTTAGCTTTGTATTCGGCGACGACGCAAAGACGCAGCGCCCGCAACGAGCATCAGGCATGTTTTCGGTTCGGGCACCAACACGCCATCTGCTTGCATCGTGAACTCGCCCGCCAAGTTGGCCGATGCCTGCGACAAAAGCAAATCGAACAGTAGATGGGCGGTATCGCCCGGAGGCAGCAACGTTGGAAGAGGCAACGGAATCTGTGGGAGTTGAATGTTCGGTTCGATCGTTTCTGACAGGTCGAGGAGTTGCAAGGAGATTATGGACGCGGCCTCACCATTTAGGCTTATAGTGCCGTTAATGGGCCAAAGCGATGGAGTGGCCGGTAGAGCGACGTTGTTGCCCAGGAAATCGATTTCACCAGTTAGTTCCACGGGAACGACTGTAGTGAAGTCGTACTGATCTTTCCCCGAGGGTATTAAAGTGCCGGCAGTTGGTACGTCTACTTGGGTTACAATCAGCTCAACGATGCTGGCATCTCCAATGGGCAGTTCGATAGGAAATCCACCGATATATGTCGAACTTGGATTGCGTGTGCGAAAACTGTCGTATTCGACGGAAATACTGACTTTTGCGGTCGCCGGTCCGTTCGACAGCAGGTTCGCCGAATAATTCGAAAGCGTAAACGCCCCAAGCTGCGGTTCAAGCGACATCGTGAATTCGCCCGTTGTTGCGCTCTGGGGCGAGCCGGCAAGTGACAAACCAAGGTCGGCGGGGACTGGATCATTGGCATCGTCGGGGAACGGACCGAACAGACCGGGCCTGGTACGCGTGCCTTCGGGGTTCGTGTCAGTATCCCAATTTCCGACCAATGTGCCCGTTGTGGATAGGCTTACGTCAAGATCGGCGTCCAGTCCCGTGGTTGAGGGATTCATGGCGAAGTCGTAGATCAGTTGTCCTGTGGCCGTCGTGGAGCAAATCGCCAGCGAAATGAATACGCAACGTACACGCAATAAACCCATTTGCTTTCCCCTTCATCGAACGTCCCGCCGTCGCGAGCGGACGGTACAATGAACGCATGCCCCGCGTTAATGTATCGCCGTTTAGCAGTATGAGTACCCACTAGAGCAAGCTCTAGCCAAATGCAGCGTCCGACACCGTGTTTTGTGCTGCCCAGAAAGTCGGCATTGAACGCTACGCCTGGGTTGAGGTCGCTATCGTTTCGTTATAGAGGATTAGAGGACGCAAATGCAAGAGGGACGCTTCAAATTCGAACACCGTCGCCGATAACTACTCGCCTGCCTGCGGTTCTTTGATGTCGCTGAGAGGAACTTCGATATCCATGGTTCGTGAAGTGATCGTCACCTTTTGTTTATGCAATTGGACCCGAACCACCTTTGCATTCGAGCGGAGCGACTGCACATAGACCTCGTCACCTTTTTTGAGATCGTTCACCCATTCGGTCCATTCTTCAAATTCCTTACGGGCATTTTGCAACTGCTCGCGCTGCTCGTCGAACTCTTCCTTAATCCTTTGTGCCTTTAGCGCAGCTTGTCGAGCATCTTTGCGAGCTCGCTCCGCTTCGCGGCGCGAGTCCAATGTGCCTTTGATTGCCTCATGCAACATGCGGTTTCGATCGTCGAGATGCTTCTTCGCCGTTTGCACCAATCTCGGAGGCATGCCCAAACGTTTCGCGATGATGAGGGCGTTGCTGTTGCCGGGTTCACCGAGACGCAGCTTGTACGTTGGCCGAAGCGATTGTGGATCGAATTCCACGCATCCGTTGTCTACACGAGCGGTATTGTAAGCGAGTGCCTTGAGGGCGGAGAGATGTGTCGTAACGATGCCGCGAGCTCCCAGTTGTACCAATTCAAGAATAATCGCTTGACCGATGGCGGCGCCTTCATCCGGGTCTGTTCCCGCCCCGAGTTCATCAATGAGTACAAGCGTACCGCCATCGCTTTTGTTTAGGATTTTGATTATGTTCGAGAGGTGTGAACTGAAAGTGCTCAAGGATTGCTGAATACTCTGTTCGTCACCGATATCGACGAAAATATCTTTGAATACGCAAATGCGCGATCCCTCACCGACTGGAATGGGTATGCCCGACTGAGTCATCAGCGCGAGTAGCCCTACGGTTTTTAGTGCTACCGTTTTTCCTCCGGTATTCGGGCCTGTGATGGCTAGGACATCGAAATCATCGCCGAGTCGCACATCGATGGGTACCACTTCGCGCGCGCTTCCGCTTTGTTTGGTTTCTTCGTCGAACAATTCAATTAAAAGAGGATGTCGCGCTTCGTGCAGATCGAGAACACGTTCGTCAATTATGGGTATTTGGCAGGCACGTTTTTTCGCGTAACGACACTTTGCGGCTACGAGGTCAAGGATACCGATCGCACGCATTGTTGTGATGATGTCGCTTGATTCCTCGCTGACCAGTGTGCAAAGCTCTTTGAGGATGCGTGTGACCTCTTTGGATTCCTCATCGCGCAATCGGATGATGCGATTGTTAAGTTCGACGGACTCAGCCGGTTCGACGAAGAGTGTCGCGCCTGTGTCCGAACTACGATGAATGATGCCTTCGATCCGTCCGCGATATTCAGCTTTGAGCGGGAGCACCATGCGGTCACTGTGAAATGTTGCACCCGAATACTGGAGCATCTTGGTGACGCTCGATTGCCTGGTCAATCGGTCAAATACGTCACGTACCCGATCGCGTGCCGCCCGTATGGTCGAACGAATGGCGGATAGACGATCGCTTGCGTAATCTCGGACTTCACCGCGAGGATCGATCGCGTCGTTAATTTTGGCTGCCAGTTCGCCGAAATTATGAATGCGCTTATCCAGCGTGAGGAGGTTCGGGACTTTTTGTTGCGTCACGCGGGCGAGCCAACCCTTGAGCGTTGCAGTGGCTTGCAACGTTTCCGCCATGCGAGCGAGAGCTTCGGGTTCCAGCGGTGTGGGAAAGCGGCACGCACGGACTTCTTCGTTGAGATCGTGGATGCCCGCCATCGGTGGAAAGCCATGCTCATCGAGCAGGGAAAGCAATTCGCGCACCTGCTCGAGCCATTCGCCTACCACATGCGGTTTGCTTGTCGGCGTGATGGAATCAGCCAAGCGTCTACCGAGACCGCTCGCACAATAATCGGCAATGGTTTCTTTGATCGCCTCGAACTCGAGTTTTTGTAACGTACTTTCGTTCACGAATCGGACCTATCCGGACAAGAACTTACAGGGTTCGCGTAACAGTTTTGCGTCAAATTGATGTCTGGTCGTTTTTGAGCAGACCTCGGAGACGAATGCGCGTAGAATACACTAAAATCCCGGGTAATCGAATCCCTGATTCAATTCGAAGGAGGCGCGCCCATGACCGGTAGCAAGGATGGAAAACTTTCGGCGGGCCTTTGGAGTCTGGCTTTTCTTTCTGTCATCGTTATTTCGATCATCAAAGGGGCGATCGCCGCTCCACCTATTGCTTACGAGAAACCTGATCTTAAAGCGCTTGAGAGCGCTTTCGTCGACTTGGCGGAGAAAGTCGCACCCTGTGTAGTCGCCGTTCAGACATATCGTTTTCGCAATTTCGGCGGGGAAAGCACGCGACTGGTCAAGATGCCGCTGAGCAAAGGCAGTGGAATGATTATCTCCAGCAACGGCTTGATTCTCACGAACGATCACGTAGTAGACGGTGCACAGGCCATCACGGTGAGTATGCACAATGGCGCGACGTACGATGCGGAATTGCTTCAGGGGGATGTTCGGAGCGACCTTGCGGTTCTTAAGATAGATGAAAAACATCTCAAACCGATTGAGTTTGCTGACTTCGAGCAGGTTCGTGTGGGGCAATGGGCTTTTGCAGCGGGCAATCCCTTCGGGCTTGCGCTTAGCGACGGTCGTCCCTCTGTTACCTACGGGACCGTTAGCGCATTGGAACGTCAACTGACAAATCGTTTGCGTGAACCCGGTCGGGATAGCTATTACGGCAATTTGATTGAGACGTCCACGAGCATCAATCCTGGAAACAGTGGCGGGCCTTTGTTCAATGTTGACGGCGAAGTGATCGGCGTGATCTGTGCGGTTGAAACGTACAATGGTGAGAGCAAAGCGCACGGTTTCGCTATTCCTGCCGATCGCAATGTCCAGCGCATCGTTGAGTCGCTTAGCAAGGGCGAACCGTATATGTATGGTTTCATGGGCGTACTCGTGCGTGATCCCGGGCGCAACACGGCTCGTTCATTTGTGAGAGAAAATGGGTATCGGGGTGCAATGATCGACGAGATTTTGATCAAGAATGGGCCGGCGGATAAGGCGGATTTGCGCCCAAACGACGTCATCATCGAATTCGATGGAATTCCAGTGCGTGATACGGACCATTTTGTAAGGCTGGTGAGCTTCGCCCCCGTGGGGATGGCGGCGGAAGTTAAATATGTTCGCCGAAACGTCGAGCGGCTCACAACCGTGGTTCTGGGTGACCGGTTCGGGCTGCTGACCGAAAGACCGGCTGAGAGCTCGGAGAAATTCAGGGAATCGGATGAACCAGGGAAGAACTAATCGCGTTGGTTGGTTGCAGAGATCTTTCGCGACCGTCCGAAATTCGATAAAGTGATAGCGGTATCTATATTTTTGCGAGCTTGAGGATAGTCGCCTTGCGTATACCGCGTGCCCCTCATTCCTGGTCGGTGACTACCAAACGAGCGATTGAATTGCAACGCGAGCTCGCAAAGCGCGTCGTTCGTACGGGTGGCCCCAAACGCATTCGTCTTGTCGCCGGCCTGGACATCGCTTTTTCGAAGGATGGTGAACAAGCCATCGCGGGGGCGGTGATTTGGGATTTTCACGAGCGCGAAGTCGTTGAAGAATGCGTGGCGACGCGAGCCGTGGCATTTCCTTACGTACCTGGGTTGCTCAGTTTTCGAGAGGCTCCTGCGCTGATCGCCTGCCTGCGAAAAGTTCGATCAAAGGTTGATTTGCTGATGTTGGACGGTCAGGGGATCGCTCATCCGCGTCGGATGGGCTTGGCAGCACACGTAGGTCTCATCGCAGATATATCAAGCATGGGATGCGCGAAGAGTCTGCTTGTTGGCGAATATGAGATGCCCGATGAATGTCGCGGTGCAGTTTCTCCTTTGACTCATGCGGGCGAAACCATTGGCTCCGTCTTGCGTACGCGAGATAGAGTAAAGCCCGTTTTCATCAGCGTGGGCCATAAGCTCTCACTCGAACGGGCGATCAAGGCGGCGTTGATTTGCGGTGAAGGGTACCGCTTGCCAGAGCCGACTCGGCTGGCTGATCGGCTCGTCGCCAAGGTCAAACGAAGCAGTTGATCGTGCACGCATGCGGATGTCGAATCATGTCGCTTTTTTTTCACTATCTTGGCCTAACTCGCGACCGCGTTCAAAGGCTGCTTGTATTCCCGCAATGAGTCGCTCAAAGACATCGGTCTTAGCGAATCGCTTCATTGCCGCTTCTGTTGTTCCACCCGGCGAGGTGACTTTTTCTCTGAGCACGTCCGGCGCTTCCCCTGATTCGAGCATCATTCGCGCCGCCCCCAACGCAGTCTGTTTCGCAAGCAAATTGGCATATTGCGGTGAGAGCCCTACCCGTTTTGCCGCTTCCACGATCGCTTCGGTGAAGAAGTAGTAATAGGCTGGTCCCGTTCCTGAAACCGCTGTCACAGCGTCCATGAGGTCTTCGGATTGGATGTGAACGCTTTTGCCGCCGGCGTCAAAGATGCGTTGCGCACGCAATAAGTCCGCTTCACTGGCGTACCGCCCCGGACATACGCCGGCCATGCCCGCACCGACGTGCGATGCGAGATTCGGCATGGTTCGCACGACGCGAGCGTGAATCTGCGGGAAACACGCCTCGATGGATCGTGTCGAAACGCCAGCCATGATCGAGACCAGCAAATGATCTTCGCGAACCTGACTTGCAAATTCCGCGACAACGTCTTTGTAATGCTGAGGTTTGACTGCCAGCAGCAGGATATAGCTGTCCCGAACAAGATCGACGTTGTCATCGGTGGTTGTGATACAAAAGCGACTTTCGAAAACTTCGCGACGGGCAGGATTCGGGTCAGAGGCAATGATTCGATCTTCGAGTAGAATACTGTTGCGCAGTACTCCGTGGATGATTCCCTCGGCGGCATTACCAGCTCCGATCACGCCGATTTCGTATTGTGTGGACACTGCATTCTCCCGCAACTTTCACAAATCAACTCAGAATGATCGCAGAGGCAGACGCTATCGAAGATGACAGATTTCGTCCAGTTATTGGGAATAAAAAAGGGAGCCGAGCCACACGAGTGACTCGACTCTCCGGTCGGTTTTCAAATTGTTTTTTCGACCGCTGCCATATTTAGCAGGGGCCAAACTCGTTCTTGACTGCACCAACGTCACCAGGGCCGACTGCGCCGTTGTTATCGAAGTCGAGCTCGGCGCATTCCGGTTGATTTATGTCACAGCCGAAGCTGTTTTTCACCACGCCGACGTCGCCCGGGCCTACCGCACCGTTGCCATCCAGGTCGAACGGGCAGGGCAACTGAAGGCGGATGATATTCAGGCCATCATCACCCAGCGGTCCGGGGATGTATGCGGTGTTGTTCAGGTCGCTCCAGACGAGTTGCGACGGTGCGAGACCTGTGTTGATGGTGTCTATGATGTTGAAGGCATCCGTCTCGACGACATGGAAATCGGCTCCGTTGGCTGCGATGTACAGGTGTTCACCCGTATCGTTGACCGCGATGCCGATGGGATTGCCGGCGTTGTTGGTCTCTGGAATGAGGATCGTCCAGATCACGCCGAGGTTTTGCGTGTCGACGACGGAAACTGACTTCTCTAAGTAGTTGGCGACGAAGAGTCGACTGCCATCCGGAAGAATGTCCATCTGCCATGGGAAGTCGCCAACCGGTGTCGAACCGACGACTTGCGAGTTTGCACCATCGTTGGAGATGACCGTTAGCGAATCGTCGTTGCGATTGGTTACGTAGATGAGGCTGTCATCGGGCGAGAAGATCGCGCGAACCGGAAACAGTCCGGGGACCGGGACGCGGGCGACCTCGGTCCAAGCAGCCGTATCGATGATGGAGATATCGTTGGTGAAACTGCCGCAGGTTACCAGCGTTGCACCATCATGGCTAAGAGCTGCACCACTAAGCTGATCGAACGCGAAACCGATACCGCCCATATTTCCGGTGGCGATTTTCGGTCCTTCGATCGAGAGCGTGTTTAGATTCAAACGCCAGACGCCGTCACCACTGGCGATGACCGGAATGTAAGCGTATGTGCTATCCGGCGAGATCGTGACCCAGCCGGCGCGATAACCGGTCGTTACGTTTGTTGCAGTCAGCGTGCCGAGGTCAATGACCGTTGAGAATGTCTCATCGATATTGACGACGACGGCTTTCGTGCCGTCAGGTGTGATTGCGATGGGTCCGGGGCGAACACCCAACGGAATGACGTCTACGATCGTGTTCGTGTTCAGATCGATGACGGTTGCGTTCTGGCTGTTGTTGTTGACAACGACAGCAGTCTGACCATCCGGCGTGATCGCCACGTTACGAGCACGGTCACCTTCAGGGGCGGGGCCGGTCGGGACTTTCTCTTCGAAGAAGCCGTTTGCACCATTGGTGTTAATCACTTCCATGAACTCGTTACGCAGTGTATGAACCGCCGCCGCGCGGTGGTTGGTCGGAGAGCCGGCGAAGAAATCGGGGAAAGTCGTGCTCATTGTGTTGGCGACGATACTTTCGGAGTCGAAGCTGATTATGCTCCCGATGTAATTACCGGCTGCACAATAAAGACCGTCAAACGTTGTCGCGAGTCCCGCTGCCGTCAGCGTGTTGATGTTCGGGGAAACGGTACCGTTTGCAATGTTAAGGATTTTGGTGGCGTTTTGGATACCAAACAACGCCTTGGTGCCATCACCGTTAATGGCGACCGGAGGATTGCTCGTCGCGTTACCCTGCGTGGGGTAGTTGGCGATCAGCGATTGGTTGGTCACGTCCAACACAGAGACAATCGTTTCCGGAAAACTGTGCGTGACGACTGCACGCGTTCCGTCCGGACTGATGGCCAGTAGCGAGGGCTCGCCATCGGTCGTAACGAAGTTCCCAGTGAAATTCGTCAGATCGTAGAATGCGACGTGGTCCAACGCCGGGTCATCGTTGAAACGGTCCGGGAAGATCAACGTCGAGCTATCCGGCGTGATGTAGAGTGGGGTGAACTTGTAGGAGATGCCCCACGCTCCGAAGCTGGTGGTCTGCCAGAAACTGGCGTCGAAAAGCGTGCCGATGATCTGTTCGGTTCCCATATCGATGATGGAGATTGTACTGTCCGCCGTGTTGCCCACGAGGCCTTTAGTACCGTCAGGTGTGATCGCGACAGAACCGGGCTGGGCGCCCACAGCCAGCGTACCCGTCTCAACGCCGTTCACCAAATCGATGAAAGAAATCGTGTCTTCGAAAAGGTTGGCGGTAATCGCCTTGTTGCGATCAGTCCTGATGGCAAC
>JANQHN010000021.1 GCA_028282665.1 Phycisphaerae bacterium | reverse complement strand
AGTCAAGCAGCGACAACGCCCGCTCATAATCGCCGCCTTCAAAGCGCAAGCACGCCTGCCAAAGCGTCGCTGCGGCAGCCACCCGCCGATCATCGTTTTCGAGCAATATCGACAACTTAACCGCCGCTCGACGCAGTTCATCATTGCCCTTAATCGTTCCATTGGCAAGATAAACACGCAAAGCATCGCATACGGAATCCAGCATCCGGACTTCATTGCGCATCTTGGCTGATATTCGTACAGAATCGTCCTCGATCATAGACTGCACGCGCGATAGGGTATCTTTGGTTATCGCAAGCAGTTCCAGCCCTTCGGGCTCTGATTTACCTTCCAGGAGCCGACGAGTAGCGTGCGGCGAAATACCGTATGCCAGCACTTCGTTACATAGCCGAATCGTATCCTTAAGCTGCGTTTCGGTTGTGAGATGTTTTGCGGCGTTGAACAATTCACGGCGTAAATTGTCCACATGTCTTTCATTCCTCCCCGGATTGTCAATATAGGCAATTTCGATTCTTGGCAATTTCGGCGGAGCTAACACGTTCGAACTCGCCTTGCCTGAGAGACTTTGCGGTGAACCTGCAAACACCATCGAGACTATAATAGCAGCCTTAAAAGCGATAATTTTGGCCACGAGTTTCTCCTGTAGCTGGTTTATGGGGTCACTCTATGCGGTTCACCACAAAATGCAAATGACCAAACAAGACCCCAGAGTAATCCAGCTAATTAAATTAGAAGAATCCCATCAAGTGTTGCTTCCTTACGCATCGGCTTGTCTTTTAAGAGGGTGCACCGCTAACATTCGTCCGTAGATTGTTAATGTAAGGCGGCGTAGTGTTTTTAGTAGACATCAACTGAGCTCGCTGGTATGCTGCAAATTGTTTAACAGCTTGTTTTGTGCTCACTTTCAGGCTTTAGACGCAAGCGTCGAAGCCGCAAACGCACCTCAGACGCCTAACCGTTGATCGGAGGCCGGGCGTGGAGCATAGTAGTTTGGTTCTGCATCCGTCGCCTGCTGATTGAAAATCGAATCGCTATCGCTGACGCTCGCGGCGCACTTGTTGTGATAGGTACCGTTTCGAGATCGCCCTTACGCTTCCGGAGTCTGTACCATGACATCAGGCATTCGAATTATGCTGGTCGACGATCATGCCCTGGTAAGAGGCGCGCTATCAGAACGCCTCAAACAGGAAGCTCTCTTCCGAATTGTCGCTAAGGCAAGCTCAGCCGATGAAGCCCTGGAAATGTTGGATGAGTACGGACCGGACATCGTGCTGATGGATATCGACATGCCCGGCTTGTGTTGCTTTGACGCCACCCGCACGATTCGCAGCATTCGCCCTGAAACAAAGGTGATTTTCCTGAGTGCTTTTATGCACGACCGGTACATCCAGCAGGCACTTGAAGTGGGTGCGAGGGGCTACCTTACTAAGCGCGAACCTCCAGAGAAAGTTGCGGAGGCGATTCGAGAAGTTGCATCGGGCGGTGCGTACTTTTCGGAGGAAGTTCGCTCGCGGATTATGGTCGACGGCCAGGGCGCTCGCCTCGTGGCCGAACCGCGTTCACGGGCGGAGTTATTGACCGCTCGTGAATTGGAGGTCCTGCGGTATATCGCGCGCGGCATGGCAAAGAAAGATATAGCTTCGACGATGCACCTATCTGTAAAGACCGTTGATCGCCACAACTCCAATCTCATGGCCAAGTTGGACATTCACGACCGCGTGGAGCTTGCCCGGTTCGCCATTCGTGAGGGCTTGGCGGAGGCGTAAGCATCAATCGGCCTCAATAATTGGTTGAGTTTACAACTCAGTTCACTTTCGTGAATTTCAAATGCTCCCAAAGAAAAACCGCTCCGTTTTTGAGACTCGGAGCGGCTTATTCAGCATGCATTGTAATGGAAACGTAATCGTTACGCTTTCGTCACCGCAGTATCGGCGGCCACGCCGTCTTCGACGGTTTTCGGTGCTCGAAGCATCAGTGCCAGACCACAGGCCACCAAACAAGCAATGCCGGCGATGATGAAAGGCATCTTCCAAGCGTCCACATTACCCATCGCACCGTCCTTGAAATACCCTGCAATTTGCGGCCCTGCGATGCCGGCAATACCGTAAGCTAAAAACACCCAAGGATAATTGCTACCGACATTCTTGTTGCCAAAGAAATCGGCGGTAGCAGCAGGAAAGAGAGCGAAATTGCCACCGAAGTTGAATCCGATGATGCAGGCACCGATAATCAGTCCCCATTCGCTCTTCCCGATCGAGAAGAAAAGTAACATGATGATGCCCTGGAATAGACACATGAGAATCAGGGACGGCTTACGGCCTAGAGTATCCGATACCGTGCCCCACACAATGCGTCCTAAACCATTCAGTATCGCATAAAACGCCATGGCCGTACCGGCGATTTGGCCAGCCTGGACCTTGGTTTCGGCGGCGCCGCTGGCAACGAGGCTGTCCGTACCGAATAATCGAATGCAACCGATCACCATCAAGCCCGCCATCGCCGAGCCGATGAACATGAATAAAAGTCCCCAGTACTGAGGCTTGGCCATCATTTCCAGTGTTGTGTAGTCGCGGGCTACGGCAGCATCAGCGTTTCCCGACATGCCTGCAGGATTCCACCCCTTAGGCTTCCAACCGGTCGGCGGATTGACCATGACGGCGCTACCGAGTAACACCAGCACTGCAAACACAACGCCATAGATGATGAATACGCTTTGTACACCCGGCAGGCCAAACAGCGTAACTTGATTTAACAGTCCTCCAAACCAGCTTCCAGCCAATTTGACCCAAATCGTCGCACCAAAACCAAAACCCGCCACTGATAGACCGGTGATCATGCCTTTCTTGTCAGGGAACCATTTCACACCCACCGCAATCGGCACGACGTAAGCGAGACCGATGCCGGCGCCGCCAATGATGCCGATGCACAGGAGTTGTGCAATGAAGGTGCTGCCGAGAAAACCACCTAAAACGTAGCCCAGTCCGAGCACAAGACCGCCGATGACAGCGACTTTCCGGGGACCGATTTTCGCCTGCAATCTACCCGCATAAAGCATGGCAAACGCGAAGGTCGCCAATCCTGCAGAAAATACCCACTGGGTTTGAGTGGCGGAAAAAGCATACTCGCCCCCCTCATCTGCGGGGAGTTTCAACTTGCCGGTAAATACACTCCACGCGTAAATCGCACCCAGGCACAACTGGATGAGAATAGCACCAATAACAACAAGCCATCGATTGAGAACTTTCTGGTTTTCCATCTCTCCACGCACCTCCAAGTGAGCAGGGTATTTCTCTGAAAGGTCGCCTGCAATTTTTGTTCCTACGACTGTAAGCAATCCGGCCGAATAAAACAGATGGCAATCCTTACCCATATTCACATCGACAAAGCACGCCCTTCAGCGTGACTCGACTATAGTCTCGAATGCAACACGCTGTCGCGAATAAGAAACACCCGATGAATTGGCAGCTAAATCCGTTGCCACCAACCGCGCATTCGACCCCGGATAATGGTCCAGCCCTTTAGTTCACCGCCTGGAAGCAAGCGACCAACTCTCACTTTGGGTTTAGGCGAAACGATGGCGAATGAGATGAAAGGGACAAGATGCCATCAATGCAATGAATGACGTTTTTTATCAATCGGATAAGTCTTTGACGACGATCTCAGAGCCGGCGGTTTCCAGGCCTGCATCGCGTGGCGGGTTGATCCCGAAGGCAAAAAGAATGGCGATCGTGGCCAAGATCAAGACAATGGCCATGGCCCAATTCCACATATCACGATCCTCGACACCGGGACCGATGACGCAGACTTGGCGATCTCCTGGCGAACGTCCTTTGAACATCAATCTCAGGCCCCACTTTGGAACCACGAAATGGAATAATGATCCTTCACACGGAGACTACGGAGAACCAGGTCTCCAGCTAACTTGTCGGTGCAAGTTCGCCAGATGCCTCAGCGCGATCGACGCGCTGCTCCGTCGTTGTTATCGAGAGAGCTGAAAGCTCACTCCAACTACATCAGCAACGTTAACAAAAAATTGTTCAAACTGTGAGCTACATAGAGTTATCGGACCTGATATGACCAAGCGATGGAGCTTAGCTGCCACCCTGACTGCAAGCAGACTCTTGCTGACAGTTCGTTCAAACCGAGAGATAAACCACCCCAGGCCAGTGGCATCCTCTATTTCGGCCGCGGTCAACCGCTCATGCGTAGAGATCAACGAGCATTCCGCTCTGCTCAGCCTGCTGAGCTTGAGCGGCCGAATCAGGTTGTTGGCTCGGTTCACCCTTCACCTGATCAGGCATCTCATCCTGGTCGACTGGCGCAACTGCTTTCGCTGAGTCCGCTTTGGCTTCCCGCTGGGCAAGGGGAATGGGCACGGCAATACCGTGCTGTTGACGATTTGCCCGATCACTCCCTACGAAGTGTCGAGCGTTATCCGCAGCCCCAATTGAATTGACAAGTCCCAACATGGCTTCTCTCCCCAAGTACGATTCTTCAAACCAGTTTTCCCTTCTGTGGCTGAACTTACTCGCCGTACTTGATTCGCCCCGTGAACCAGACGAACGAGACCTTGCCATTTATGTCGTACGATATCCTGGCGCAACCGAATCGAAATGAGTCCGATTACTGTGATAAACACACTCTGATCGGACTTTCCTTTATGTGTTGCCAACCCTACCCGAGCTCACTGTCCGAAAATCGGTGCAATTCGGAGATCGGCGAAGGCAGTCACACTGCGGTAACGGCGTTTGAAGTATACGTTGACCGGACTGCCGGCGAGGTCCATGATTTTGCAATGGGACGGTAGTGGAAAGATGCAAAAGTTTTTTTGCTGCTGAGGTATGGAGCCTTGACCTTATGTTTAGACGAGTAGGAACAGAAGCGATGTTGTTGCTGGTTGTCGCCTCTGCAATCGGATTGGGAGTGAATGCAGCGCGTGGCAGTAAGGGAAGAATAAACCTTGGGCGGGATTATTTCCCAAAGGCAGTCGTCGTGCCCGATTCACATACGACCATTTCCCAAAATACGCAAAGCGATAAAAATCCGGCCAATTCAAAGCCTTTCGCAACTCCCTTAGCCATCAACGATGCCTTGACCGACGCTTCGACCGCAAACGCCCCTCTCGATGCAAAGGCGAGCCCGAATAATGTTTCTGCATCGAAGCGTATCGAGCACGAGTTTCAGGATGCGTCGTTCGAATTTGTGCAGGAAGTGTTTGAGGATCCCAATACAGAATTCGGAATAAACATTTTCTTGGATGCGCGCAACGACGATTCCTATGCGGAAGGCCATATCCCCGGCGCTTTTCAATGTGATCATTATCGTTTGGAAGATTACATTCTCCCCGTGTTAAGCGCGGCCGAGACCGCCGAGAAGATTGTCGTGTACTGCAACGGTGGAGACTGCGAAGACAGCGTATTGCTTTGTCGTGAATTGGTAGCCGCCGGCGTCGCGTACGAGAAACTCTATCTTTTCGCAGGCGGTATCGAAGAGTGGGAAAAAAACGAAATGCCACTCACGGAAGGATCAAAACGATGAGCCACAACCAATCTACGCTCACGTGGCTTCGCGATAATACGTATGTTTGCCTCGTAGCGCGTGTCCTGGCGGGCGGCGCGTTCATAGTGCTCGGATGTTTGAAGATGGCAGATCCGGTGGTTTTCCTCAAGAACGTCCACGAGTACGGCTTGGTTCCGGATTCGCTGCCGCTCGCGCTGAACTGGATCGCGGCGATCCTGCCGATGGTCGAGATCATTTGCGGATTAGGTCTGGTGCTGGGTATAGCACGCCGAGGTGGCGCGTTGTTGATCGCCGCGATGTTGCTGGCTTTCTATCCGCCGCTGATCATGCGTTCGCTCGCCATCATGCAGGAGACCGGTCTGCCGTATTGTTCGGTCAGCTTTGACTGCGGCTGCGGCACAGGGCCGGTGTATATCTGCAACAAGCTGGCGGAAAATACATTGCTGCTTTTTTTAGCCTTGTTCACTCTCTGGTCTCGATCAGATGGCTTGAGCGTTTGGCCTGGACACAAGCGAAACGAAAACACGTCAATCGAAGAAACCGAGGAGGCGGCGGTCAGTTCCGCCTAATCATCTATCGCAAATAAAGCAAGCACTTACTTTCGGCCAAGTATCGTGTGTCCCGCAGCTTTAGAGCGCTGAATCGCCTCTTTCTCACTTGCCGCCCTCTGTGAAACCTCGCCACACAGCCATGCTTCAACATTCCCCAAAGGTCGGGTATCCGGTATGATTCTTGCTTGAACTCCTCCTATTCGTTTCTCCGCGGCCTGCGTGTCAGTTCCCGATGAGAGCGAGGTACCCTCTTTTCCGGTCAGCCTTTACGGCGGCCAGTCGTCGCGTTTTCGGTAAAGTCAGGAAACTGCTTTCGCAGGAGTGTCGACATGAGCCTCAGTCACATCGCCCGTTCTATCGGCGAATCGGCCACGCTGAAACTCAACGCGTTATTCGCTGAATTGAAAGGCCGGGGGGAACCGGTTATCCACCTGGGCGGCGGTGAACCTAAAAGCAAATGCCCTCAGTCCGCCATCGACGAGGCAACCAAGCTACTCACCACAGGCGAAGTACGTTATGCGCCAGCAAGCGGCTTGAAACCATTGAAAGAGGCTGTGGTTCGATACACGGAACAGTTCTATGGAACGATTGCCGAGCCTAAAAATGTGATCATTTCGGGCGGTGCAAAGCAGGCCATTATGGTCTGCTTGCAGGCGATACTCGATCCGGGAGATGAGGTGGTGTTCCCCGTGCCCTACTGGGTGAGCTATCCGGAGATGGTGACACTTTGCGGAGCCAAGCCGATTCCGGTAAGGGCCAAAGATGGTGGTTTGCGCCCAGCTATCAGTGAGATTGAATCCGCCATCACAAAGAAAACAAAGGCAATCCTGATCAACAGCCCCAACAATCCTTCCGGTGTGATGTATTCAGAAGAATTCATCGCGGGCGTTGTCGAACTGTGCGAATCCAGGGACCTTTACCTGCTCATGGACGATATCTACCACAGGCTGATTTTTGACGACCGCAAGCCAATCAGCTGTTACCAATTCTCGAAGGTAGCCTTAAACGACTCCAAACTCGTGGTGATCAACGGCGTTTCGAAACAGTACGCGATGACCGGGTTTAGGATTGGTTGGGCAGTCGGCAACCCCGATCTCATCAAAGCGATGGGAAATATCCAAGGGCACCAGACTTCAGGCACTTCCCCAGTCATGCAGCAATCAGTGCGGGCCGCCCTGGATGGAGATCAGCATTGTGTAGGCGAGTTGTGTCGCAGCTTGGAATCCAATCGAAACCTCATTATAGGCTTGCTGGGCGAGATAGATGGTGTAAAACTTAGTAGGCCGGATGGCACGTTCTACTGTTTTGCAGACTTCAGCGCTTTTGATACTGACTCTACGGCTCTTTCGAGCTTTCTGTTGAAGAAGGCTTTGGTCGTGACGGTTCCCGGCGTGGAATTCGGCATGGACGGATATTTGAGAATCTCGACCTGCGGTTCGCCCGAGGATATACGCGAAGGCATCCGGCGCATGCGCTGGGCGCTCGACGATGATGGACCGGGCTCACTTCAGGTTGGCAACAAGACGCTTTTGAGGGATTGGAAATGAATGAAAAACGTCGTATGCCGACACCGGCGCTCGCGCAGGCTTGCGAACTTGCCAGCGATCACGGGCTAGAGCAGCACGGCCTCTCGAATTTTGGACAAATATACTGGAATCTTCCTGCGCCTGCGCTGGTAGAGGAAGCGGTGTTCAGGGGTGAGGGCGTCATTACACAAGGTGGCCCACTCGCCGTTCATACAGGCGAGCACACCGCCCGCGCCGCCAAAGACAAGTTCATCGTCAAAGAACCATCGAGCGAAGAAGATGTAAACTGGGGCGAATACAACACGCCTATCGAGCAAGAGAAATTCGAGAAACTTTTCAACCGTATGCGGTCTTACCTACAGGGACGCGATCTGTTCGTGCAAGATTGTTACGTAGGCAATGAGCCGAAGTACCGCATGCCCATCCGCGTCATTACGGAGGACGCATGGCAAAACATGTTCGCACAGAACATGTTCATCCTGCCGAAGCGCGAGGCGTACAAAAGTCACAATCCGCAGTTCACGATCATCGCCGCTCCGGGTTTTAGGGCCGATCCGGAATTGGACGGCGTTCGTAGTGAAACGGCGATTATGCTTGATTTTTCCAAGCGATTGGCGATCGTGTGCAACTCCGCGTACGGTGGAGAAATCAAAAAAACTTTTTTTACGATTTTGAACTACCTGCTGCCGTTGCAGGGCGTCATGTCCATGCACTGCTCGGCGAACGTGGGCAAGGATGGGGATGTGGCGTTGTTTTTCGGCCTGTCCGGCACCGGTAAAACATCCCTTTCAGCTGATAAAAACCGAGCGTTAATCGGCGATGACGAGCACGGCTGGTGGGACGGCGGCGTGTTCAATTACGAAGGTGGATGCTACGCAAAGGTCATCCGTCTTTCCGCCGAACATGAGCCGGAAATTTACGCCTGCACGCGTAAATTCAATACGATTCTCGAAAACGTCGTCTACGATACCGTGACACGCGTGGTCGATCTCGACGACGACTCGCTGACTGAGAACACGCGGGCTTCGTATCCGCTGACTTCCATCGACAACGTAGTCGAAGGGCGAATGACGAAAACGCATCCGAAAAACGTCATCTTCCTCGCGTGCGATGCGTCGGGCGTGTTGCCTCCCATTTCGCGGCTTAGCCCGGATCAAGCGCAATATCATTTCATCAGCGGTTATACCTCTAAGGTAGGTGGTACGGAGAAAGGTGCCGGCACCGATCCGAAGGCTACGTTCAGCGCGTGTTTCGGTGCGCCGTTTATGGTGCTGCATCCGTTCAAGTACGCAGATCTGCTCAGCACGATGATGGACAAACATCGCGCCAGGTGTTGGCTTGTCAATACCGGCTGGTCTGGTGGGCCGTTTGGTGCAGGCGAACGAATCAGCATTCACTACACGCGTGCATTGCTAAACGCCGCGCTCGAAGGCAAGCTGGACAATGTCGACTACAGAACGGACAAGGTTTTCGGGTTCGAAGTTCCTATGGATTGCCCGGGCGTTCCCAAAGAGATTCTCGATCCGGCCAATACATGGTCGGATCAGGATGCATACTGGAAACGCTACGACGATCTCGCCGCCAAATACATCGAAAACTTCAAGAAGTATGAGGACGGTTGCAGTGCTGAAGTGAAGGCAGCCGGCCCCAAGCGGCTATTGGAGTAGCTTCTTGAGGCGAACTGTGTCACGCAAATAAAACGAAATACGCGGCGTGTCGAATCGTCGACTCGCCGCTTTTTGTTGCGCAGTGGAGAAGCCTTGGTTGAGATCGAAAACCTGCCAACCAAAGCGATGCCTCGATCACAGTTCCAATGATCACTTTGTTTAAGCGCGGAGTTGTCGCTACAATACCAACCGGTCAATTCAGCCTGCCTGGCGGCGCTGATCGTTTGCAACATCATGGCGTCTCGGGTAATCCGAAGCGTGCAGCATGGCCAAATCATCCGACAGTCCGTTGCATCCACGAGGGCAAACCGCCAAGCAAACGCTGGGCGTGACTACAAAACTCGTGGTGAGCTTCTCACTACTCTTCATCGTTATGATCGCAGCTATTCAAGCGGTTGAACTTTGGGGACTGCCGCCTTTCGGGTTTCCGGGATTGTTGGAACGAGCCAGAACGGAGGCAATGCAAGATCTGCGGTTTATCGCAGATTTGAAAACGGAGAGATTGCTGCGTTGGATTCGCGAACGAGAGGGGGACCTTCGACTCGCGGCTGACGATCCATTGCTGCAGCGAGAACTGGCCGGTCTACTCTCGCTTAATCCAGATCTGTGCAAGAAAGAAGGCCCCAGCGAATCGTCAATAGCTGCCGCAACTCGGACCCCAGAATTTGGCGCACTGGTCGACCATCTCAACCAAATACTGCTGGCTTACGGCGTCTACCATTCAGCGCTTATTTGGGACGCGAGGAGTGGTTGTATCCTCGTATCGACAGAACCGGATCAAATCGGTAAGAGTCGATTTTCAGAGAGCATCCCTTCGCTCCCACAGTCACTCGATGAGTTGTATGTTGGGGACATTTGCCCTTGTGAAAGAACAGAACGCCCAACGATACACATGAGTGCCTACCTGGGTGGAAGTTCTTCATCAAATGGACACGTTGCCACAGTAAAAGGAAAGTACGTTCTAACCTTCGATGTCAATCCGCAGGATATGGTCTCGCCGTTGCTTCGTGGAGGCACCAATGAATCGGAAGAATGGGCTACTTTGCTCGACGCTAACCACAAGCCTTTTTCTGATTCCATTGCCTCATGGCACAGCTATCAGCCGATTTCCGACGCTCGGCGTCAACAACTTAACCTGGCCGTAAGCATTCTGCCCGATTCGAATGGCAGCATAATCGGTCATGTCGAACGCGAAAGCGAGAACATCCTGGCGGTGTATCGAATGGTGGAATGTCCCACGGAGACGAACTGGGGCGTGCTGGTGTTTCGCGACGTAGGCGGGCTATTGGGTCCGTTGTGGCGCACGTATGCCTACGCCACGTTGCTTACGGGCATTCTTGGGATTATTGCGGCGTGTCTAATTGTAACGGCGGTGGCGTGGATGTACACGAAGCCTATTCATGAGTTGTCCACCGCAGCACGAACCGCGACCACGGGTGACTTGTCAGTCCGAGCTAACGTACACTCACGCGACCAGATAGGTCTACTCGCTGCCACTTTCAATGAAATGATCTCACATCTGGAAGGTTGGCATGGGGAGTTAGAACGAAACGTGTCGCAGCGTACGAAGGAGTTAACTGCGGCAAACGAGGAGTTGATCAGCGAAATACAAAGGCGTCGTGAAGCGGAGATTCGCTTGTCGTACCTGAACAACCTACTTGCTGAGAAGAACCGGGAATTAGAAACACTGTTCTATGTAGCTTCCCACGATCTGCGTTCTCCGCTACTGAATATTCAAGGCTTCGCTTTGGAACTCAACGACGCCTGCGCGAAATTGGGCGACATGATTAAGAATGCGTCCGCGCCCACGACAGGCGACCAAGACGGCAACACCGAAGCGATGTCGAAATTACTTACGCAGGACATCCCAGAGGCATTAGGATTCATCACGGCCGGCGCTTCGAAAATGGACGCACTTTTGCAAGGTCTTCTCCGCGTCTCTCGCCTGGGACGAACCGTCATGTGCCATGGTGAGATTGACACAAATAACTTGATTCGAAGCGTCCTCGCGGCCACGGAGTACCAACTCAAAGAAGCCGGCGTGCATGTCACCGTTGACGACTTGCCGCATTGTTTTGGAGACAGAACACTACTTGGGCAGCTCTTTTCGAATCTTGTAGATAACGCAATCAAGTACCGTTCCCGAGACCGTGACCCGATTATTGAAATCCGAGGATCAAAGGTCAAAAACTCAGTTGTCTATACAGTACGCGACAACGGCATGGGAATCGCCCCAAACCATCAGGAGCGGGTTTTCGAGATTTTCCAGCGGCTTAATCCCGATTTCGAGACGGGCGAGGGGCTCGGCTTGACGATCGCCCTGCGCATCATCGAGCGTCATAATGGACGAATCTGGGTGGAGTCGGGCTCTGAACACGGTAGTACCTTTTTTGTATCGCTCCCTGTGGATTCCGGTTTGATCGAAGGGCGATTCAAGTGAATGAGGAAGTGCTCATTTTAGTGGCAGAGGACAATCCCGGACA
The DNA here is from genome assembly GCA_028282665.1 of Phycisphaerae bacterium. GTDB lineage: Bacteria > Planctomycetota > Phycisphaerae > UBA1845 > UBA1845 > JANQHN01. The sequence goes on along the minus strand of JANQHN010000021.1, from coordinate 3,933 downwards.
CGCTGCGCTAATTGTTCGAAACCTCCGCAGGCTCTGCATCGAAAACGAGATCATTCAATTTTCCGATGGGCAGGCAGTGCTGGATTATTTTTTCGACTCTGCCACCGGTTGTCGAAAGTCACGTGATCAGGCTTTATTCCTGCTGTTGGATCTTCAGATGCCCAAAGTAAGCGGCGTGGACGTTTTGCGCCATCTCAAAGAGGAACCGCTGCTTGCTCTTATGCCTATCGTCGTACTAACGACCACTGATGATCCGCAAGAGAAGGCAAAGTGCGAGACCATCGGATGCGACCTGTATGTGACTAAACCACTCGAGTACGGTGAGTTCGTCACGGCCATTGCGCAAGTGGGCGAGTTTTTCCTGTCCAAACCGATATTGCCATTCAGAGAACGCGCTTGATGTCGACAATCGAAGCCGATAAACACGAAGCACCCCGCGATGCACAGATGCGTGTGCTGGTCGTCGATGACGACGTCGGTCTCGGTCAACTGATCGTTAAGCGTATCGAACGCGATGGTTGCCGATGCGATGTTGCTCATGATGCAGCGACAGCTCTGAAACTCTGCGAGAGGGAACAATATCAACTTTTGGTTATCGATCATTCACTCCCGGACATGACCGGCGCGCATCTGGTGAGGGAACTGCGTGAGCGAAACGTCACTACAGCGTTCGTCGTCATCACAGGGCACGGTGATGAACGAACGGCTGTGGAAATGATGAAACTGGGGGCGTCGGAGTATCTCACAAAAGACACGATGCTTTTGAAGAACTTGCCCTTGGTCGTGAACCGCATACGCGACGAGTCGTCCGCTACGCATCGATTGGTAAAAACAGAGCGTGCACTCGCGGAAAGTCAAAGAGCGCTAAGCGCCTTGATTGGCAACTTACCCGGTGTTGCCTATCGTTGCCTTCATAATGACCGCCGGAGCATGAAATTGATCAGCGCCGGCTGTAAATCTCTACTTGGATATGCCCCGGAAGCGTTTTTGGGCGATGAAGAACTCGCATATACCAACTTGATACACGAATCGGATCGCGAGGCAACATTGGCCGCAATCCACACTGCAGTTGCACAACAAACTCCGTTTGCCATCGACTACCGAATCCGAACAAAAGGAGGGAAAATCCGCTGGGTATCTGATCATGGCAGCAGCGTCTACGACAAAGACGGCACGGTCTTAGCCATTGAAGGTTACATTTCGGACATCACAGAGGCAGCCGAAGCGCGCGAAGCTTTGCGCACGAGCGAAGAGCGACTTCGGCAGGTTGTGGATAACATGCCCGTACTGATGCTTGCCATTGACGGCGAACAGCGCATCGTTGCCTGGAATGCAGAATGCGTTCGCGTCACAGGTTACCCGAGCGATGAAGTACTCAATCGAGATTACGCACTTCGCCGTCTGTTCCCGAACGAACCCCAGCGTTTGTACTTCATCAAACGAATGACCAGCCCTGAAGAAATCCGCGACGGCGTGGAAATTGCGATTAGCTGCAAGGACGGACGAGAGAAACGAATAAGTTGGTCAAACGTATCGAGCAGGATCAGCCTTCCCGGCTGGCGTGGCTGGTGTGTTGGCGTGGACGTAACAGAGCGATATCGCGCCGAGCACGCTTACCGAGAAAGCCAACAGGCGCTAATCGCGCAAAAGCAACACGAAAAGGAAGCGGTTGAAAGCGAGCTTACGTTTCTACATGACAAACTAGTTCGTCAGACACGTTTGGCCACCATTGGCCAAATGGCAGCGAGTATCGCTCACGAAATCCGCAACCCACTTGGGGCTGTCAGGAACGCAGCGTATTTCCTGAAGCGAAAGGACACCATGCGTGATCCCAAGATCAGGCAATATCTCGAGATGATCGAAAAAGAAGTTGAGACATGCAGTGGCATCATCCGCAATCTACTGGAATCCACGAAACCCAAACAACCGATCCAAGAAGTCGTCGATCTAGTCTCCATGGTTGAGGATACACTTTGCAAAGTTCACCCTCCATCATGGATTCAGTGCCATATTCAAATCAAACCCCAACCGTACTACTTGTACGTAGATTCTGAACAGTTTGCCCAAGTTCTTCGCAATCTGCTTTCAAACGCCATCGATGCGATCGATCAAGATGGTAAAATTATTGTAGCCGCGGAGCGGGGGGCGGATTATGATACTATTACGGTAAACGACACGGGCTGTGGGATCCCGGTAGAGAATATGGAGCGTGTGTTCGAACCTTTGTTCAGCACTAAAACAAGGGGCACCGGCTTGGGACTGACAATTTGCAGGCAAATTGTGCAAGATCACGGTGGGCGAATCGAACTCGAATCCAGTTTTCGGCAAGGGTCTACATTTCGCATACAGCTTCCCCGTTCGCCGCTTGTTTCCGATTCGCCAACGTAAGCAGACCGGATAAATAGTACCGGGCTTAGGGTGAGTTGTCTCAAGGCGAGGAACTCATAATGACCGTTACCGCGGCGCAGGAAAACCAGGTTTCCACCCTTCTAATCGTCGAAGATGACGAGTTTCAACTCCAAACCATTACAGATATCCTCAGCGAAGAAGGATTCGAAGTCACGGGTTGTTCCACAGGGCAAAATGCCGTGAACATTCTAAACCAGCGTTCGTTCAGTGTAGCCGTCGTCGATTTGCGTCTCCCTGACATGAGTGGGACGACCCTATTGCGCACGATCCACGAACTTTCGCCCGCGACGCGCGTGATTATTAATACGGCGTACGGCTCATTCGATTCAGCCAAAGAGGCAGTGAATTTCCGAGCCTTTGCCTACGTCGAGAAAATGGACGACCCGAAGGAACTCGTTTGGCAAGTGCATCGCGCGAATCGCGACCGGCTTGAACAATACACGATGGAGCTCGAAGCGGCGGTAAAGCAACAATCGGTCGATTTGGCGCGGATTCGATCGACTCAGGACAAACTGCAGGAGGAACTGCATCAGGCTAGAAAGATGGAAGCTGTCGGTCAACTTGCTGACGGTGTTGCTCACGATTTCAATAACTTGCTCACCGTAATATTGGCCAACACCGAACGCCTCCGCCTGATGACGCACTCGACGGCAGAAACAAAATCGGCACTGGATATGATCGAGCAAGCGGCCAACCAAGCCAGCGGCGTGACGCGGTCGTTGCTGACGTTCAGCCGCAAAACGCCAAGCAGACGCCAGCCGACAAATATCACGGAAGTAGTCGAATCAACGACTAAGCTACTCCGTCGCATGCTTCCTGCTGGAATAGACCTCATTTGTGATATTTCGCACGATGACCACGCATGGGTCAACGCCGATCCTACACAAATGCAACAGGTTTTGCTGAATCTTGCGATCAATGCTCGTGACGCCATGCCGGAGGGCGGTCAGTTGTCGATCTCGTTGAGTTCGCACAAACCCAATACCGACGCGGATCGCGGGTTTGTCCGCGTTGTCGTACAAGACACAGGAACCGGTATGACGGAACACGTCAAATCGAGAATTTTTGAACCGTTCTTTACAACCAAGCAGCGGGAGCGCGGTACGGGGCTGGGTCTTGCCATCGTGCACGGCATCGTGTCGGATCATGGTGGAATGATCAACGTCGAAGCGGAACCCAACAAAGGTACTACGTTTTCCATTGAACTGCCAAGTATCGAACCTCAAGCTTGGCGAGACCACAGCGAGCGCAGTTCCCGCATTCCGCCTGGAAGCGGCGAACTGATCTTGCTTGCGGAAGACAACGAACTCGTACGTTCAATTATCCTCTCGACACTGTGGGCTAACGGCTATGAAGCAATTAGCGTTTCTAATGGGGAAGGAGTTTCCTCTGCGTATGAGGCCCGAAAGAATGATATCAAGCTATTCGTTCTAGACTACAGCCTGCCCAAACGAAACGGTCTCGCCGCGTTGACTGCTTTGCGAGAACAAGGTGTTCAAATCCCCGCCATCATCATCACAGGGA
>JANQHN010000334.1 GCA_028282665.1 Phycisphaerae bacterium | reverse complement strand
ACCGATTGTGTGTCTGGCCGAACGCCTACGGACACGGGCCAAAATTGTTCTTCACCGCGCCGACGTCGCCCGGACCCACTGCGCCGTTGTTGTCGAAGTCGAGTGCCGCACAATCCGGCTGGCTAATGTCGCAGCCAAAATTGTTCTTTACGACGCCGACATCGCCAGGTCCAACAGCACCGTTGTTATCTAGATCAAACGGACACTCTGCGCTTGCTTCCATGAACCGTAACGCGATCGGTGGTCCGTCGAAGTCGTTGTTCAGGCCACTGCGCGAGAATGACGCCGGCCCCGTGCTGACAGTACTCACTGATGCGACGTAGCGATTTTCCGCGTTCGCGGTCAATCGAATCCAGTATTGTCCCTCACTGAGAGTGACAGTGAGAGGCATTTCCACCCACGTGTCACCAAATCGGAAAAACGAATCGGCGCTCGCGAGTTCCGTGGTCTCATCGGGGTAGTTCGCGCCGTTGTCCGGCAGAATCGTTGCGGTGAATCCCTCCGGCTGGTATTGCCAAGTTACGCCGTGCAATATGACCGAACCCACATCCCAGCCGCCTGCCGAAACCACGAAAGGTTGAAAGATGATCCAACTCTGGTTATCCGGCTCGCCACCCATCGCTCTTCCTGGACTGGTCACTTCCTCGCTTTGATCGAGCAAGTAGGAAGGTGAGGCGCAGGGATCATCCTCGCACTCATCCGGGATACCGTTCTCGTTGCAATCATCGCTTCCGCCATCGCGCACGTCCACAATGTCGGGTGTTGCATTTGAGTTACAGTCGGTCAGCGTTTGAACGACGTTCGCGTCGAGTGTCATCGCAACGGGCGAAAATCCGGGGTTGCCATACGGTGCGATAAAGTTTCCTCCACCAATGTCGATGCGATAGATTTCGTCGCGCAGATCGTCGCAGAAGAATATCCAGCCGTTGTCTTTGTTCAGCGTAATATCGCTCAAACCGTTGGAATTACCTGAATTGGGCGACATATCGTGAAGGATCGTGTAGCCGGTGTTATCCAAGTCGGCTCTGCAAACGACATCCTCGATTGTGTCTGCACCAATCCAATAGATGTGATCATTGGCGGTGTCGATCTCCACGGCGCGGGCGGTACTCACACCCGTCACCACCGTGTAGATGTCAAACGGCGGACCGTTGAGGTTGGTGCGGACGATGCGGTCGTTGGTGGCGAAGTAGACCCACCCGTTAGTTGAGTCAACGCGAGGCCGGCCGATCTTTGAGGCGGCCGGATCGTAGTTGGGGTCGAGGTACACGGTCTCCACGTTTGTGCCGTCCAGGTTGGCCCGTTTGATCATTCCACCGGTGTTGCCTTCGGGGGGGGCGTCCGACCAATAGAGTTTGCCGCCCACAAGGTCGAGCGCGAGTCCGCGCGGGTTTTTCAATCCGGATACGAGCGTCTGTTGATTCGCGCCGCTCAGGTCGGCACTGCGAATCCGCCCCGACTGGAACGAGCCGTGCGTCCAGTAGATCTTCTCGCTCGCTTTATCGAGGGCGAGTCCGACCGTGAGCCAGTCCGCAGTGGGGAAAGGGTTCCCCGAGTTAAACAGATCCACCACGTCACCGCCGTCGAAGTTCATCGATTTCAGTGTGGGGTCGTTGAACTTGTATTCGGTGAATATAAGCCGGTCCTGGGCCGTCGCCTGGAACGCAAACAGCCATGCGAAAGACAATAGGGTGAATCGGCAAAGAGCAGTCTTCATTGGAGTCTCCTAGGGTTTAATACTAACACCACCAGACTAGCCACGCTTTTTCAAGAGCCGGTAAACGCCTCAAAGAACGTCGCGGCATTTTTCATGTCTACGTCGCCATCTTCATCGAAGTCGGCCGCAGCGCAATTCGGATCGCCATACAGTGCAGGTTCGCAAACACCTGTTTCACAAGGACCGGTCACACACAGGTCAAAGAAATCGAAGTCTGCGAGATCGACATCGTTATCTTCATCGAAGTCGGCGGGGACGAACCGCGGGGTGCGGTAGGCTCGAACATTCGTTCCGTTTCCACAGACGATCAGCGTACCGTCTTCGCCGATAGCCGGTCCTCCGATGTTGATATTGGTGATTCCGACCGACCAGCGAAAAGTCAAATCGGCATCGAAGCTGTAGAGTCTGCCGGTCGAGAATGCGCCGTTTCCGACAAAAAGGCGTCCCAAAGCGTCGATCGCCATGCGCGGCTTGCTGAATCCGTCAAGCACACCGGCCGTGTCGATCACCGAGCCGTTGGATGGATCGAGTCGCACGAGCTCGTAGCCAGGCAATAGCATGTAAACCGATCCGTCCGGACCCACGCCGAATTCGGACGACGTGGTCCACTGCGCAGCCACGTTCCAGTTTTCGACGATCTCGCTACCTGTATCCCGCATGGAATAGAAAAAGTCGACCGTTTCGTTGTTTTGCACGCGTGAAAGATAGATCGTGCCATCCGGGCCGACCATCGGGCTGTTTTGGATGGTGAAACCGGGCAGGACCGGGCTTGCGTACAACTCGGCGCCGGTTGCGATGTCGTAGCGAATGATCTCGTTGCCGCCAAACACGGCATCCACTACGTAAACGGCATCTTCCGTCGCGGCGCACCCGCAGTTTCCACTTGTTGAACACGTGCGGTCTGCCCGCCAAACCGTCGTGCCGTCCACGGCGCTTATACGCCAAATATCACGGAAACTACCGATGATCAGGTCCCCGTTCGGTGCGAAGACCACGCCGTCATAAGCGCCTGCGTCGATCTCATCCACGGATTCCCAAATCTCCGCGCCGGTTTCCGCATCGAGTGCGTAGAGTTTGGAAGAGACGGATGCGCCATTGCCTGCGCGCGATACGTAGACCCGGCCGTCTCGCGCTCCGGCGATCCAGGTTGTCCAGTCGCCAGGAAAAAATGGGACATCGATCGCCCATAGCTCATCGCCGCTGTCCAGGTCCATAGCGACGACGGGCGAAGCGCCCGGTTCCGCGCTAGGCCAACCTGATTGCCGAACGATGAACACCTTGCGACCCATCGTCACAGGCTGCCACGCGATCAGTGACGTACGTCCACCAGACCATAGTAGATCATCAGCGTCCGGGCCGATCTCACTCGTAAGTCCGTTTCGACCGGCGTTGCCCCCGGCGTTGGACCAGTCCGCGGCGGAAACGCTCAGCGCCGTAGTCAGTAGCAAGGCCATCGTGCAGGCAACGAAACTTGAATGCGCACAACGTGACATCTTTTTTTCCTCCGTATTTTGTTGAATTCACTTGGAAATGAATGTTTGTATTAGGATAGTTAAACCGATATGACCGCGCCAAGACTCTTATACAATCTTAGCGCGGAAGTTACAGAAGGTATTGGGATGAAAGGCGCGAAAGAGCCAAGGGATGTCAAACTCGTTGCGGGAACTAACAACCCCGCCCGCCGGGGGAATGACGGACGGGGCAGGGGGAGATGGGCTCGAAGAATAACCCATATCGCAACACTTGTTGGGCAAGTGAGCAGCAACGAGTGGATCAAAACGGTCGGCAATTCGAAGCGATGATCAAAGGGCGTTACATTTCACCTCGATGTTTTCCGCCAAACCACAACCCATCAAGCTGCAGTCGGTAGTTGCGAGTTCACAATGCACGGAAGGTTGATCCAACAAATTCGATACATCCTCTCGCAATCGATATGCATCCTAATGGACATATCATCATATCTATAGCGATAATCGAACCCAGGCAAAATAACACGCTAAGGAATCGGATCCATGCGAAAGCGGCCATCCATCGCATAAGTACGTGGATAAATCACTTTCCTTCCTTACAAGATACCCGCAGAGATTGGTGGAATCAACAACACCTTTCGGAAGCTGTCAACTCGTCTCATTGGCGCCACACTTGATCACTGCCGCAACAAGTGGAGGCGTGCAGCATTCGATTGGTCAACCGCAGCAAACGTGCTCATTTGGGTTGCGTTTTGTTGTGATGTTTCGTTCCCGCGATTGTGCTGCTCATCATAAAGTTCGAGAATCACGTAGATCGCGGGTCGCTCGATAGTCCAAGAGGCGCCAAAGTCGCGGAGGTAAAATACATCCGAGTGGTCTTGCCGCTACGGCCTTAAAGGGTCGAGGAACCGTCACCGAGCATCAATTACAGGACGTTGGGCACGGTTCTTCGCTGGAAAAGCCTCACCGGCACGCCGCTTGCTTTGACATAGCCACGCCCGAGTGCAAGAATACGGGGTGTGAGAAGTTCTATCGTGAGGATCGACGAAATGAAGCTCCACATGCTTAAATCGAAGCTGCATCAAGCCTGCGTGACCCAGGCGGACATCAAGTACGAAGGCAGCATTGGTATCGACGTGGAACTGATGGAAGCAGTGGGGCTTTATCCGTATGAGAAGGTCCTCGTTGCCAACATCAACAACGGCTCGCGGCTGGAAACCTACACGATTGAAGCCCCATTTGGTTCTCGCCAAATCGTGCTAAACGGCGCTGCCGCACGGCTCGGGGCCGCTGGTGATCGTGTCATCATCATGAGCTTTTGCGAAGTCGAGGAAGCACTGGTTCGCGAGGGGCGATTCAAGCCGCGCGTGATGCGTCTCGACGAGCGGAACGAGCCGGTGCAAAACTTCAGCCCTTTCCCCACCCCCTCCGAAATCTCGTCCATGCTCGAAGGGTAGTTACGAGTTGATAAAAGACCCGGGTGCGGTAAGAAAGAGCGTAATTCACCCGGGCAAGCCGCGCGAGAGTTCAACTCGCCGCATCGCCCGCCAGATTGGCATAACCACATCTACGTCTAAGCACGCGCGCACCATTTGTGGATGTCCGTTTGAGATGCGGCTGAGAGGACTCGAACCTCCACGCCCGTTGGGCACTAGATCCTAAATCTAGCGCGTCTGCCAATTCCGCCACAGCCGCAGCAATGAAACCATTATCGCGGAAACTTACGAGAATGAAAGTGCGCGGGATTTGACGGCAAGTTGCTGGAGGCTAATCCGGGATCGGTTCGCGTGGAGAGCTAGAGCAAGCTCTAGCCAGGTGTAGCGTCCGATACCGCGTTTTGTACTGCTGGAAAGTCGACATTCAACGCTACGTTTGGATTGAAACTGCTATAAGGATAAGAGAATCAGCGAACTCTCACCTCCATCCGCGAATTGTGATCACGTGATGCGCATGGTTGGCGTGTTCGTCCTGGATTACCGTCCCGCCTTCGCGGGGGTAGGCTAAGCGCAGGAATGATGATTGTGATGTACGGCGGATACTGTAAATCTTACCTTCGGCAGTGGGATGGTTTTGCAGTAAACCGAAAAAGCGGCCCGTTAGTGGATCACAATTCGAAAACGAAGTTAGAAGTCATAGCTAATAGTGAAACCTATCAGCAGGATGACGCCGCAAAATATGCAAATCGATTTTTTGGATTACGCTCCGATGGGCTAACGGCTATCCTCAAATCACATAATCCGGCAAGTGTTCGACACCCGCAGTGGTTTTGGGCCGGTCGTCTGACTTGCTTGGTCCTTTACCGCCGTTACGGTCTTTGAAACGCAATTCAGGCGGATTGAAGGTGACCACACAATCTGCGGGGACGGAACTGGTCAAGAAGACCGAACCGCCGATGACGGCATTTTCGCCCAGTACGGTCTGTCCCCCGAGTACGATGGCGTTGGCATAAATGGTGACGTTGTCCTCAACGGTCGGGTGGCGTTTGGCTTCACGAATCACGCGCCCTCGTTCGTCCTTCGGGAAGGAGAGCGCGCCCAGCGTTACGCCTTGATAGATCTTGACGTTGTTGCCAATTTCCGTGGTTTCACCAATGACCACGCCCGTTGCGTGGTCGATGAAGAAGCGCCGGCCAATCTTCGCGCCAGGGTGGATGTCCGTTCCGGTCATTGCGTGGGCCCACTCGGTCATGACGCGCGGCATGAGCGGCACGTCCAATTGGTAGAGCTTGTGCGCCAGTCGATAAACCGTAATGGCGAGCAGTCCTGGATACGCGAGGATGACTTCATCCATGTTGAGCGCTGCCGGGTCGCCGTCGTACGCAGCTTCGACGTCCTCGGCCAGCACATCCCGAATTTCCGGAACGGCCTCTAGAAACTCCATCGCAAGTCGCCTCGCCTTGTTGTCGCAAGGGGATTGTTTCGACTCTTCCTCGCGAGAAGACTCATCCAGGTAACAGAGGCAGTTGTAGATCTGACGGAAGGTCATTGTGCCAATGTTCGGCAGCAGGTCGCCAATGTGGTACTCGACGTTGTGTCGCGTGAGTCCCTGCCGACCGATGAAGCCGGGATACACCAGTTCGAGCAGTCGCTCCAGCAATTCGATCGTCTGCGCCTTGTTCGGCAGGTAGACTTTATCGATGTGCGAAGTGTGCTGGTGCGTGCGGTAGCTTTGGACAATCCGCTCGACCAGACTTGGTAGTTTGTCGCCAATGTGGAATTCCTTCACGATCTTCTCCTGCACGGCGTTCCCGTCGACTAGAGGTCTGCTTGTCCGAGTTTGTAAGATGATAGACTTGGACGCAGCAAATGCGAAATCCGTGCTATCGGTGAAGTTCGGATTCCGTCGCTGGAAGTGATATGCATGCGGGTTTCCGTCTGGGATGCGACTGGGCGGGCGGATCAGTTTGGAGCGAATCGACCGATAATCGCGTCGGCGGATTTGATGCCGTCCACGGCAGAGCTGATGATTCCGCCTGCGTATCCAGCTCCTTCACCGACCGGGTAGAGCAAATCGACCGATTGGGCGCATCTCGTCT
>JANQHN010000009.1 GCA_028282665.1 Phycisphaerae bacterium | reverse complement strand
TGCCGTCATAAGGATCGGAATGAGTCGCTCCTGCGAACCTTCGTAGATTGCCTGATGCAGCGGCTTATCCATGTCGTGGTGCAGGTGTGCGTAGTGGTTGACAAGCAGTATGCCGTTTCGTACCGCGATGCCGAAGAGCGTGATGAAGCCCACCATGCTTGCGATGGAAAGGATCGGAGCTTCGTACCGACCACCGGCGCCAAACAAAGCGAACAGGTTTGCAAAACCGTGATGAGACTCGGATACGAAAATGGCAAGGATTCCGCCGATAAGTGATAGTGGTAGATTAATCATGACCAACAGCGCAGCCCGAGTCGAGCCGAAAGACATACTCAGCAATACGAGCATCACTAACGTCACACCAGTGCCCATTACATAAAGTGTCTGTGAGGCGGACTGCTGCGCTTCGAATTGTCCGCCGTACGAAACCGAGTACCCTGCCTCGTGAACGATGGGGCTTACTCGCTGGCGAACTTCCTCAACCAAGTCGCCTAAGTTATAGCCTTCAGCGACATTGCAAGAGACGACCGCCTTACGCTGTGCGTTTTCTCGGGAGATCAGGTTCGATGCTTTTTCCAGGCCCACGTCCGCGACTTCTTTCAAGCGGACGAGCTTGCCGTCCCGCCCTCGCAACATGAGGTCGCGTATCTGATCGATCGATGCTCTGTGTTCTGGCGTAAGTCGGACCACGATATCAATAACGTTAATGCCCTGGTTGACGACAGCGACGGTTTCGCCGAATACGGCTGTGCGCACTTGACCTGCTGCTGACGCCGGTGTCAGACCCCAACGAGCCAATTCATCATGACGATAGCGAATAGGCAGCGAAGTGATCATGATTTCACGGTTCGCCGCCACATCTCTCGTTCCCGGTAGTGGTTCGATCGTTGCCTCGATGTCCTTGGCAATTTGCCGCAGTTGTCGCAAATCTTCTCCAAAGACGTTGATCGCAATTGCCGCCGGTGTGCCTGACATGATGTGCGAAATCCGGTGCTCGATGGGTTGGCCTATGGTGGTGGTTATGCCGGGGACATCCACGATAACATCATAGATTCGCTTGCGTAACTCTTCCTTGTCAAAGCCCGGTGCAGCTACGACGTCGAGTTCGCTGTTGCTGACCGGCTCTGCGTGTTCGTCGCGTTCGGCTCTTCCCGTACGACGCGCGATGGATCGAACGCCTTCAATGGTGGCCAGTCGTTTCTCCACGCCGTGAGCGATTCGATTGCTCTCTTCGAGCGATGTGCCCGGTGGGGCCATGAGGAATACCGTAAAGGTGCCCTCGTTAAATTCGGGCAGGAAGCTGGTGCCGAAAGTACTTGCTAGCCAAAGGCTGGCTACGGTCAGTGTTAGCGCAAGGGCGAGGGTGAGATTTCGGTAGTGCATCACTTGTCGAAGCACTGGGCGATACAACGATTTGAGACCACGGACCAGAAAGGTCTCCTGTTGTTGATGTGTGACACGCACACGCATCAGGAGTTTCGCCAAGGCGGGCGTTACTGTGAGTGCGATTAGCAACGATGCGCCAATGGATAGCATGTATGTGATTCCCAGCGGCCTGAAGAACCGCCCTTCGAGACCTTTAAGGAACAGCATGGGAACGAATACGATGACGATGATCAACGTGGCGAACATCACCGAGTTGACCAACTCCGAGCAAGCGTTGCCGATGACCCTGTCGAGCGGTTCACCATCTGCGGTTCTGTCGGTCTTGCGGTTGCGGAGTCGCCGGTAGATGTTCTCGACGAAGATGATGGCGTCATCCACGACTACGCCTATCGCGACAGCGATGCCGCCCAGTGTCATAACATTAATCGCCTCCCCCATACCCCAGAGCACAAGCAGCGCGATGGCGATGGATAGTGAGATGGCAGTAAGCGTAATGATGGTCGTTCGGATATTTAACAAAAACAGCAGTAGGACGACTGCCACGATAATCGCGGCGTCGCGAGCTACGGTGAGCACGTTATGCAGCGATAAATTGATGAATTCGGATTGGCGGAAAATGTGTTTGTTTAGTTCTATGCCTTTCGGCAGACCCGCGGCGACGCCATCCAGCAAAATGTCGATTGATTCGGTGAGCGCCAGTGTGTTGGTGCCCGGAGCCTTTTGAATCGAGAGGATCACTGCGGGATGTCCCGCTTCGGAGGCAGTGCCCCGTTTGAGTGCTGGAGCGACTTCGACGTCGGCTACTTGCCCAATGGTGACGGGAGTGCCTTCGTTGTATTGCACGATTGTGGAGCAGATGTCATCCACGCTTCGCACGCGCCCGGTTTGCCGCAACGGAATCTCCAAGCCCTCCACGTTGGCAAGGTAACCCGCTCCGGCGGTGCTGTGTGACTCGCGAGCGGCCGCGACGACATCTTCCACCGTCAAGTCGTATAGTCTGAGTCGATCCTGATCGACGTTGATCTGGTATTCCGGCAGGTCGCCGCCGATCGCGACCACCTGCGATACGCCCGGCACGCTTAAAAGTCGATTGCGCAGCTCAAATTCACCGTACGCGCGCAGGTCCATCGGGCTGGCCGATCCATCCGGTGACCATAGCGATATCAACATAATTTCTCCGGTGATGCTCGTGACCGGAGTGATTTCCGCGTGAACATCGGGCGGGAGGCGTTCTTCGGCCAGCCCCAGCCGTTCGGAGACGAGATACCTTGCGCGGTAGATGTCCACACCCCAACCGAACTCAACCCACACGATGGACAGGCCTATCGCACTGGCACTACGCACACGACGCACACCAGGTAATCCATTCACCGCCGATTCAATGGGAAAGGTGATGTACTGTTCCACCTCATCCGCTGCGTATCCGGGTGATTCCGTCATGATGGTGACGGTGGGCGCGTTGAGTTCCGGAAAGACATCCACTGCCATGCGCGGAATCTTATAAATGGCAAATCCTACCAGCATCAGCGCGAGTATGGTGATCAGCACGGGGTTATCCAAGGAGAACCGAATAAGTCTGCCTGTCATCGAACGATCCTTTACTGCGGTGGTCGAATACAAACCTCATATCGTGTATTGCGAAGTCCGTGGAATTGTTCGTAGCTGAAACCAGTGCGATTCTTAGAGAACTTTGTTTTAGTGATCATCTTTTTCATGGAATGTGCCGTCGGCGTGGAAGTGCCCCCCTTGCTGGATCTCGCCTGACTCTGAAGTTGCGAGCATCAGTGGGTACACGCCACCTAAAACCACTTGATCGCCGGGTCTTGCGCCTTGGAGCACTTCCACCCAGCGCCCGTCCGATGCACCCAGCATCGGGGTGGTGCGGATGACTTTATTGGGGTCACGCGGGTCGCGTTTGAAAATCACTTTTTCCAGGCCATCGCGTACGATCGTCGTCCTGGGAATCGCAGTCACTGCGTGTTCTTCTCCGCCCAGGAAAACCTCAAGGTAGGCGGTTACGCCTGCTTTCGCCCAATTAGGCAATTGATCAGGGATCAGGTATACGGGAACCGTTCGCAGATCAGGGTGCGCTTTAAAACCGAGGCCAATTCTGCCTGCTATCGTGTCCTGAAGGTCGATGCTGCCTCCTTGCGGCGGAACGATGCGACCTGCCTGACCATTTTTGAAGAGATTAATGTCTGTTTGTAACGCGTCGGCGTGAAACCGGAGCATGCCAGGATCGATCGTTTCCACGATCAGATCACCCGTTTCCGCCCATCCGAGGTTGGTGACGTTGACCTGGCCTACCACGCCCGCTTCCTCCGCGCGGACGGTAATTTTGTTCACTGTCGACCAGAATGGTATGGATAGCTTTTCGTCTTCTTGATTCTCCAGGAAGTGTTCGAACACCTTCTTCGCACCCAAAGGTGCTGTGAATGTTTCGTTTCCTTCATTATCCAGGAGGTGTCGAAGCCTCTCTGTGGGAATGCCGGATAGTGACTGGGCTTCGCTTAAAAGCACATGGTACGCAAGTAACGCGGATTGCATGTCAGCTTCTTTCGCGCGAACTTCGGCATCCAACCGTGGCGCTTTCGTTTCGAGTCGCGAGAGCTCAGCCTCCAACTCGACATCTCGCGAACCTGCCTCCACGAGGCGGTTGATACGCTGTTTCAGGAATGCGATTTGTGTTTCGTTTTCCGTTTGGGCAGCTTTCGCAGCATCAAGTTCCGGCAGGCAGCAGTAACACGTTTTGAACGCCTCCGCGAGGTCTGATTGCACGCGATGCCATTGCGGCGACTCGAGTTCGAACAGCAAATCGCCCGCCTCCACAGTGTCAAATTGATTCACTGCAAGCCTTACACGCCCAGGGATCATCGCGTTGTACTCACGCCTCGCCTCAGGCCTGAGCTCGAATTCGCCCGCGAGCCTTACCGTACTGCGTACCGGTCGCCGTTCCACGGTGATAAATGTGATACCGAGGTTTTGCCGCACAGCGGAAGGTATGTCGACGAACTTCCCCTCGGATGAATGGTGATGATCGTCTTCGTGATCGTGGTCGTTTTCTGTTGATGTGGTTTGTGCACAGTGATCGCCGTGTTCGTCTTCCCCATGAGCGTGGCCGGCGTGATCATGCGATTCGTGATCGATATCACCGTTGTCGTGATGCCCTGCTTTATCATGCTTCACATCTTCACCGTAATCGCGCTCGTCATAGCCATGATTGTGTTCATCGCCGTACGCTTTGATGGATGTGTCGATGGACCAAGAAGTGGGAGGTTCGTTGGACTTGCTTGTTTCCTTGCCGGTGTCCATACACCCCATCATCAAAATTAAATACGTGATAAACGTAATGCCTGCGTACCCAAAGTACGACGTAGGGCGGTTCGTTCGTCTGAATTTGAGTAGGTTGATTGTCATTCCCGGTTCTCCTTTTCAAACACGTTGGGCGTGCTGATCCAACGCGGTGAAGTCAAGTTGCGCAAGGTAGTGGCGGCTTTGGCCTGACTGGCGACAGCTTCCGTGAGCTTGAGTTTAGTTTCGTAAGATTCGCTCATTGCTTCTTTGAGAAGTAGAACATTCACTTCGCCGATACGCAGCATTGCGTGGGCTTCTTCAAGTTGGCGATCTACCAACGGTACGAGTTGATTCAGGATTGCGTTGCGGGTTTGCTGAGCTTCAATCAGTGCGGCTTTCGCGGCAGCGAGTTCGTGCAAGCTGTGTTCAAGCGTTTCGTAGGCCTTAGCTCGCGATTCGTCGCGTTTTGCGCGAGCGGTGGCGATGGCTTGACGGTTGCGATTCCACAGTGGCAAATCGAATCCGAAAGACAGACCAAGCTTCGAATAGCCCTCCTCAAACGAGTAGTTCGGGCCAATCTCTAGATCGGGGTACTGCCTGCGAACCGCAAGTCTGAGCTGTCGTTCCGATGATTCGTATAATGACCGTGCATAGCGTACGCGCGGGTGATTTCGCATGAGTCCATCACGCCAGT
>JANQHN010000443.1 GCA_028282665.1 Phycisphaerae bacterium | reverse complement strand
TGTCGTCTTTGATGGGTGTTTCGTGGCTTTGCTTACAGCCCGCAGTGAACAACAGCATAAACACGAATAGTGGCAGCCATGCGAATCTGTGTGAATGTTGCGTGATCATATACTATGTCCCTTCTATGATTTTCGGCGTCTCGGTCGTAGGGGACGCCCCAAGCTCAAGCCATCTACGCAACATTATAGTTGGCACTGCAGATATAGAGCGTAAGAGTTTGATGGTCACTTCTTAAATGGACGAATGGCGTGCTGGAATCTACCCTCTCCTGAATGCGATCCTGGAGAGTGAACCACGCGCATGCCGCGAACGGCCTGCTTGAAGCGGAGATTAATCGAACGATGTCACCAGAAACGCGAATCGAGAAAGACAGTATGGGCGAAATGACCGTGCCCAAGGATGCATATTGGGGAGCACAGACGCAACGGGCGGTGGCGAACTTCCCGATCAGCGGGTACCGGTTCGGGCGGCGGTTCATCCGTGCGCTGGGACTCGTGAAACGATCTGCGGCCGTGGTAAATCGTGAGTTGGGGGGACTCGATGGAAAGGTCGCGGGGCTGATCGTCCAGGCTGCTGATGAGGTTGTCGAGGGAAAGCTCGATGACCACTTCGTGCTGGACATCTTTCAGACCGGTTCGGGGACCAGTTCGAACATGAATGCCAACGAAGTTATCAGCAATCGGGCGATTGAGTTGGCCGGCGGAGAGATCGGTTCGCGCGATCCGGTCCACCCCAACGATCATGTGAATCGAGGTCAATCATCAAACGATGTGATTCCGACCGCGATTCATGTCGCGGTCGCAGAGGCTCTTGAGAACGACCTCAAGCCCGCGCTATTGCATCTTGGATCACTTCTGGAAAAAAAGGCAAAGTCCTTCGATCGAATCGTCAAAATCGGCCGCACGCATCTGCAGGACGCAACCCCGGTTCGACTTGGGCAAGAGTTTGCCGGGTATGCTCGGCAAGCCAGGCTTGGCGTGGAGCGGGCAGAGCGGGCGGTGCACGCGTTAAGAGAATTGCCAATCGGCGGAACCGCAGTGGGAACGGGCATCAATACGCATCCGAAGTTCGGAACTATGGTGAGTGCGGAATTGGCGAAGGCGGCGGGAATCGACTTCGTCGAAGCGGAAAACCACTTTGAAGCCCAGGCGGCGAAGGACGGTGTGTGTGAAGCGAGCGGGCAGGTGAGGACGATCGCCGCTTCACTAACCAAAATCGCCAGCGACATCCGATTGCTTGGAAGTGGCCCACGTTGCGGCATTGGTGAAATCGCCTTACCTTCCACGCAACCCGGCAGCAGCATCATGCCGGGAAAGGTCAATCCAGTGATGAGCGAGATGATGATTCAAGTCTGTGCTCAGGTGACGGGCAATGACACAGCGGTCGCGATGGGGTGTCGCGATGGGCATTTCGAATTAAACGTGATGATGCCCATGATGGCGTACAATCTGCTCGAATCCATCCGCCTATTGACCAACGCCACGCGGACCTTCGCGGACAAGTGCGTAGCGGGAATCGAAGCAAACAAGGTTCGTTGTGCCGAGCTCATCGAAGGGTCGTTAGCGATGTGTACGAGCCTCGCGCCGATCATCGGCTACGACAAAGCAGCGGCCATAGCCAAGCAGGCGTTCGCCACCGGCAAGACCGTTCGCGAAGTCGCGATGGCGCACAACGTCCTCGATGAAGCAGAACTTGACCGCGTACTCGACCCGATGTCAATGACCGAACCGGATTGATTGTCAATCGGACAATTTCCGATTGTCAATCAAATGGCATTTTGGGAGGCGCGGGTATAAAACGCCAATGGCCACTGCCCACAGATACTGCTGGAGGCAGTGGCTTAAAGTGATACCTTTCCAGTTTTCGCTCCGCCCTATTCTTTATTCTCCGACGTCTCCCAACAGGATCTGCAACACAGCGAAGTCAAACAAGTCAATGTCCAGATCGTCATCGCGATCGTGACAATCGCAATGGGCACCACCGTCGAACTCGGGTCCTGCCATGCACCCATCGAAATCGGAAAAGTCATTCAAATCGAGATCGCCATCTCCGTCACAGTCACCCGGTATTTGAGCGAATACCGACATGGGTAGCATCTTCTGGTTGACCCGACCCGATTGATCCTTGATGACAAAAATCGGCTTGTACACACCTTCCACTGCGGGCATACCGCTAACCACGCCATCCGCCGACATGCTCAACCCGGTCGGCAAACGCGAGTAATCGAGCATCAGCGAATTCACATGGCCGAGATCCTGTTGTGCGTCATACGAGGCCAGGAAATACCGCTCTTGATCGCCGGCCGAAACACCGACGGTCGGAGAGAGTGGCATATTGCCATCGCCGTAATCAAATCGGATACGCCCATCCGCGAAAAGCGTCGCCGTGAAGTTGCACGGCGCTGCGGTGTTGTGAGTCTGAGCAGCCCAGCGAATAGTAACTTGATCTGCGATACTTTCGTCTATATAGATGTCACCGGTTGTCACGTCCAGGTCGTCCCACAAGACCGCAATACGCTTGTTGTACCGAAGCAGGACATCGCTGTTGCTGTATGTAGAACCTACGTGCGGACCAAAATTAATCCATCCATCCGTTGCGACACGAATGGTCGACCACATCTCGCCGTAGAATGGAAAGTCAAACGGCAATGTGTATTCGAACACATCATCTCCCCCCTGCCAATTCTGCCCAACACCCGTCTCGGTGAACAGGTTCTCACCCAGACCTTCCTCGAAGAAGACGATAGGTGTCGACCAGTCCAACGGAAGATCGCCACCAATCGCCTGCAAATCGACGGGGCCATACGGCACGCCCAGCAGGGCCAACGGCAGGGAATTGGTGATGATGGTCGGATAGTCCGTTCCTTGAAGCACCTGAACGTTATCCAAAGCGATGCCGTCTGAATCGATTGGGTGGTTGTCGTACTGCTGGAAGCGAATGCGGAATGCATGATTGTACTCGATACCCGCGCTTGCAGTGGCGGCATCCAGATCGATCGTCACGGTCTGATACGAATCAGCCGGGAGATTAGGATCGAAAAGATCAGCGATCTTGTACCAATTGTACCCGTCCGCACTGATCCCCACGCCATCCCCCGGAGCCGAGTCTTCCCAGGAATTCGGCAACTCATGCTCCTCATCGTCGAAATGCTTCCAATCGTATTTGAGGAGAACGACGGAAGCATCTTGCAAATCGACAGTCAAAGTCAGTTCGTTGCGGCTGTACGTACCCTCGTGGCCGGAGTCGAGCGTCACATGGTACGAACCGTCAGGCCCGTCCAAATCTGTGATGCGAATGCGGCCTGCACCGGTAGAGCGGGTCTTCCAGAACGCGGGCAATTCGGTGACGGATTCGAAATTTTCCTCGTATGGAAAGACCGAAACCAGCAATACCTCGATCTCCACGGTCGCGATGTTGGAGAGCAGGTCTCCGTCATCAACGCGGTAAGTGAACGGGTCTTCACCGTGAAAATCAGGAGCAGGTTCGTAATGCACCACATCTCCGCCGT
>JANQHN010000375.1 GCA_028282665.1 Phycisphaerae bacterium | reverse complement strand
GTTGCCATTCTCGCAGCTCCCAAAAACAAGCGTCTGCGTATTTATGCACTCATTTGCGTCGGCGCTGTCGCCGCCTATTCGCTGACAGACGCCAATTTCTGGGTACGTATGGCGACTCTGAATCAGAACCTCGCCGAGAACGATATCGCCACCCAACAGCGCATACAGATTTGGGAAGCATCGTGGAAGATGTTCTCAGACTACCCGTACGGCATCGGTGTGGGTAATTTCTCCTCACTCATTGGCTATTATGACAGCCGGCACTGGATGCGAGCCTCCCATAATACACTGATCGTTTGCTTCACAGAACTCGGTATTCAAGGAGGAATTGCCCTCTTCGCGATGATGCTACTGACTTTGAAAAGCCTTCGACGCTGCTACAGGCTCGCTGATGAAACCAAAGACCCTCTCCAAACGAGAATCATCCTGTACGGTTTTTTGATTTCGTGGATGACGTACTTTGTGTCCGGACTCGGTACCGAACGACTTTACGCAGAGTCGTACTGGTGGGTATTCGCCATGCCTCAGTGGATTCTCAGAGTCGTCAATGAAGAAGTTGCAGATCAAGCGCCCGCATTAGCCACTGATCCCAAGCTGGATGACAGCCTCTTGGTTCACGCATTCACAGGACCGGCCCATGAACCCGCCTGCCATTATGCACGTGGTTGAATCGCTCCGCAGAGGCGGAACCGAGCGTACGCTCGTAAGAATCCTCGGAGCCTGCCATGATCCCGGACAACAACATCGCGTAGTAACGCTTCGACAACGCGGAGAACTCGCAAGCCTTCTCCCACCGCATATTTCTTGTAGTGCGTTGCAGGCACGGAACAAGACACCATTTACCGGAATTCGATTG
Source organism: Phycisphaerae bacterium (assembly GCA_028282665.1). Classification (GTDB taxonomy): domain Bacteria; phylum Planctomycetota; class Phycisphaerae; order UBA1845; family UBA1845; genus JANQHN01. The sequence goes on along the minus strand of JANQHN010000375.1, from coordinate 2,910 downwards.
GGGTTGTCTGCTAAACGACAAGGCGCTTCCGTTATTCATGCAAGAAACACAGGAACCTGGTTCGACGCGACAATCGCAGCCACCGTGTCGCCTCGCACAAAACTCGTTTTAGGTTTCCACGGTATGGACCGGGCCGGTGCTTTCTCACGCGCACAAAAAATCAAGGCGAAATTGGCCTTGCGATTGGGCGCACGATTCACAACCGTTGGAGAATCCGCGCGTGATCGCCTAGTTCATGAGCTTTGCATCCCTTCTCAACGCGTGACGATCCTGCCCAATGGCGTTGACTGCAACAAACTGCGCCCCATCAACGCCGATCATCGCAAATCACTTCGTCGCAAGGTCGGGCTTGGCGAAAATGATGTGATCATTGGCGCAATCGGCTCGCTAACCAAAGTCAAAGGATTGGACAATCTGCTCAGGGCGTTCGCCATGTCGGCAGGTTCGGCACCAGCCGCAAAACTCCTATTGGTTGGTGATGGTGTCCAGCGTAGAGATTTGATCACACAGGTCAGACACCTGGGACTGAATGACAACGTCATCTTTTCCGGCGCGGTTGATGACCCCTCAAGCTTGATGCATTGCCTAGATGTGTTCGTATGCTCGAGTCGTTCAGAAGCTCGTAGCAATGCCGTGCTGGAGGCAATGGCCTGTGGGCTTGCCATTATCGCTACAGACGTGGGTGATAACCGCTTGCTGCTAGCCAATGGACAAGCTGGATTGCTGTGCAAACCGGATCGTCCCGATGCGATGGCCGCCCTCTTGGAGCAAGCGAGAACATCTTTAGCGATGAGGCAGGATCTGGGTCTGGCCGCTCGCATGCGAGCGGTCAGCTTCGATTTTTCCAAAACCGTGAGTGCGTACGAACAGTTCTATCGACAGGTTGTCTCTAATTCGACGCTACAGGCGGAGTCAATATCGGACGATATCCAATTGCCCGGCGTGTTGCCGGATCCGCACCCTAAGCACGAAGCTTGCAAAGCGCGTATCGAAACGCTTTTTTGGAATCGAAAATCATGAAAGCAGCACTCTACCAGCAATGGGCTAAGGACACTCGCAAGTTTTGGGACTCCGAAAGCGAATTCGAAGCAAAATACCGCCGCATTTGCAGCGACCCGGAAATCGATTCATGCGAAGACGAATCCAGGCTTAAAGAGCTTTGGGAAAAACGCACTCGGGAGGAACTTGATCAACTCATCGATGGTGTGCCTATCAGAGAGGATTGGTCGTGCCTAGAGATCGGAGCGGGAATCGGACGATTGCTAAAGCCAATGGCACAGCGATGCCACCAAGCCGTAGGAGTCGATATCAGTGCAAAAATGGTCTCCTACGCCGAGAATTACTTGGCAGATACGCCCAACGCGAAGGTCATGCTCAACGATGGCATGACGCTTAGCGGTGTAGAAGATAGCTCTATCGATTTTGCCTACTCTCATTTGGCGTTTCAACATCTGACCATGCTTGAAGTCGTCAAAAGCTACCTCGCTGAGATCCATCGCATTTTAAAGCCGGGCGGCTATTGCCGCATTCAATGTTGGCGCGAAGCGGAAACACCAATCAAAGAGCGATTTAAGAACATTCTCCGCCCCATCCTCGGCAAAACCGTTTACCATGGGCCACGCAGGTGGCTTTATGCACCTGGAAAGGAAGTCAAGTTCGGGGGGATCACTTTCCACCCGCACCAATGGCAACATCTCTTGCGCAAACATCGATTGACTGTAACGAATATCCAATTAGGAATGGGCCACGAATATTGGATGTGGACGACCAGTCGAAAACAGTAATTCGGTCAGCAGCGTGCTGACGTTCTCTCGAACCGCCTATATCGGTCCCACAACGTCCGAGAAGACGCAATACAAATAACCTCGATCAGTTCTTTCCAAAAAGACCTTAGATTCTAATGACCGATAAAACATCGCAAACCTCAAAAAAAGAAGGCAAATACTATTTCGCGGGCCGGTGCTGTCGACTTTATGACCGCCTCAGTTTCCAGTGCGTTATCAGCCCCTTTTGCCCTCAAGCGCCGTGATACGCCGTCCGAAAAGTAGGTAGCTCACCCGCATTCCGCCCCCGCGACCCCGGGACGGTTAACGGACGATACCGAGCCATACTCCGCTCGATACCGAAAAGTGAGCACACTGTGGCTTGTTAGCCGAAACTACCGAATTCAATCGCCGAATGGCCAATTAGTGCGGGAATACAGTGAGCGGCCAATCCCATCATTCAAACCATTCGCGAGCGCCAGAAAGTCGGTCGAATGCGGTGGAACACGCCAGCGATTTCGAACGGCCGTTGGCGGAAGTACGCAAGAACGTCAACGACTTCCTGCGCATTCTCTACCAGCACAGATGGATGTTTTTTATCCCATGCTGCATAGCCTCGACAATCGTATTCGCCATGAGCCTCCGCTATCCACGGACCTACCAGGCGTCTACTTCGTTCGAACGCCGCGATGATCCCGTCATGCTCAGTTTACGCACGGATGAAGCATCCGGTTCCTTTGCGTACTGGCGGGCCACGATGTCGACCGATCTGAGATCCACGCCAATTATGGCCAAGGTCGTCGAAGCAATGGGTCTGGACAAAAATCTCTCTCGCAATGCAAATGGCGAACTTACTGCGGAAAGCTTGAAGCACAGAGACGCCATCGGAAGATCGCTGGCCTCAAAAGTGGATGTTCGAACTCACATGCCCAGTTCGCACATCGACCGGGTTACCTTGACCTACACCGGTCCCGATCCCGCGGTTGGACAGCGTGTGATTGAACATATGAAGCAAGCCTACATCAAACAGGCGATGGAATGGATCGGCGAATTTCTCTCCGATCAGCAACAATACTTCATGCGCGAAACGGAAAGAGCGTTCGAGGAACTCCGGGCGGCGCAGGCAAAGCTGACCGACTTGCGACTC
>JANQHN010000333.1 GCA_028282665.1 Phycisphaerae bacterium | reverse complement strand
GCTGCTTTCTATCGCGATCCTGCCGCTTATACCCGCCACGATGCACTGGTGGGAAAGCAACAAGAACAGGCTCGTGGTCGCGCTGGGGTTTGCCGCAATCACGCTCGTGTATTACGTTTTCGCGTATGGCGGAGCCAAGGTCATCAGCGTTCTCGATCACGCGATCCTCGGGGAATACATCCCGTTTATCATGCTGCTCTTTTCGCTGTACGTGATCAGCGGCGGTATCAGCCTCAAAGGTGACCTCGCCGCTCATCCTTCGACCAACACCGCCTTCCTCGCAGTCGGTGCGCTAATCGCCAGCTTCGTCGGTACAACCGGCGCAAGTATGCTCCTTATCCGCCCGCTTTTGCAAACAAACTCCGAACGTAAGCACGTTGTGCATACGGTGGTTTTTTTCATTTTCCTGGTGAGCAACATCGGCGGGTGCCTGCTGCCCATCGGCGATCCGCCGCTGTTTTTGGGCTACCTGAAGGGAATTCCGTTCCTGTGGACCTTCAACCTCTGGCAGCAGTGGCTCGTAACGATCATAGTTCTGCTGGTTGTCTACTACATATGGGACTCCATCGTCTATCGCAAGGAAGAGAAGAAGGACATCGCTCTCGACGAAACCCAGCGCACACCGCTATCGCTAAAGGGCACGCTTAACTTTGTCTGGTTGGCGGGCGTGGTTTTCTGTGTGGGAACGGTCGATCCGAACAAATCGTTCTTCGGCTTGTTTACCCCCTTCCCCTTCATGCGCGAAATCATCATGATCGTGCTGGTGGGCTTATCGCTAAGGTTCACCAAGGATAAAATTCGTAAAGATAATGAATTCAACTATCACGCAATTCTCGAAGTCGCGGCGTTGTTCGTCGGCATCTTCATCTGCATGCAGGCACCAATCGAGATTCTGAAGGGCAGCGGCGAGTCATTGCAGAAAGTCTTCACTTCGCCGATGCACTTCTTCTGGGGCACGGGCACATTGAGCAGTTTCCTGGATAACGCCCCAACGTACGTCGTCTTCTTCGAAACCGCCGCGGCGATGCCGGCCAGTGAAAACGCTCACCTGGTCGAAGGCATCCTGCCGGAGACGTACCTGATAGCCATTTCGCTGGGTGCGGTGTTCATGGGCGCGATGACGTACATCGGCAACGGCCCGAACTTCATGGTCAAAAGCATTGCCGAGCAGGGCGGCGTGAAGATGCCCAGTTTCTTCGGCTACATGATCTATAGCGTGCTGATTTTGGTCCCGATCTTTATCGTCGTGACGTTGGTATTCTTGGGCACGGGCGGCGAGCAGGTCGCTCAAGCAGCACAAACGGCGACAGAGGCGGTACACCATACAGCAGGCCACTAGAGCAAACTCTTATAGCCAGGTGTAGCGTCCAGCACCGTATTTTGTACTACCGGAAAGTCGACATTGAACGCTACGTTTGGATTGAAACTGCAATAGCACGACGCCATAGACAGCAGTTAATCAGCCAGAAAGATCCCGTGCGGCGGATTGTACGCTTCGCGGGATCTTTTTTGGGCTCGCAGGAATGTCGCTTGGGACGGCACGATCGTGTCCTTGACGGTACCCATTGACCAAATCGGACGATCAATGGGTTGCGGGGCATGAGTAATCACGGTTCAATATGTGGGCTGCCCGTCGGCGAGGACCATTGCACTTCTCTTCCCGGTCGGTAGATCCGAACTGTTGGAGGTTTCACAGCGTACGAGCGTAAGGAATGGAAGCGGAACAGGCAGACAGGTTTCTAGTCGAGCAGATCAAGAGCGGCGATCAGGGCGCTTGGCGCCAGTTGATCGACCGCTACCACGGTCGACTGGTCGCATTCGCCAAAGCGCGTACAGCGAGTCTCTCCGACGCCGAAGACCTCGTGCAGGAAGCTTTCGTCGGCTTCATCCAATCGCTGGATCACTACGATCTAAGTCGCTCGCTCGAAACGTATCTTTTCACTATTCTTCGATACAAGCTGTTCGACCAGTTGCGGCAGCGGAAAATGACACTGATCTCCGAGCCGAACGACGCTGAAGACTGGTGGGACCGCATAATCCCCGGCACAACGGAAACACCCAGTGGCGTGGCGGCGACCATGGAAGCGGAAATCGCCCAGGAAAACCTGCTCGCGGAGATGTTGCGCCAGCTCATCCACGAATACCGCGACCGTGACGCCTTTCAGGATTTACAGGTAATCGAACTCGTCTTTTACGCTGGCAAGCGCAATATCGACGTGGGTGAACTCTTGGGCATCGACCAGAAAGCCGTCGCGGGCATCAAGTTCCGAGCCATCCAGAAACTGCAAAAATACCTTAGTGAAAAAGACGAAGCGGCGCTTGCCTGCCTGGACGAGTCGAACGCTGACGTAACGGTTTGTCGCGTTTGGCGCGAACGACGCCTGACCTGTCTCAAACGCAGTACCTTGGGTTCCTACCTGATGGACGTGCTGGATGAACCGTGGCTTTCGTATACGCAGTTGCACTTGGACGTCGTTGGATGCCCGCTCTGTTTGGCCAACCTCGCCGACCTCGAATCCGAAGAAGACGATCGCCTCCCCGCCGATACGGAACGAATGTTTCAATCCAGCGTCGGATTTCTCAAAAGTGGGTCGTAACGCACGCCAGCCCCACCGATCACGATTTATCCAACCGCTCAAAGTTAAGCGTGCAGAGATGACTATCCGACAGTACAACTCACGGCGCCGGATTTCAAGGCTTGAGCAAGTGATCGGCTTCGAGAGGAATCGGTTGCCAGGAGTCTGGTGGCCGACGGCTTGAGCGAGCTTTTCCGCAATCCATGCATCATTTCTTTTTCGGCATCCCAGACCAAGCTTAAAAGCCGTTACACTACATCAACTGTAGGCGAGGTTTGTCGCGAATACCGGTCCATCGTCGGGCTGTATCCGGTATAGTCGATCGTCGATGGCGCGATGCGGGAATCAAACTATGTTTGTTGCAAGAATGCTCAAAGACCCAAATGGGATCGTGGATGTGGAGGTATGGAGTGCTGCATTGGCGCATTTACGAACACACGCCAGCTGGCATCAGTGGAAGGCTCCCGGCACGGCGGCGGGCCAATTGTGCAACACCGAGTCGCGATTCTCTTCGGATAACACACGCGCTCTGGCCATCCTGGGTTCACCACATTCGGCAACGAATAATCAAGAGCCCACAGCAACCTGGTCGGAAGACTCAACCCGCTTGCTCCCAAGCGACATTCGGGAATGGGAGGGCTTGTTCTCAGTCATCGGTATCGACTCCGCAAAACACACACTGGTCGCCATGACCGACCGCACTGGCATGTGGCCTGTGTATTACAGCGAAGACGACACCGGTCTGTGGGTCTCATCGTCCTCGATCGCCATCGGCTGCCTGCGTGCTGTTTCGTTTGATCATGACGCGTTGGCGTGTTTGCAGGCGGCGGGGTACTTGCTCGACGATCGAACGCTGTTCCGGGAAGTCAAGCGTCTGGACGAGGGAACCGAACTGACCTACTCGGACGGACGACTGAGTATTGAACGCTGGTGGCAGCCTCAGATGCCGAAGCAATCGAGCACGGTGCGTGCAGAGGCGGAGGCCTTTGTCGAATCCGCCATATCCAACTTAAATAAACGTCTTGGCGATTCGCCCAAAATTCTCTGCACACTCACTGCGGGATTGGATTCGCGCTGCATTCTCTCCTTGGTGCGTAAGGCCAAGCTCCGTGCCACTTACTTCACTTCGATTACCGGAGCCCCCATCGAAGTGACTTTGGCCCGCGTGTTAACAGAAAAGCTGGGCTTGGATTGGTTTGAGTTTACACCGCCTCAACTCGATATTGATCGATACCGCGAAATCACCTCAATGAGTACATTGCTTTGCGATGGGAGCAACCACCCGTTTCGAGGTACAACCTACTGGGCTGCAGCCTTAGCCGAGCAAAACGCGCCCACCGTGTGGGGGATCGGCGGCGAAGTATGGCGCGACTATTGGTCGAAGCAGGAGAAGGCGAAGCTCATCCTCAAAGGAAGCACGCCGCTGGAACGGCTGATCCGCCACCGGATGGCCGGCACGCCATTTCCGCCAGGCATGCTCGCAGAGGATCATGCGGGCAACGCGCGAGCCAGAGCCATGGAAATCCTCACGCCTCCATTTGAACGCTTCTCGGATCGTAGCACGTTAGATCGATTAGAGGCGATGTATCTGACGCAACGCATTCGAATCTGGGCCTCCGTCCATTTGAACTCGGTAGCGTGGTGGACCCCTGCCGAGGTGCCATTCTTGGGACAGAAGCTAATCGAGCATGCGTACGCCCTCCCGTTCTCAGTGCGAAAAGGCGGAGAGTTGTTGCGTCATGTGATATGGCGTTTAGATCCCGAGGCAGGTCGGATCCCTCACAATGACGGCTATTACACGGCTCCATCAAGTAAGGCGACATGGCTGCAGAAGCTCAATGCCTCGAAGCTGGATGCCATTCAACTGCTACGAAAACTGCGACTAATGAAGCGACCGCCGCAGGCAGTTCCACGGAAAGTGGCCTTACCCACCTATCGCGAAGCCTTCGAGCCCCAGTTGCAGCCCGAGAACATGAGTTCAGCGTTTCTGTACAAAGCCGAAGCATTGAAGCAGCAGATCAACGACAGTTGGCACAGGCGCGCCGGTGACGTGCCTTTGCTAAATACGATTCTCGGTTTGGAGTTCGCTCTAGCTGCCACCTCCAGGCTGGAAACATAGTTTGATCTTTCTCAACGTGGCGCCGCCCGCAGGAATTAGACTCCAATCTGGTTCAACATCGAGCAAGCCCCTAGAATCTTTGCGTGTTTGGGCACGGCTCGGTCAGCGCCGATGCCGGCGGTCCTGGAATACGCCGAATCCATCGCATTGAGGAACCGATTTTGATTTTTAACGATATCATTGCAGCCATTCCCGGCGATCATGCCATCGAGCATGCGACCGGCGTCTATCTCGGACTTCTATTGTTGGCCTGCATCGTGGGCATCATCAGCAACCGCATTACCCACTTGCCCTACACGATTGCGCTCACAATCGTCGGGCTCATTATCGCCGTCCTGCACATAGGTCCGGACATCAAAGAAACAGGATTTGGCAAAGAACTCATCTTCTTCGTCATGCTTCCGCCGCTACTGTTCCAAGGCGCGATCCACATGCAGCTTGGCAAGCTCATGGATCACTTTGCACCCATTCTGACCTTCGCCATTGTCGGCGTACTTCTTTCGACGTTCCTCATCGGAGGGATGTACCACTGGTTTGGCGGGGTGGAAAGCCTCCTTATCGCCATGCTCTTCGGCGCCATGATCACCCCCACCGACCCGGTCAGCGTGCTGGCTCTTTTTCGCGAATGCAACGTTCCCGAAGACCTCAAGTACCTTGTCGAGGGCGAATCGCTCTTCAATGATGGTACGGGTGTCGTCATTTTCACCATCATCCTGTCCATGATTATGTCGGGCGAAAACTTGCATGTGGGTGGGGCTGTGGTGGAGTTTTTCAAGGTATCGATCGGCGGCGCCATTCTCGGCGTGATCCTCGGGGCGATTGTGTTCGAGGTGATGCGACGTATGAATGACCACCTCCTCGAAAACGCTTTGTGCATCGTGCTGGCCTACGGATCGTTCTGGCTGGCTGAGGTGATTCACTTTTCGGGTGTGATCGCAACTGTGATGGCGGGTTTGCTCATCGGAAACTTCGGCGCCAAATACTCGATGGACAACAAAACGCGCGACACGATCATGAACTTCTTCGAGTCCATCGACTTTCTCATCAACTCGCTGCTGTTCATCCTGATCGGACTGGAGTTGCAGGAGATCACGCGCGAGCAGTTCATGGCCAATCTTCAGCCGATCGGCGTTGCAATCCTGGCTCTGGTGGTGAGTCGAGCGATTGCGGTTTACTCACTGTACAACTCGCTGAACCTGATCGGCACGAAGCGGCCGGGCAAGTTCGCACACGTATTATTTTGGGGCGGGTTGCGTGGCTCGATCCCGATCGCCCTGCTGCTGGGCCTGCCAAGCCACCCGCTCATCGATCAGTACCGACCAACGCTGCTCGTGTCCGGTTTCGGCGTCGTGGTATTCTCATTAGTTGGCCAGGGCTTGACCATGAAGCCACTGCTCGCTTACCTCGGCATCGGCAAAGCCACGCCGGAAGGAGAAACGTATTGAGTTTGGCGATTGGGTGATCACAATTGGTCGCGATGCAATTTATTAAGCGACGTGGATGAAGTGAAACCTACAAGCATACAAGGCATCCACCGCTGCGGATTGAGCTACAAACATCTCGGTTATAGAAGCCCCACTCGACTTCTGCTTGTTTCGTTAAGCAATTACGCCACAATGACAAAAGACTTCCAGTATTCCTTGACAACCACAACAACAAATGTTAGGATTATGTTTGGAGGCGTTCGATGGCACAAGGATCAGGAATCGAGTGGACGCATGCGACCTGGAATCCTGTAACCGGTTGCACAAAGGTGAGTCCGGGTTGCAAGCACTGTTACGCGGAGAGGTTCTCCAAGCGCCTCCAACATATGGGCATGGAGAAATATCGCAACGGTTTTCGCATATCGCTACATCCCGATTCGCTCAGCGATCCCTTACGCTGGCGCAGTCCGCGCATGATCTTCGTTAACTCGATGAGCGACCTCTTCCATCCTGATATCGAAGCAGCCTTTGTAAGGCAGGTGTTTGACGTTATGGTTCAGGCGCACTGGCACATCTTCCAGGTCCTCACGAAGCGGCCTGAAGTAGCTTTGTCCTTGGCAGACAAACTACCCTGGCCTCACAATGTTTGGCTTGGAACGAGCGTAGAGAACCGAGATTACATCCACCGGATTCGTACTCTCCAGGCCGTACCGGCACGGCTTCGTTTCCTCTCGTTAGAGCCATTGCTTGGCCCGCTAGGGCAATTTCCACTCAAGGGCATTCACTGGGTGATCGTCGGCGGTGAATCAGGCCCCGGTGCTCGCCTCATGAAACCGCAATGGGTCGAATCTATTCGCGACCGTTGCGAAGTCCGCGGCGTGCCGTTTTTCTTCAAACAATGGGGGGGCGTGAATAAGAAGAAAACTGGCCGGGAGATCGGGGGGAGGACGTGGGACGATCAGCCGGCGATACCAATGCCCAAGGAACTGCTGCATGCTTGAATTGCCTGAACCACAAGATGATGGTCTTGCATTACGAGAAGTTAATTCTGCGTCATCGAGTAAGCACCACTTCCTGCAACGCTATATGCATGCGTTTGTCACTGCCATGAAGGACAAGTGGGGTGAACTCCATTACATCGATCTGTTCGCAGGTCCGGGGATTGAAAGATTTAAGAGCGAGAGGTCTTTGGCCTGGGGCTCCCCACTCATCGCAGTCCACATGATGCCCCCGTTTGATCAATTACATTTCTGTGAACTCAACGAAGAATGCTACAGGACGCTGCAGGAACGAATCAACATCTATGGAGCAACTGAGCGCACACAACTTCTAAAAGGCGATGCGAATAATAGAGTTGAGGAGCTCGTCCATCAGTTGCCTAGCAACTCCCTCTCACTTGCATTTCTGGATCCAACAGGCTTGCATGTGCAATTCGAAACGGTAATAGCCCTTTCCCGGCGAAAAATTGACTTGATTATCTTTTTTCCCGACCACCTAGATATCATCCGCAACTGGAAGAATACCTACTACGAAAAACCACAGTCCAATCTTGATAAATTTTACGGCCCTGGAAAGGATTGGAGATCGATCTTCGATGAACTACCTGACAGCAAGTGGTTAGAGGAAATACGAAATCTCTATATCGAACGGCTACGGACAATTGGTTTCGGCTATTGCGCATCTGAACGCGTGTACAGATCAGGCAATCATCCGCTATATCACCTCATTTATGCATCCAAACATCCAATCGGTAAAAAGCTCTGGCAGAACATTGCAAAGAAGAAACCGGATAACCAATCGGAGTTCGACTGGGGAGACTGAGTTCTACGTAACCGCTACCGCACCTTCCCGGCACAAACACTTCCTAAACGACCGTACCGCCGAGTTGGCAGAGTGGAATATGGGGATGTCTTCAACTTGCATCGAAAGGAAATCGCGAAGCGAGGCCAAAATAATCGCCGCGCGACTGAAGTCGATCAGTTTCGCGGAAAACTTCGCCGCAGCAGTTCGAGGCTCTTCGGGATCGCGGTTTTGTAGTTTTCCATTCCCTCAAACTCGAGCGAGATCCAGCCACGGTAGTTGTGCTCGTTTAGGATCCGTCCGATTCGCGGGTAGTCAAGATCGAGCGTGTACCACTGCCCGCCGCCGAAGTAGGTCTTCGCTTGCACCAACACCGTATGCGGCGCGATCTTCGCAAGACGATCATACGGGTCTTCCAGGAAATTTCCGGTGTCCGCGGTGATTTGCACCCACGGCGAATCCACCGCTTTGACAATCCGTAAAATGCCTTCGGGTGTCAGTCCGAGTCCCCAGTGGTTTTCGAGACCGAGCACAACACCGCAACGCTCCGCAGTCGGCAAACATTTCTCAAACGCCTCGATTACCCACGGGTAGGCGTCCTCGTCGGTGTACCCAGCCAGCGGCGGTTCGATGCCGCGATTCGCCATGAGCTCGTCAAAGTCCTTCGACGTTCCCCAGGTTCCGGTGTTGACCCGCATGACCGGAATGCCGAGATCGTAGGCCATCTCGATCTGGGCAATCGTGCGGTCTATGTTAAATGCACGTTTTTGGCGATCGGGCGTTACGAAACCCTGGTGCGTCGAAAGTCCCATTATCGGCAACCCAAGTCGTTGGGCGCGACGCTTGTACGCCATAAGACGAGAACGGCTGAGCAAATCATTCTGTTCGATCTGATAGAGTAGTAACTCGATGCCGTCAAAACCGAATTCGTCGGCAAGGTCGATGCACCGATCCAGATCGCGCAGCGTCTTGTTGCGGAATCGCCAGAGAGAATAGGTCGATATCGCGATCGGGTGCGTACGACGGGCGCCGGACTTTGGCGGAAACGGCGCTTCTTCACGATCCTCACTCAGGACAGAAGAGATCGGCATCAACGACGTCATCGCCCCGGTCGCGAGAAACTGACGGCGAGACTTGAGCATGGTGCACCCTCTTTAGAGAACCCCTCCGGAATTCAACGTCCTGCCGCACAAACCATTCCGCGCTTGCTGCACAAATACTTCCCAAGCATGCGCACAGCCGAGTCGGCCGAGCGGAATACGGGAATGCCGGCATCTTCAATCTGCTTCGCCATCGGATCGTACAGCGGCCCCGAATCGATCGCCACGACCACGGGTTTAGTAGTATCCGCAAAAATCTTGGGCATGCGTTTGGTCATCGAATCTTCATGGTCGACCTCGTCGGGAGTGGTCTTCATAGCCGGCGTGAGTGGAACGTACGACGCGACCACGGCATCAACGTCGTCGCGGTCGAGCATCGCACGGATGCAGGTTTCGTGCGCAGCGTCGGTGGCCATGGGCGTGAGGTCTAGTGGCGGACGGGCATTGACCAGACCATCCAAGCGGAATTCACTCAGGATACCTTCAACCTTAGTCGTCGTGGTATCATCAAATGGCACCAGATCAACGCTGTAGCCAGGCCCGCTTATAGCATCGGCCATGCCGACCGTTTCGTAGCCCGCGTTGGACGTACAGGCGATGCGCGTACCGCCGATCTTTCGACCGTGCAAGGCCGTGCAGAGATTCAGGTAATACTCAAACTCCATGAACGTGTCCGCAACTAATGCACCCGCGTTTTTTAAGGCTGCCTCGCAGACCGCGTAGTCGCCGGCAATAGAGGCGGTATGGCCGGCCGTCGCGGTTCGTCCGGCCTGTGTACGACCCGCCTTGTAGAAGACAACTTCTTTGCCTTTTTCGATCGCCAGTCGCACGTGTTTAGCGAGTGCAAGTCCACCAAGATCCGCAAACCCCTCTACATAGACCGCGAACACGTCCACGGCATCGCTAACCAGCAAGTGCTCCACGACATCCGCTACCGTCAAATCCACCTGATTGCCACACGAAATCGCATAGTTTGGATTGAGCGACTCGAGATTGCTCATGCGCGTAATCATGAACGCACCACTTTGCGAGATGAGGGCGACCTTCTTCCCTTTGCGATTCCAGTTCTTGGGCAACTTCGACTTAGGAATAAACAGGGTGTCGTATCCACCTGGACGAGAAAAAATACCCAAACAATTCCCCCCCAAGAATACCGGTCCACCGGAAGGACCGGTGTGCGCTCCGGCGATACGTTGACGGAGTTGTGTCTCCGCTTCCTTGCCGCCTTCCGTTTCGCCCAGTCCACCCGGAATCAAAATCACAGATTCGCAGGCGTCTTTCTCGATAATGGTTTTCGCTAACTCAGGTACCTGTGTAGCTGCGACGGCAAGCACGATGACGTCGACTTTCTTTGGCAACTTGTCTATCGACTCGACACATTGTACACCATCAAGTTCGGTGAGCCCTTCCTTGACCACGTAGACATTCGAGGTGTTGTATTCCGCACCGATGATATTCCGTAAGATCACCCGGCCTGGGTTCATGCTTTTGGCGGATGCGCCAACCACGGCGATCGAACGAGGATGCAGCAGACGGTCGATCTTCGAAATCGGCCTGGGCGTACTCGCCACAGGCGCATGGCCAAGCCTGCAATGACCGTCCAATCCGACAAGTTCGCCTTTGATCGCAGCGAATGGATTAACTTCCAGCTCGACGATGCCCTTCTTCCCCTCGCGCTGCGGACTCATGTAGATCTTGGCTAATTCGATGAAAGCGGCGAAGCACTTGCGTAGCTCACTATCATCTGCCGATCGCACATGCCCGCGTGCTCTACCTGCCAACAATTCGTAGCAAGAGGTACGCCTAAACAAATCTAAGAACTCTTCCGCGCTGATGTCGAAGGCAGGCGCCATCGCGGTCGCCCGATTCCCTTTAAGGTTGGCTGCGTAATACTCGGTATCGATCCCGCCAAGACCGGCCGCAAGCACCGGGCCGAACTCCCGCGTCGCCCGCAAACCAACGAATAACTCACTACCGAACACACCGGCTTTGTATGGGATAAACTCGCATACGAGCGCCCCCACGATCGTCCCCGCACGCTGGAGGTGGGCATCGGTGAATATGGCCGCCAACGTCGCATTGACGTTGTTGATCGATTTCCGCTCAAACTTCACCCCCCCCACGTCGGATTTGTGAGTGATGTTGGGAGAAACCACTTTTATAACGACTTGGTCGCCCCGGAAATCCTCCAAGTCGTCGACCGCAAGCCTTCCACCCGCTTCGACGAAGACTGTCTTGGGCGTCGACGCCAACCCCATAAAAGAAAGAAGCGCATACACTTCGTGCTCAAAAAGCGACTGCCTGCCGGAGTCCACGATCTGATTGAGTAGATCTTCAATCTTCTCTTGTTGCAGTGTAATCATTGATTCACTCACAGTCCGTCAATGAAAAGGGGGATAGACCTAGTGGGGCGCTCGTTTCGCTAAACGCGAACGACAGCCGCAACAGGCCTATCCCCGCTCAGTAATCTTACACGTCAGATTGCACTTACACCGTAGATGCCATCGGGTTCAGCGTTTCTGCCTGTTCCATCAATATATCGTCACTTAGGTTTTCGACGGCTTTGAGAGCACCCATCGCACCCGCGCCCTCGTCAAGGTGCTTCGCGAACATCTGCGTCGCCACGGCACCGAGTCGAACAGCGCGCCAATTCACTTCCACAATCCGCTCGGACTTCTTCGAGAACAACATCTTGATGAACGGATCGAAATCGGGCACTTCTATATTCATGTAGGTCGCAGCACTGCCGAGCATCACCATGTTTTCAGCGTAACCGCTGCCCGCCAGCTTCGCCAGGCGTTTCGAATCCACAAGCACATAGCTCGGAAAAGAAGCCACCTTGTCGAGCAACGAATCGAGCGACGGGTACTCCGGAATGTTGATGAAAGGCGACGTGCTGACGCATAGAACGCCGTTTGGGGCGACAAAGTGAGCGTAACGCAACACTTCCAACGGCTCCACACTCAATACGACGTCTGCCCGTCCCATCGGTACCATGTCGCTATGAATGGCCTTATCCGCAACGCGTACGTGGCTTTCGACCGCCCCGCCGCGCTGGCTCATACCGTGAACCTCGGACTGCTTGAAGTTCCATCCTTTTCTCAACGCGGCGTTGCAGATACAAAACGCGATCGAAAGGATACCCTGACCGCCAACGCCCGCCAAAATGATATTCTTTTCCATATTCTCCTACCTGCGTCTGATCGCCGTTAGAACAAATCCCAGCCGGGTGTAGCGCCCAAGCGCGTGAACCGCATTGTTTGAAAGGCACGGCGATCCATGCGAGTTTGAGTAATTTCGTCTCTAAATCTGAATACATGGCCTGCGGGCAATGACAACCGACAAGCCTTCGCGCTCGACTTCTTCCTGAATCAGCTTGATGTTCTCTTCATGGTAACGGGGCAACGGGTTCATGATGCGAATCCGCTCCGCATCCACACCCACACCCTTCACCAGGTCGACCACCTCATCGCCGCTCGCCATGGTCTGCTGGGCGCCGGTCATCGCAACCGTCGAGTTATCCAGGATGAAGACGGTCATGTTGGAGTTCGAACGGGCTGCCCCGACAAGTGGCGTCAGCCCCGAATGCGCGAAGGTCGAGTCACCGATCACGCAGCACGAAGGATGCACGCCAGCCAACGAAGCGCCCCGTGCCATGCCGATGGACGCGCCCATGTCCACGCAACTCTCAATCGCGGAATACGGCGGAAGGACACCTAACGTGTAACAACCGATGTCAGAGAAAACGATAGAATTGTCGTATTCCTTAAGCGCTTCGGTCAAAGCATTGTAGAAGTCGGCGTGCGGGCAACCTTTGCAAAGTTGAGGCGGGCGACCGGCAAGTTCGTCGACGGGCTCAGGCGTCGGCAGGGCGGCTAGCCCCAGCCCGACGCGTACATTATCCGGATTTAATTCGCCTGTTCGTGGTAGATCGCCAGTCAGGCGACCTTTGATTTTCTTGCCTTCCAGACCCAGCACGCCATTGAGCCGCGACTCGATAAATGGATAACCATCTTCAACAACGAGCACTTCATCACAATGACCGACGAGTTGCTTCACGAGCTTGGTCGGGATGGGGTAGCGGGCAATCTTGAGCATCGAAACATCATGGTCCTCGCCGAGATTTTCGTAGACGTAGTTAGTTGCGATGCCCGATGCGATCACGCCCGTCTTACCCTTGAGGGCGAGCATGTTATACGGCGACGCTTCCGCCTCTTCGACGAGTTGGGCGTTCATACCGGTGAGACGAACGTTGCGACGGCGCGCGTTGGAGGGAATCAGCGTCCAGTCGATAGCATTCTTGTAGCGCCCTAAAGCGGGTGGTTTGATGCCTTCGGACCGCACTTGAACATTCGCTCGACTGTGAGCGAGCCTGGTCACCACACGAATTAACACCGGCAACCCAAGCCTCTCGGATTCTTCGAAGGCTTCGAGAGTAATGTCGTACGCTTCCTGTTGATTGGCAGGCTCGTAAAACGGCAATTGAGCGAACTCGCCGTAGTAACGGGTGTCCTGCTCGTTTTGGGACGAGTGCATGCTTGGATCGTCAGCAACCACCACGACCAATCCTCCATGCGCCCCTGTCAGAGCGGAGTTCATAAATGGGTCGGCGGCAACGTTGAGTCCTACATGCTTCATCGAAACGATCGAACGCTTGCCCGCGTAGGACATGCCAAGCGCCTCTTCATAGGCAACTTTCTCGTTCGCGGCCCAACAGGCATGTACATCGCCTGCGGAATCGCGTTTCGCACGCTTTTCAATCGTTTCCAGAATCTCCGTCGCGGGTGTACCCGGGTAGGAAAATGCGCCGCTGATGCCCGCGTGAATCGCCGCCAAAGCGATGGCTTCATCGCCCAACAGGACATCCGTTTTCGATTCCGTCTTGGGTTCCGTTGCTAGGGTCGTCATTTCGCAATCCTATTCGCCGCTGGTTTACCGGTAAGATGAGAGCGAGCCGATGCCCCTCTCAGCCTCCGCGAATCCTCAACCAAGCCCACTTCGGCCCGGCCCTGTGACAAGATAACCGAGCAACATGCGTGCCATAATGCTGATGCGTCAAACGGACGCCGAATCAAGCCAAACTGCAACCCTGCAAATAACCCATTTCATCCATTTTCTGGATAGTAAGGAATCATCCGATGTGAAAACGGCCATGCAATACTGGGAACGCAACCTCACATGAGGCGGATCATTCAACAACCTAAACCCTTTTGAAAAAAAGACTTACCATTCTGATTCGCGTTGCATTTCCACGTAACGAAACGCCGATAGTAACCAAGCCGAGATCATGTCCGGCTGAATAGGACGATAACGCCAAAGATGGCGATAGGTAAAAATTAAGGATCGAGCAGTAATGAGAGTTTTGATCACGGGGCATCGCGGTTACATCGGCTCGGTGATGAGCTGCGTACTGCGGAACGCCCGATTTGAAGTTGTAGGTCTTGATTGCGATTTTTTTCGAGGTTGTGATTTCGGGCGGATCGATGAGTCGATTCCCTCGTTCGACTGCGATCTGAGGGAGATTGAGTACGGCGATTTGCTCTCCTTCGACGCGGTCATCCATCTAGCCGGCTTGTCGGACGATGCGCAAGGTGACCTCGATCCACTTCTGACGGATCAAATTAACGTAGAGGCCACCCTTAGGCTTGCGCAGCTTTGCAAACGCGCTGGGGTAACCCGCTTCTTGTTTGCATCTTCCTGTAGTGTGTATGGCGTGGGATCGTGCGAGCTGTTCAACGAAGATTCCGTGACCAGGCCGTTGTCGAATTACGCTGCTTCAAAGCTGGCGTGCGAACGCGAGTTAGCGCGCATGGCCGACAGGCAATTCTCTCCCGTTTTTCTGCGCAATGCCACCGTGTACGGCATATCACCGCGACTGCGTACCGACCTGGTCGTCAATGATTTCGTTGGATCAACGATCACAACAGGTCGCATCAAGATGAAATCTGCCGGTCAGGCCACGCGACCGCTGATTCACGTGGAAGATGTAGCACGGACTTATGCAACCGTCCTGCTTGCGGACACCAAGACCATTCACAGCCAAACGTTCAACGTCGCCCGTTGCGGCGAGAACTACCGCATCATCGATGTCGCAGACGAAGTCAGCGAACTCACGCCCTTCGGTACGCGCGAAGCCGCAATGGAGGTCTTCGATCACCGAAGCTACGCCGTGGATGACACCAAGTTGCGCCATGCGTTTCCTTCATTGCATATGCGATGGACGCTCTGCCAAGGCATACGTCAACTCGCCAACGCAATGACAAGTGCGGGCATGACCGCAGGCGAATGGCGTAGTGATCGTTACCGGCGCATCCTACGCCTACAACGACTCATGGAGTCCGGAGCGGTGGACGAACAGCTCCGCCAACGCACCTTGACCTACGCCTAAATTAAGGCAAATAACTGGGCACTTATCAATACTGTTAAGATTGACCCGCGCAGAACTACCTGAATTCGCCACGGTTCTACCTTACCGTTCCCACCGTTTACGTAATTTTGGCAATTGCCATGCGAAAATCCGATAATGCGCTTTACGCGCGGCGTTTCTTATCGGACAAAGCGCAATGCCTAGCGAACTGTTCGTAAATCATCCTGGCTTAATCGCAATGGCTGTGCCGGTTCCATCGCGTACATTTTCCCGAATGCTCCAATTCGAATGCGCTGCAAGAAATGTTTTCCAGGTTTGGTGCAACGTGGGATACTTCGGATGCGTGATGTCATCGAATACGAGCATGCCTCCCGGCGCAAGGTGATCGGCAACGTTCTGCAAATCCCGCATCGCTCCTTCATCCCGATGATCGCCATCAACGGTAATAAGTTGCATTTGCCGGGACTGGCTCTCGGCCGCAAAAAACGCGGGTACGGTTTCCTGCGATCGTCCCGTGACGAAATGCACTTGCCCGCAATGCCCAACAGCCTGGAGTTGTTCGCGGACAAAGTTCGGCCCAGGATTAGGCACCCCCGCGTAATCCGGGTACCACATGTCAAACAAAAAAAGTTCGACTTCCGGGTGAATAGCTGCCACTACGGCTGCGGAACGCCCTTGACGTACGCCGATTTCTAAATAACGGTCCGGCCGGCACAGTTCCGCATAGGCGGCTAGGACACAGCAGATATCCCAATACGGTTCACCTCGGGTAAGCGTAGCCTTCACCTCATCCATGACTTGCTCTACGTGGCAATCTCGTTTGATTAGACTCCAGACGTTGAGCACCATCTCTCGTAAGTCAGGCTGTGCGGCACGGGCGGCGATCCGTTCAGCCATTAACTCGGCTCGTACGGTCATATCCAAGGTGGTTTGCTGGACCATGATTTACATTCACTCCAATGAATCCGCCGTTTGTTTCGCGACCTCGCACATATCAAGGCGGCAGTCTTCACGGGCTAATCGTCTGTATAGATCACGATACTGCCGAGCCATCCGCTCGCGCGTGAATTGCTTTACACGCAGCGCGCCTCGCCGCACGAGTTCGCGTTGCAGCGTGTTACTGCTCCAAAGCCGCTCGATGTGCAACGCCATGTTGCTCACGTTCAACGGATCGAAAACCACCGCCGCATTCCCAACCTGCTCGGGGAGTGACGTCACGTTTGAACAAGCTACGGGAAGATGTTCCGCAAATGCTTCGAAAATCGGTAGCGACATCGCTTCGAACAAGGTTGGCATAACAAGAATTCGCGCGCCGCGGTACATAGCGAGAAGAGTCGGCGCGTCCACATGACCGAATCGCTTGATAAGATGCGT
>JANQHN010000330.1 GCA_028282665.1 Phycisphaerae bacterium | reverse complement strand
CAATAGGTCGGATATATTGGCGGTAGCGGTGTTTGTCGCCCGATGCCATGATAGTTGCGTGGTGGTTCGCGACGTGGCGTATCGGCCCGTGCAGTCTCTTATGAGGTACCTCCCTGATGGATGTCAAGTTGATTATGTTCACCGAGGACGGTACACGCCGTGAGTTCACGCTCCGCGAGGGCGTTAACACCATCGGGCGCAAGCAAGACTGTGACATCCGCATCCCGCTTTCCGACGTTTCCCGGCGTCACACGGAGATTCTTATTCAAGACGATGAGGTGGTGATCAAGGATCTGGGGGCGGCCAACGGCACTTATTTAAACAATCGCCGTGTCGAGGAAGAAGACCTCGAACCAGGCGACCAAATCATTATCGGGCCGGTCGTTTTCACAGTGCAGATTGACGGCGATCCGGAAGACGACGAGATCATGGCGATCCCGACCAAACTGCGAAGCCGTCAAACGGCTGGCCAGACGTCGGGGGTAGCTACGTCTCCACACGTAAATGCCGACGATGATGACGATCCGATTTCCGCTTTGGAAGCGCTGGCTTCAAGTGCCGATGAGATCGCAATCGATCCCGACGACGACGATGACCTTCCCTGATACAAGTTACTCTTCTTTGCCGGTTCATTCATAAACAGGATACGTATCTTACGAAAAGGCTCACCTGCATGTAAAATGCGTTTGGTTTACGGGCTTTTTGTGCACGTATCGCGTGGATTTGCTTAAGGAGCGTAATACCATCGTCACCGAAGATCCCATTCAGGCTCCGAGCGAATTGACGCAAGAGGTCAGGCATCGCCGCCAACGGATTCAATCCCAGCGACGAAAACGATGGGTGCTCCGTAGTCTCGGTTACCTCGTCGTTGGAGTCTGTGCTTTCTGTGTCGTAATCTTGGCGCAGCGCGGTCAACGACACAAGAATATCGTGATGAAAGACGCAACCAAATACGCACACTTGCTCGAGTCGCGCGTGGGAGACTCAGGACGTCTCCCTTTGAATCTTTCTCCCCACCCATCTCCGCCAGATTTCAGGATGTGGTTTCAATTCGATTGTTTCACGCATAACGAGGCGAAAATTCTTCGAAATCTGGAACCGCCCATTCTTCTTGCGTACAGCAACGAATTGCGGCTGCCCTTTAGGACCAACGGTCGGGGTGTTGTATTGTACAAACCCCGCAAGCAACGGGAAAAGAAAGCATGTACACCCAGTTGGTTGACAAGGCCGGAGTTTGACCGCCTCATAAAACGCCAGCGAGACTTCATTGAGCAACAAAGCGGCTCGCCGAAACAGTAAACCCCGCCGACGGGTTTTTCCGAGCAACCCTCACACCTCAACTGGGATGAGTGCAATCATCAGGATGGTCAATCACCGGTAACGGTGACGACCGCTGACACTTTTCCGTCTTCGTCGATTTTGCGTACGCGGGGACCTGCGCTGGCGGAAGCGTCACCGATTTCGAGTGCAAAGACGGTTCCTCCACGGACAGCTACGCCAATCGGCGACCACGGGCGCTTTACTTCGTAGATCTTCTTAATTTGCGGGTCTTTCTTCGAAACGCGAAAAACGCACCGGCCTGCCTGGTAAGCGACGTAAACATTGCCGTGTTGATCAACTGCCAATCCGTTGAGACGATTGATCGTTGTCGGAGGACCTCTGCGATGTGGAGGATCTTTGGGGGAATCATCCAGCAAATCGGAGGCGAGTGTCGTTACGTTTCCATCGAGCGTGATCTTTCGAATTTTATCCTTGTCAAGCACGTAGATCATGCCATCCGGGCCGATCGTCATTCCGGTGATGATCCGAAACGAAGCATTCGTACCGGCGCCGTCACTGTACAATGGAGACGTGAGTGAGCCTGCGATCGTCGAAACTTCACTTTCCGGCGTACGTTTGCGAATGATGTGCCTCCAACCGCCGTCCTGGCCGCGAACACTGTGAGCAAAATAAAGATTTCCATCCTCAGCGAGCGCGAATCCAACTCCATTGAATTGAGATCGATCGGATTCCGGCTTAATGAGCTGCACGTTTTTTCCGTCGGGTGTAATCTTCCAAAACTCCTGAGGAGGAGTGCCGGGCAAAGGTGATTCCCGTTCGTAATAAAGCGTGCCATCATTGGTCAGTTGCAGGTGGTGTGTCCAACGGTTGCGCACAAGCGGCTCGAGTCCTGATTTTTCGTTGTATTTCCAAATCGTTTTTCGCGCAACATCCGCAAAGTACAAAGTGCCGTCGCTACCGATCTCCAGTCCAGGGCCGGGGTGAGCATTCGCATGCAACGTGAACAAAAGCAAGAGCACGACAAAAGTGATTATTCGTGGGGGTACGTGCATACTTCGGCTGATCATCATCGGTCACTCCTTCAGGAACAGATTTGACACAGGTGCAGATGCGCGGTTCGTTCGTGTTTTACTACAGATATTGTAGTGCGTGATGCCGACCTGCCTGGTAAACAGGGTGAGCGTTGGCGGCGATGAACCAAACTCCTGAGTCCACTATTCACTGCTTAATCGGGGTGGGGTGGGTGGTGTAAACACCATGCAGACCTCGGAACCGTACCACGGATATTGAATGCGACAGCGGTAAGCGTTGAAGGTTTCCGGATCCCACCGGCGCGTCTCACACGCGTGGTGCAGCAGGTCGATGTAGTCAGGTACCTCATCGGAACGGCAGCGCGAGATACCTCTGCCGAGGCATTGAATCGATTCGAGAAGGTCAAGTCGATCAATATCGCGTTCTCGATCATTCGGGTTGGCAGTGCCAAGGACAGTTGTATCGTACAGGACCAGTTCCGGATCACCGCTAAAATGGACATCCTCGTGGATCAGGGCGTCTAATACCAGTACTTTGGAGGGGACTTCGACATCGACACCAATGGCCATCTTCCTGCCTTCGGATGAAGCATAGCGTGAAAGTGAGTTTGGCACGAAATCCGCAAAGAATACCTGCACGGCTGATTGGAGCCCGACAGCGTCATCTGTGAGCAGATAATCAATGCGACTTCCGTGAGCCACGGTTTCCAGCGCAGGCGTTGGGCGCGAACAGAAGTCTGCGAGCATCATGTCGTTCTTTCCGGGCTCGATGGGCTTTCCACCGAGCGTGAAGTATTTCGCCGCCTCAGCTCCCGGCCAACTCATTTCGTTCGTGATGTGAATGGACGTTCCGGGACGGAGTCGTTTCAGATTCACATACCCGAAAAGAGTGACGACGTCACAATGCGTGCTGCCTGAACCGGGCGCCACCAAGACGGCCGTTACGCCCACGTCGGCTGAGAAGCCTTTGAGATTAGAAACGCCCTTGAAAATGATCTGCTTGTTAGCCATCTCAAAGCGCACACGGGCGTCCGGAAGCCACGTGCTGATGATGGCATCAAGGGCTCCCCGGTCACCGGCCACGTGATTGATCAAATGGTCGAATTCGTCAACCGCCGACTCGGCTGTCTTGATGAGTTGGCGAGGGACTTTTCTGCGCGCCGCGGTGAGTAGTGCCCGGATTGCCTCCGGTCCGGGCATGGCGTGGAGGGCCGAAAGCTGGTCATGACTCCGGGTGGCTTTTAAAAGCCGTCCGGATAAGTCTTTATTAATCCCAAGTTTACGGCACAAATCTACGGGGCGCTGCGTATCGTCCAACAGCGCGTGCAAAACGGGACGTAGTGAATCGACCAAAACTTGGCCTACATCGCTAACCTTAGCCTCGAGATTGCCAATCTGGGCTGTATTTCTAGGCATGGTTACATGCTAACGCCAGCATCTCCAATCGACAATCAAGAACGGTCAAAAGGTACGATAGCTATTCTCCCTGCGAAAAGAATTTCGACTTGATTTTGGTTATTCCGCGATGTACATTGAGCGATAGTGAAACACTTGTATGTCATTTTTCAGGGGCGCCGGGAAAGATGAGTTCGCCAACAAGTGAAACGCCCGTCCGCCGTTCCATCAGAGCGTTGGCTTGTACCGATTGAGGAAGGAGGGAAATGAAGACCAGCGCGGTTTCCAAGAACGTGAGAGTTGCATATCTCGTCGAATTGTGCGTGCAGGCTCCACAGACAGCTTCGAATGGGTCGTTCGTTGTCGAGTTCTCGATTTATTAGGGCAACCCACGCTGCGGGGCTTTACGCAATCCTGTCCTGGGATAGGGAAAAAACTGAAAGGAAAGAAACATGATCCGAACCTTCGTTCTTATATTCGCGGTCTGTTCCATTTTATCGCCTGCTTTCGGCGAGTTGATCTATTTTGACTCGAAGAGCGAGTTTGCGGTGTACAACGAAGCGCAAGGCCATGCTCTGAAGGGTTTCGAGGATTTCGAAGAGAATAACCTGGGGCCAAACCAGGCCGCTGTCCAGAACGAGCCACTTGACGGAAATCGAAACGTCAGCTTCCCGGCCGGGCTCAACCTGGACACTTTGTCGATTACTTCCAGTTCCGGTCTCGGAGTCACCCTTGTTACCGATGGTTTCCACGGAGTCGAAACGTCCATGGTTGGCGCGGACCTTTCGATATCCAGTACCGATTTGGAGTTTTTAGTCAACAACTATGTCGCCGTAGGTCTTGACGTCGTCGACTTTACGATGGGGGAGCCGTGTAACGTCGGCATCTTCGATCTTGCAGGCCAACTGATCGAAGTCGCTGTGGTTCAATCGTCCTTCGACGCGGCGTTCTTCGGTGTTGTATCCGATGTTCCGATCGGCCGAATCGAAGTTGCATCGATGAGCTTTGGCAACGAACTGGTTGACAACATCCAGGTTTGGACTCCGGAACCGGGCTCGCTGGCATTGCTTGTCCTAGGAATCGCGGGAGCCGGATCGGTACGCAGGCGGCGCCTGCGATGAGGACTTACGGCCGAACTACGCTGTTGGTGGAGTGAAAAAAGACGGCGGCTCGGAACTATCGTTGATTCCGAGCCGCCGTTCAAGTCGGGCAGAGAAGTACGTCTGTGCGGTAGCGTGCGTATCATGAATACCGGCACACCATTTCAACAAGGATGCATTGGCGCCCGCATTCTAATAAGGCGAATTGTACTGCGCTGGTGTGATCGAAAGCGTCGGCAAGTCCTTTCATTTCAGTCGACGAGGCTTACGAATGCCGCCTAAAAGCTTAACGCCTGGTGCCGTATTCCTGGGGAAAAAGAACTTGATAAAGACGCTCGATAAATTGTTCATCAGGCACCTTTCGTCGTACGCCACTGGATTGCAGAAACTCATGCCATTTCCTAACGCTCTCTTCAAAAAAACGACTTGAGATAAGCAGTATGGTCGGATGGCGCAGCTCGAGGTCTTTGGCGATGTTGGCCAGTAAAGATCGCTGCTGCACATTAAGTGATAAATTAACGACGAGGTCTCTAAAAAGTTTCTGCGGATCTGAGGGCGTACTGGTTTCGAGCCGTTCTTCTTGGCGACGCGTAAGGATAGCTACGGTCGCAACGAGGAGGACGATGCTGGCGATGACCAAAATAACAGAGAGGACCGATCCACCTGTGTTGAAATGCTCGGAGACCGCGCGCTGCAATTCCGTGAGTCGTGCAAGTTGAAGAGGGAATGGCATGATGTTCACGGTTGAGCTCCTTGGACGACCTGGTGGAGCACATTTTTGGATAGGCTTTGACTAAGCCGATTGAGCACGCGCAGTGCGCGTTTGCGTACGCGACTATCAGTATCATCATTTGCAAGGTTGCCGACGTGTTCCAACAGCGATTCCAAGTTGAGGTGTTCGACTACCCAAAGGGCACTGAGTCTCCCGGTACTGGAAGGTCCTTCGAGCATGTCCAACAGGATTTCACCTGCGCTTGCGAACTCCATTTTCAATAGTGCTTTAATCGCATTTGCGCGAACACGGTTATTCTCTGACTCGAGCTTAGGCTCAATCCACTGTTGTCGACCATCCGCTTCCATCTCATCCAGGGAATCGATCGCATTCGCTTGCACGCGTTCGTCGGGGTCTTCGATGGCCCGCTGCAGGATGCGCCGACTGGTGGCTCCAGGCAATTGCGCGAGCAAGCTCACCGCCTGTGAGCGAACCACCGCATCGGGGTCGTTAGCCAGTCGATAGATGACTTCCGACAGGTCTTTGATCATTTCGAGACGATCGGCAATTTTAATTGCCCGTGCTCTTTCCGGAGCGTTACTGCTGGTCAGCTTGGATTGCACTGTGGAAGTCAGGTCAACGCCCATCTCCCGCATTTCCTCGACGACGATTTCAAATTGGCGGAGAGGAAGCTGTTCGAACATCATCCAAAATCGCTGCCAGAGCTCACCCGCATCCTTGGGATCCTGCCGCATGGACGTCTTGGAGGTGTCGGTTAACTGAGCGGTATGCGGCTGAGAAGGCAAGTTGATGCCGCGGTGCCGCAGTTCTCGCGCGGCAATGCGTGCTGCATCTCCGCTCGCATGCCCCGTAATGAATGCAAGAAGGTCGGTAGCCTCGGGGCTTTTATCCATGACCAGTTGCCAAGCGATAGTCCGAGCAAGCACCTCCTCCTCAAGCGCGAGCACACTCCGAAATATCTCGATCTTTCGTGAATGCCCAATGCCTGCGGCGGAAACCAAGCGAATCACTGCAGCGACTTCATGTGTTTCGAGTGATAGAAGGATATTCGCATCGTCATCAAGCCATTGCAGTTCTCGTATTCGTAAGCAGTCATGTCGAATGGCTTCATCAGTTAAAAGCCAGCTATGCGAGGTTAGCGCACGAATGAATTCGTAATCGTGAGTGTTAGTGATCGCCTGAATTGCCGTCGCACGAACGGGTTCGATGGCCACGGCGCGCAGCACGAAGCCCGCAAGCCTCGGATCGTTGGTGCCTTCGATCATAGAGTTGATCGCATGGGCGAACTTCGTTTTGGGTTCCGCAAGCTTCTGGCGAATCGCAGGTTCCAGTCGGTCCGCGAACCACAATGCGGCCTCAAGCAATTCGGGCCTGTAATGGGTTTCCCAAGCGAGTATGCCCTCGTGCAATGCTTCACACAAATACGACGCTCGGACAGCCACTACCGTCGGGTGTTCCTGCTCAGGCCTGTTGCCCAAGCCACTTAGATGCCGTTCGACCATGCGGTTTAATGCCTGGGCTGCAATTTCGCGCGTCTTCGTGCAAGGTATCTTCAGTGCACTACCCAGAAGGTACACCAGCTTGCACTCATAGCTGTCTTCGATAAGAGCAATCGCCCCAAGTCTGGATCGCACTCCGCCGCTTTCAATAGCGACGCGGACTCCACCAAACAGATCATCGACGCGATTGAGGATAAGGTCTTTGACGGGCTTGGGATACGTCTGATAGCCACCCACAGCGGGTGCCAGACCTTGGTCACGATTACGTTTTACAATCAAATCCAATACCGCGCGTGCTGCACGGCGATCGAGGTAAGGCAGCGCATACGCGAGCGCAGCGTCAGCGGCAAGGTTACGCTCCTCCGCGAGCAACGCAAACACGGCTGGTGTGGTTGTGGATTTCATCCTATTTGGTTATCGGTCATACCTCGACGTAACTTGCAACCTGCCCGCGCGGGAACACTCTGCCAAAGGCGTGTTCCCGCCTTATCGCGAGAGAGCCAGATCACCCATCGCGGTCAAAGTAGGGCTGGATTCATAAGCTGGCAGGTGAAGATGTCGGCTTTTGATGAGAAATTTTGTATGCAGTTGTCGAATTTGGTTCGCTTTCGCAGGATTCTCCTTCCCAAAACCTCCCGCGGTTTTGGTACACTGACATCTCTTGACAGTACGCCCCGGTACTGCTGGAAAGGGGAGGTCACACGGTGCAGGGGAGTCTTGCATACTGCCCGGACAGGCTGCTTACCAGTTGCGCCAACCGTTTGTATCAATTCAAAAAAGGGCAAAAGTGAGGAGGATCATGAGTATGAGGAATCTAACGGGTTATTGTTGCCTCGTGGTGTGTTGTCTGGCTGTGCCGGTATTTGGAGCCGGTGGACACAGTGCGGCGGATCTGCTCCGTCTGGAGAATCCGGGAGTTCAGTACTACTACACGAGCGATCGGGTGACCCGCGCTTATGGGACGCCGATGGCCTATGGTAATTCGCCAATCAACGCGGCCGAGAATTTCTTGGCTGTGTACGGAGAAGCGTTCGGCGTTTCGTTGGGCGAACTCAAACTGATCGGTTTTGGCGACGGCGAGAACTTGGTTCAGCCGGTGATGTACAATCGTGAAACCGGCGAATATAAATTCAGCCTACTGCGCTATGCACAACAAGTGGCCGGCGTGCCGATTTTTCGCGCGGATCTGCGTGTACTTGTTCTAAACGCGCCGAACTATCCGGTCGTTTGGGTCGGTTCCGCCACGAAGCCCGTGGATGGATTCGTGCCCAGCTTTCCCACTCGATTGCCGAAGCAGGCCGGAGAGAACTCCGCTCTTTCGGAAAATTCGGAATTGATCCGATTCTCCGAATCGACGCGCATCATCTTTGCGGGTTCCTATGATGAACAGCGGACACCGATTGAGGCGTTCACCTTCACCGGGGAGGACGGCAACCATGGTAAGTGGCTTTACATCGCTGACGCGACCACAGGCGACATTCTGCACCAGGAAAGCCTCATCCACTTCGAGAATATCAACGGCAACGTTAGCGGTATGGCGTCGATCGGACCAAAGTCCGACAACTGCAGCCCCGAGGAACTTCGAGGGCTTCCCTACGCTCGCGTGCAGGTTTCGGGTGGCGCGAGCGCCTACGCGGATGAAGATGGCGATTTCGTCATTCCTCACGGCGGAACAAGCCCGGTAAACGTACTTTCTTACATGTCCGGGTTGTATTTTGTGGTGGACGACGTCACGGGTGGCGAAGAAACGCTGACGCAGAACGTTACGCCACCCGGGCCGGTGAACTTCATTCACAACCAGTCGAACTCTTCGGAGCTCATTCGGGCGCAAGTTAACGGTTATCGCGAATCGAACATCGTTCGCGACTTCACGCTCGAACAAAACCCCGCATACCCGGTAGTAGCCGGTCAGACGAACTTCCCGGTCAATGTCAACCTGACTACTGGCTACTGTCCAGCCAATGCCTGGTATGACGGGAGTTCGATCAACTTCTGCCAGTCCAGCGGCTCCTCGCCCAACACGGCGTTTTCGAATGTTGTTCACCATGAATACGGTCACCACTTAATCGAGGTAGGTGGAAGTGGTCAGGGCCAGTACGGCGAGGGCATGAGCGATTCCATCGCGCTGTGCATTTCCGATGATCCGATCTTGGGGGCGGGTTTTACGGGCAACTGCAATGCGGGCATCCGTAACGCCGATAACACCTTCCAGTATCCATGTTCAGGCGGAATCCATTACTGCGGGCAACTTCTTTCGGGTTGCGTTTGGAGCACACGTAATGAATTGATCGTTACGAACCCAACGGACTATCTCGAGATCCTCTCAAACCTTACTGTGAACTCGATTCTGCTGCATTCGGGCGAACTTATCACGCCGCAGATCAGCATCGACTGGTTAACGCTGGATGATGACAACGGCGACATTTCAGATGGTACGCCTCATTTCGATCAGATCACGACCGGCTTTGCCGCTCATAGCATGTACTTAGGTCCGCCGCCCGAAAATGACAATTGCGTCAACGCAGAGTTGATCTGCCCGGGTACTCCGCTTTCGGGTAACACCAGCAGCGCTGGTAATGGCGGTTCATCTTCTTGTGGCGACAGCAACTCGTCAGCGGACATGTGGTATTATTACACGCCGGCCTCCAGCGGCACGATGACTGCGAGCCTATGCGACGGCACGAATTATGACGCGGTGTTGTCTATCCATACGGGCTGTCCGGGTTCGGCTGGCAACGAAGTTGCTTGCGACGACGACGGCTGTGGCGGAAACGGCGTTCCCTCGACCATTACCACTTCGGTTACGGGTGGGGAGACATATGTGATTCGCGTCACAGGCTGGAACAACAGCGCGGGACCGTTCACTTTAACACTGACCGGACCGGAATGTGGCCTGCCCGCTTTGACTGTTGACTTGCCCCAGGGCGCGCCGACGACTCTTACGCCGGGTGAAGCGACGTTATTCCCAGTGATTATTGCGGATGGTGAGGAGTCGTACGTTCCGAACAGTGGCATGCTGCACTACCGTTACGACGGCGGTGACTACATGACCGCCCCGCTGGCTTATCAGGGGGGGGATGAT
>JANQHN010000328.1 GCA_028282665.1 Phycisphaerae bacterium | reverse complement strand
TAACGGTTTTGGACCTGCGCACAGTACTCGGACTGAAACCCTGCGAGGTCACAACCAAAAGTCGCAATGTGATCATCAATGCAGACCAGGAGAACATCGGCCTGCTGGTTGATCGCGTCGCGGATGTGGTCAGTGTGCGCGAAAAAGAGCTGGATCCCCCTCCCGCCAACATCAGCGGTGTGGATGGGAGATTCATGCAAAACGTCTGCACGCGCGATCATCAATTGATTGTAATCCTGGATGTCGAAGAGGTCACGGTACCGAACTTCGAAACCGCCTAAGGGCTGTATCGGGATTCGTTGAGCGCTAGCAGTGGTGGTAGCGAAGTAAGCCATCGCTCGCGCAAGCGCGGCTTACCTGGACATGAACAAATCTACTGGCAGAAAACCGGTCTGGTCGGAGAGCACGATGAAAAATTTAAAACTAAAAGTTAAGACAGCCCTGCTTGGCGCGGCATTAATCAGTTTTATTGCGGCTACTCTCTTTGTGCTGTACGCACAGGATGCCAAAGCCAAAGTCAGAGACCAGTACGTCGAAAAAGCACGCAGCATCGTCATGACGGTGGAGTCGGTGCGCGAAGACATGGGGAAGAAATGGGAAAACAACATCTTCAAGCAGGAAGATTTAGCCGAGTGGGGGCGCACAGGCCAAAAGGAAAAAGTCCTCACCGTCATACCGGTGGTTGCTGCCTGGCGATCTGCGATGAACAAAGCGGAACAAGGGAACTACGAATTCCGCGTACCCAAGCACCATCCGCGTAACCCAAAAAACGAACCCGATCCACTCGAAAGTCGCGTCCTAAAGATGTTCGCAGCGGGTTCGGCGGATGAGCATTACGAGATTGATGAATCCATGAATGCGATCCGCTTCTTCAAACCCATCCGTCTAACGGCAGAATGCATGATGTGTCACGGTGATCCTGCGACTTCGGTTGATCTTTGGGGCAATGACCAGGGTTTGGATGTGACCGGTGCCAAGATGGAAAACTGGAAAGTCGGCGAAGTGCATGGCGCCTTTGAAGTCATTCAATGCCTCGATGATGCGGATGCCCAAATTGCGAGCGCTCTTTGGAAAGCGGGATTATTCGTGGCCGGCATCGTCGTACTCGCATCGTTGTTGCTTTATTGGGTTGCCAGTCGAAGCCTGGTTACCCCAATTGCCTCAATCGTGGATGTAAGCCGAAAAATCGCAGATGGCGATCTCACGCAGCGCGTCGACCTCAACCGCAAAGATGAGCTTGGTGAGCTTTCCGATGCCATCAATACCTCGACAAAGAATCTCCAGGGCATCATCGGCGAGGTAGTGACCACAGCCGATACGCTAACGTCGTCTGCAACTGAATTGTCGACAACCGCAACACAGCTTGCGGCGGGCGCCGAACAGACCACATCAGAATCCGCAACTGTAGCCGCGGCTGCAGAAGAGATGTCCGTAAACATGAAAAACATGGCGGGGGCGAGTCAGGAGATGTCCACAAACGTGGGGTCGGTCTCGGAATCCGTCAAGGAAATGACTTCCGCCATCACCGAAGTAGCGCAAAGTTCCGAGCAAGCCGCCAGTGTCGCACAAGAAGCCGCTCAGTTGGTTAACCTCAGCAATACCAAAGTAAGCCAGTTGCATGAAGCAACGGAAGCGATCGGCAAGGTAACCGAGGTTATTCAGGACATCGCTGAGCAAACGAACCTGCTCGCCCTCAACGCAACCATTGAGGCTGCTCGCGCGGGAGAAGCGGGTAAAGGATTCGCGGTCGTCGCTACCGAGGTCAAAGAACTCGCGAAACAAACCGCCGAAGCAACGGAAGATATTCGCAAACGAATCGAAGGAATTCAAATTTCGACCAACGATGCAGTGACCGCCATTACCGAAATCGGTGCGGTCGTGGATCGTGTCAATGATGCGTCCAAGACGATCGCCTCTGCCGTCGAAGAACAAAGCATCACGACGCAGCAAATCTCCGGCGCAGTGGATCGTACGGCGGTGGCGGCGGAAACGACGTCGACCAGCGTGACGGAATCCGCCACAGCCACCCGCGAAATCACGGAGAGCATCGTCAAGGTGGATCACCGCGCGAAAGAAACAGCGGAAGCAGCCAATCGCGCTCAACATTCGAGCACGGATCTTTCGGGGCTTGCCTCAGAACTGAGTGACGCCGTGAAAAAATTCAAGGTCTAGTCGTAATGTCGAAAAACGGAGTTTTTCCGGATGCGCATTTATCACTTTGCGATAATCCGGCAGAAAAATGACACCTCACCGATTCGCAGCACCGCCGCTCCGAATTGGTCAATTGGTCCGCCGAATAACGGCAAAAACCATTGGGTTAAAACGACATGAAGATCAAGACAAAAATCTTAATGCTTAGTGTAAGCGGCATATTTTTGACTTCCATCGTGATAGTCGCCGTTTTGCTAATCGAAAAGAAAATTTTGTCCAAGTACCTCAACGAAAGCGCCGGCGAACAAGCAAGGCATCTCTGTTCGCGTGTTGCGTGCGATGTATACAGCATGCTTTCTGCCCAACATGAGACACAGATGCTCAAGCTCGAGGCCGATCTGAAAGTAGCGCGGAATGTACTTGACAAAATGGGCCGAGTTAGCTTCGACGACGAAACGATTACCTGGAACGCGGTGAACCAAAAAACCAACAGCGCCAAGACGATCAGCCTCCCAAAAATGATGGTAGGCGACACTTGGCTTGGGCAAAACAATAGCCTGTCCACCCCTTCTCCCGTAGTTGACGGCGTCAAGAACCTTGTGGACCAGACATGCACCATCTTCCAGCGGATGAACGAAGAAGGTGATATGTTGCGGGTAAGTACGAATGTCCAAAAACTCGATGGAACCAGGGCTATCGGTACCTACATCGCCGCAATCGACCCGGATGGCACTCCAAACTCGGTCATTTCCACGATTATGCGTGGCAAAACCTATAAAGGCCGCGCCTACGTGGTTAACGCCTGGTACCTAACTGCGTATGAACCCATCAAGGATCAAAACGGTCGAATCGTCGGCGTCCTTTACGTAGGTACGCCACAGGAAGCGGTAGCCGAAGTCCGCCAAGGAATCATGGATATTACAATTGGCAAAAATGGCTACGTATTCGTCCTCCAAGGAACAGGAAAACAAAGGGGAAACTACGTTATTTCCAAAAAGGGCGCACGAGACGGCGAAAACATCTACAACGCCAAGGATGCTGACGGGCATCCGTTTATTCAGACGCTGATCGAAAAGGCCCTCGCTACGCAAAGCGGAAAAAGCGATTACGAATTTTATCCCTGGAAGAACAAAAACGAAGACCATGCCCGCCGGAAAATTGCCGCAGTCACCTACTTCGAACCGTGGGACTGGGTCATTGGAGCCTCCGCTTACGAAGACGACTTCCATGAAGCAAACGCACGCGTAGCTTCTACATTGTCCGGCATGGTCAAATGGATCGTCGCGTGCGCACTTACGATGTGTGCAGTATGTGGAGTTCTTGCGGCGTTCGTCAGCAACCGCATCGTCCGCCCGATCAATATTGCTGCTGAGGTACTGCAGGATATTGCACAAGGTGAAGGCGACTTAACCAAGCGATTGGATGACTCGTCCAAGGACGAACTTGGCACCATGGCCAAATGGTTCAACATGTTCATTAGCAAACTCGATGCCATCATTCGAGATACCGCAGGCAACGCGACTACCCTAACGGACGCATCGACGAAATTGCTTGCCACAGCCACGGAATTAACAGACGGCGCGGGCAAAACGTCTACGCAGTCCGCCTCTGTCGCGGCGGCCGCCGAAGAGATGTCCGCCAACATGAACAATATGGCCGGCTCTGCGGGGCAGGTCTCGGATAACATTAAGACCATCGCAGCCGCAGTCGAGGAGATGCTCTCGAACGTCACCGAAGTGACCAAGAACGCTCAACAGGCAGCCAGCGTTGCAGACAATGCTTCTTCACTGGCCGATCAGAGTAACCAACGCATTTCCGAACTCGGCAGCGCTGCTGACGAAATCGGCAAAGTCATCGAAGTCATCCAGGACATCGCCGAACAAACGAACCTCCTCGCACTCAACGCCACCATCGAGGCGGCTCGAGCGGGTGAGGCAGGCAAGGGATTCGCCGTCGTCGCCACCGAAGTTAAAGAACTCGCTAAACAAACAGCCGATGCAACCGAAGACATTCGTAAACGCATCCAAGGAATCCAAAATTCGACGGGCGACGCCGTCACCTCGATCGGCGAAATCAGCACCGTTATTGCTCAGGTCAATGAGGTATCGCAAGTCATCGCTTCTTCTGTAGATGAACAATCGTCGACGATGAGGGAGATTTCACAGAACGTCGCCCAAACCGCAAGTGCGGCAGAGGTGATTTCCACAAGTGTCGCAGAGTCAGCTTCGGCCAGCTCGGAGATTACGCAGACGATCTCCGGCGTTGAACACACAGCGCGACAAAGCGCAACCGGTGCGGAACAGACTCAGCTTGCAGGTCAAGAACTGTCCACGCTGTCTGAGAAACTTCGGTCGCTGGTCAGTCAGTTTAAAACCAGCTGACCGTAGCGCCTGCGATGCAATAGGAAGGCAAGAACGAGACTGCGCCTATCTCTTTTGAAGTGGGAGTAGGCAGTTCGATTGAGCCCGGATACAGCGACGATTAGGAAGAGGCGTTAGAAATGGAACGTTTCACATGCTCACCACAGCCTAGAAGTGCGACTGACTTATGTATCGCCAAGTAGCCTGTCAAGTGAGCTTGAACGACAACTCAGGAAAGTTAAGTCTAAAGATAGGAACACTTCTATGCATTTAGGAATCAGCAGGAAAATTTACTTAGGGTTTGCGTTAATTCTAATTCTCCTAACAGCTGGATCCGTCGTATCCTGGCATGCGCTAAGGCAAGCTGCCGATGGGTTCGTTGAATACCGAGGTTTGGCCCGAGGCGCAAACCTCTGCGGCCGCTTGCAGGCCAACATGCTGATGGTGCGCATGAATGTCAAGGATTTTATCATCACTGGTAGCGAGAAGGACGTTCAGGAATACCGCGACTACTTGGAAAAAACCCAGGGCTTCCTGGACCAAGCGCAACAAGAAATTCAAAAACCGAATCGCGCAGCCCTCATTGACGAAATAGCCGAATCTGTGGTCGATTACGAGGCCGGTTTCGCCCAAGTATTGACACTTCAAGACAAGCGACACCAGACGGTGAATGAAGTTCTCAATGTCCAAGGACCGCAGATGGAGCGCAAACTCACGGAAATCATGCTCTCCGCTAATCAGGATCAGGACGCGGCGGCGGCTTACCGAGCCGGATTGGCACTGCGGCACTTGCTGCTCGCGCGACTCTACGTAATCAAATTCCTCGACACAAACGACCAGCCCACCGTAGATCGGGTTAACGAAGAATTTTCAAAGATGCAAGAGCAGGTGGGCGTCATGGATCAGGAGCTCAAGGACCCTGATCGGCGCGCTTTGCTTGCCGAGGTCACAAAACTCGAAAGCTCATACAAATCCGGTTTTCAGAATCTCGTCGAGACAATCTACGCTCGCAACGAGATCATCGAAAACACTCTGGATAAGATTGGACCGCAAATAGCCACCGCTGCCGAGGATGTCAAACTCTCCGTCAAGGCGGACCAGGACACCCTTGGCCCGGCCTTGCAAGCAGCGAACACGCGAGCAGTCATTATCGTGGTTTCCGTGGCCGGCGTAGCTCTAACTCTGGGAATCGTAATTTCGATTCTGCTGGCGCGTTCTATCATAAAACCGATCATCAATACATCGCAAGCTTTACAGGATATTGCCGAGGGTGAAGGCGATCTAACCAGGCGCCTCGACGATTCACACCAAGACGAACTCGGTACGATGGCGAAATGGTTCAACTTATTTGTAAGTCGAATCGAGTCCGTCATCCGAGAAATGGCCGGCAACGCCACCACTTTGACGACTGAATCAACCGAACTTCTCGCCACCGCTACAGATCTAACAAACGGTGCAGGTGAAACGTCGAAACAATCCGCCTCCGTGGCCGCCGGTGCAGAAGAAATGTCCGCCAACATGAACAACATGGCCAGTTCTGCCGGACAAGTTTCAGACAACATCAAAACCGTAGCGGCCGCAGTCGAAGAGATGCTTGCCAGCGTCACCGATGTTGCCCAAAACGCTCAAAACGCCGCCGGTGTCGCGGATAACGCATCCAAACTGGCCAATCAAAGCAATGAACGCATCTCCGAACTCGGCGCCGCAGCCGATGAGATCGGAAAGGTCATCGAGGTCATCCAGGACATCGCCGAACAGACGAACCTCCTCGCGCTTAACGCCACCATCGAGGCGGCTCGAGCGGGCGAGGCGGGCAAAGGATTTGCCGTCGTCGCCACCGAAGTCAAAGAACTCGCTAAACAAACGGGCGATGCGACTGAAGATATCCGTAAGCGCGTGCAAGGTATTCAGAGTTCCCCAAGCGACGCCGTGACCTCGATCGGCGAAATCAGCGGCGTGATAACCCAGGTGAATGAGGTATCGCGAGTTATCGCTACATCCGTGGATGAGCAATCGTCGACGATGAAAGAGATTGCGCAAAACGTCGCCCAAACCGCAAGTGCGGCGGAAGTAATTTCCACAGGCGTCGCGGAATCGGCCTCGGCCAGTTCGGAAATTACGCAAACGATAGCCGGCGTCGACCAAACGGCGCGACTAAGCGCGGCTGGAGCAGAACAGACGCAAAAAGCCGGCGAGGGCCTGTCAAATCTCGCCGAACAACTGCAGTCTTTGGTGAACCAGTTTAAAACAAGCTGACGGCTATGCTAACGATTTGAAAAACAGGCCGAAGTGAGACTAAAGATATTTTCTATCACGCATTTATATTTTAATGACTTTGAATCCTAGGTGAGTCATGGCTTGGAAAAACTTAAGCCTTCAAGCGAAATTGGGAGTCGGATTCGGTGCCTTAACGCTCCTTATGTTGATCGTGGGCGGTTGGGCAGTGATGGGCATTGGCCGCTTTGTCGACGACGCCGGGCAGGTGATTGAAGGAAATCGACTTCGCGGCATGATAGCCCAGCGCGAAGTCGATCATCTAGACTGGGCCGCAAACGTCAATATGCTGCTGACCAACGACACCGTCACAACTTTGGATGTGCAGACGGATCCACACAAATGCGGCTTAGGCTCGTGGTATTACGGTGAGGAACGAAAAGAAGCCGAGGTGTTGGTCCCTGAACTGGCACCGTTGCTCGCCAAAATGGAGCAGCCGCATCGCAATCTCCACGAATCAGCCATTCAAATCGGCAAGCATTTCAAACAGGCCGATCCGCACTTGCCCGCTCTTCTTGCTTCTGCCAAGAGCGATTTGTTCAGGTGGTCCGCTTCCGTATATGACGCATTTTTCAATGAAGTAGACCATATCGATGTGGAACATGATCCCACGAAATGCACGTTGGGATCTTGGTTAAATTCTGAAAATGCGCGGACTGCCTACGCATTAGGCGATCAAGATTTTCGTGCCGCATTCGACGCCTTGGCCCAAAGTCACCAACAGCTCCACGAAATCGGGAATCGCGTTGAGGCAAAGCTATCCTTCGAAGCATGGAGGCAAGCAACGAACCAGCGCAAACAGATCTGGGAGTCCATGCTCGAGACGCAAAATGAGCTACTCGCTGTTTTGGAACATGGCATGGAGAACGTACTTGACCCCGCTAAAGATCGCGCGTCAGAGAAGGCGGATGTCGATGCACTATCCAAATGGGCTGAAATCGATGAACACATGAACGAACACATCATTCAGGGCTGCCTGGAAACCGCAATGATTATCGTTCAACTCAATCAAGAAAACATCTTGGAACTTGCTCCACGATGCCGCAAAGCGATCGACGATTTGGATCAAGGAATCGCTGAATGGAAGGAACTGTGCCAAGGCAAGGATGAACTTTCGCCGGTGATTACCAATATCGAAGCAGCGGCCACGCGATGGCGCAATCAATTTGAGCAATTTGCATCAGCCATTACCACGGAACGAAACTCGAAACTCGCGGTGAATGAAGCCAATCGCCTCGTTCGCGATGAAGCCGAACCAACAATCAAACAGGCTATCGCACACCTTGCAACCTTGCAGATGGAGGCGGAGCACGCCCTGACCGGTATGAACCGGGCTAAAGACATCTATAACAAACAAACAAACAAACTGCTCACCGAAGTACGGGGAATGTTAGGAGAAGCCGGCAAGATCGTCCGCTCAAACGTCATGACCGACGATGAAATGCTCGCCTCGGCAGCGCAAACGCGCACCGTGCTGATTGCCGTATGCGTCATCGCATTGTTTTTCTCGATCATGGCTGCTTATCTAATCGCCCGATCAATCAGCAAACCACTCAGACAAAGCGTTTCACACCTGCACGAAATTTCGCAGGGGAATTTTTCGATACCGGTCACACAGACTGCACTCGCACGCCAGGATGAGATAGGTATGCTCGTTCAAGCGATCGACGCGATCAATTCCAAGCTCGGCTCATCGTTGAAATCCGTTGCCGATGCGGCCACGTCCCTTTCGGGTTCGTCCTCCCAACTCACAGCAACAGCAACACAATTGGCTACCTCCTCGGAAGAAACGACGAAGCAAACCAATGCGGGAGCGGCAGCAGCCGAGCAAATGTCAGCGAATATGGACAATATGGCTCAATCGGCTCATCAAGTCTCGGAAAACATCCGCACCGTCGCCTCAGCCGTCGAGCAAATGACCGCCAGCATCACCGAAGTCGCCAAAAACGCACAGCAGGCAGCAGGTGTGGCAGGAAACGCTTCGAGTCTCGCTGATGCCAGTAATGAACGCATCGCTGAACTCGGCACCGCCGCAGACGAAATCGGAAAGGTCATTGAGGTCATCCAGGACATCGCTGAACAAACGAACCTGCTTGCGCTCAATGCCACCATCGAGGCGGCGAGGGCGGGTGAAGCTGGCAAGGGGTTTGCCGTAGTCGCGACCGAGGTCAAGGAACTCGCCAAACAAACCGCCGACGCCACAGAAGATATTCGCAAGCGAATTGAAGGCATCCAGCAAAGTACCGGACAAGCGGTCAACTCAATTGGCGAAATCCGCGAAGTCATCACCCAAGTCAATGACGTGTCGCATACCATCGCGACCTCGGTCGACCAGCAAAGCGCCACCATGGGTGAAATTGCACAAAACGTCGCTCAAACGGCAGGCGCCGCCGAAGTTATTTCTACGGGTATCACCGAATCGGCTACGGCAAGCCAAGAGATTACGCAAACCATTACCCTTGTTGATCGGTCGGCAAAGAACAGTTCTACCGTGGCGAGTGAAACTCAAAATTCCGGTCAGTCGTTATCTCTGTTGGCAGAAAACCTACAATCGACGGTTGAACAATTCGTTTTAGAGAAAGACTAATTTCACTTTGCGAGACGCATTCTAGACGAATAAAAATCCAAAATACCTGGGAAGGTGCATTGCAATGAATCGGGCAGTAAAGATTCTCGTAGTTGATGATTCCGTTCTCTATCGCAAGATCGTCTCGAATGTGTTGGAGAAGATTGATGGCGTCGAAGTTGTCGGCACGGCTCCGGATGGCGAAATCGCCCTACGCAAGATCGGTATGCTGCGCCCCGATCTGCTGACGCTCGACCTGGAAATGCCCAATGTAGATGGTTTGGGTGTCCTCGCGGCGTTGCAGAAACAACCTAACGCACCGGGCGTGATCATGCTAAGTGCATTCACTTCCAAAGGCGCCGAAACAACCATGTCCGCGTTGCAGCGAGGTGCATTCGACTTCGTTCTTAAGCCGACCGGCGGTGCCCCGGAAAAAACCGCATCACAACTTCGCGAATCCCTCGAAACAAAAATCGAAGCCTATGCACGTAGCGGCAAGCTTAAGCCCGCCATCGGCACCACACCGACAGCGCCTCACACAAAGCAGGCGGCGCCCGGACTCTCGATTGCCAATAAAACTACAGACAAAACCCCCGCCTTTGAACCAACGAGTATGAAACCCTCCGGCATGAAGCCGCGCATCCTTGCTATCGGCGTGTCGACAGGTGGTCCACAGGCGCTTAGCACCCTTATCCCGTCTCTACCTGCCGACCTTCCGGTACCTGTTGTAATCGTGCAACACATGCCACCGTTGTTCACAAAATCTCTCGCGGAAGGGATTGATAACAAGGCCGCCCTAACCGTAGTGGAAGCGGCCGATGGCGATAAACTGCAAGCCGGCTGCGTGTATATTGCACCTGGCGGATCGCAACTCAAAATCGACCCCAAAGGGGTGGATTTTGTTGCCAAACTGACTGACGATCCACCAGAAAACAGCTGCAAGCCTGCGGTAGACTATATGTTGCGATCGCTTTCGCAATGCATCGCTCCGCAAACTCTGGCCATCATCATGACAGGAATGGGTTCGGACGGAACGCTCGGCTGCAAACTTCTCAAACGAAAAGGCGCAACGGTCGTCGCACAAGACAAAGAAAGCTGCGTCGTATACGGCATGCCTCGCGCAGTGGTCGAAGCGGGTTTGGCGGATCGTATTGTTCCTTTGAACGAACTGGCGTCGACGATTCTGGCCCTTTTGCATCAGGGAGCACTCGCGTGCAAATAACAACTGAAGACATAAAGGTAATTTCCAGACTCGTCCACGACCTTTGTGGTATCGTGCTGGACGAATCCAAAGGCTACCTCATCGAAAGCCGGCTTTCGCGTGTGGCGAACGAAGCAGGATGCGAAACGTTCAGCGAACTTTACTACAAAACTCGCTACAAGCAGAACCCGGCAATCGAGAAGAAGATCATCGATGCGATCACAACCAATGAGACACTCTTCTTCCGCGACACCTCACCATTCGAAGCGTTGCAATTCAAGGTGCTGCCGGAGATGATCGACGAAAAAGCAAACTCTCGGAATCCCAAACGATTGCGCCTATGG
The DNA here is from genome assembly GCA_028282665.1 of Phycisphaerae bacterium. Lineage (GTDB taxonomy): Bacteria > Planctomycetota > Phycisphaerae > UBA1845 > UBA1845 > JANQHN01. Next base: position 35,643 of record JANQHN010000328.1, on the reverse strand, counting down.
TCGGCGGCATGCAGCACTGGGCAAGAACCATACAGCCTCGCCATGACACTGGCGGAACTCATCCCGGATATTCACAGCTGGGACGTGAACATCCTAGCGACCGATATCTCCAGCACCGCCATCGCCCAAGCAAGCCGAGGTACGTTCGAGAAGCTTGAGATCCAACGCGGCATGAAACCCACATTCCTCGCCAAGTATTTTGATCAAACCGAAGGAACGTACCGCGTTAAAGATCAGTTGCGATCGCTCATCCGATTTCAACAAATCAACCTGCTCCAGCCGTTTGTAGGTATGGGTCCGTTTGATATTGTCTTTTGCCGCAATGTAGCCATCTATTTCAGCGCAGAGGCACGCAAAGACCTCTTTGAACGCATTACCCAGTTGCTCACGCCCTCAGGATGCCTCTTCGTCGGCTCTTCCGAATCCCTTTTGGATCTAGGATCCCGGTTCACGCCACACCGGCACTGCCGAGCGGTTTTCTACAGGCCCCGCATGGCCCAAACGGCCCCCTGTTGATCGGCCTCTACCTTACGATTGGGGCGAGAACAACTGGAACAAGTTTTAAAGCGGTTGTAGTCAGTGTTCAGTAGCGTATTTTTCATCGCACAATTCAAAGCATCGAACGCCACACATTACTACTCGTTCCAATCAAGCGCAGGGTTTGACACACTATTTCACGTTGCAAAAGATCGGTCTTACAAAACATCGCGCCTGGTTGAAACAACTTCAACCTCGCCTCATCAGCGCCATGCCTCCAAGAGCAACCAATACGCATGTCGCAGGCTCGGGAATGTCCCCTATGTATATGTGGCGTATCTCAGTCCCGTCTAAGGCTCGACCGTAAATTGCCACATCATCCAACAAACCCGAGTAATAGTCCCTCAACGGAGTCGCGCTAAGATCATCGCTGTGACGGGCGCTGGAACCGAATACGAAAGGCTCCAAGTTGCCCAAGCCGCCTGATGTAGACCCCATCCCACCCGGATAGACATTCGAATCCACAAGCGAACCGTTTAGATACAAATGCATTCCTTCACCACCAAACGTAAATGCGGCATGGTACCACTGATCCAAACTGATCGACGGCGAGGTAACGTAATAACTCTCGCTCGCACTTTGTAGGCGAATGGACAAACCCATACCATCGGTCATCGCGGTGAGGTGCCCGCCGGTGTCGTAGTTCTTGCTGTCCTTGGAAATCAGCCCCGCCTTACGTTGCGCTCCTGTGTCTTTGAACCAGAAGCTCAGCGTGCCTTCGTTCAGCAGAAACGAATCCCGGTGAGTGATTTCGATATAACCCGGGTGCCCCTGCCAACAAAACTGCGTAGCTGAACCAGCTACCGTAAAGCTCGGCCGATTCTGAACAACCCCACCATGCAACTGACCGTCGGCGTTACCAACGCGATCGATGATCGGGCCGTTCACCTCATCAAGTGACCAAAAGTGAATTGGATCGTAAGCCATGACCGCATCAATGTGCGATGCGTAAGCGAATCTCACCCCGCCAAATACGACAATCCCAACGCAAACGATGTTCATCAGTGAATGCTTCATTCAATGCCCCCACTTGTTGCCAGCAAGCCAAAACGGTGCGTCTGAATCAGGGACCTTCATCCCACTCCACAGCTAATCCGCCAAGGTTCTCCCCCGTCTCACCACCACTTATGCCGTAAATCTCGTTTACCTGCGAATTGCTAAGAGCCTTGTCATAAATCGCGATGCGATAGATCGTGCCGAGCCAGGCCCGATTATCCGTGTCCTCATTTGCCATAAGCAGTAGATACGATTTATCCCAGTCATAAGTACCGGGTCGGCTTGAGGTAACTTCTTTTGAACCGTTGCGATACATTTTCAGTATGTCACCATCGTGAGTAACAACGACATGTTGCAACTCCGTGGGACTCAGTACATTGCCTGATTCGATATCAGGAGTACCGTTGTTACCAACGCTAGTTGTACGCAACCGTTGGATGTACCGCTGGTCTTCCTGGCCGAAGGTGAAATTCCGATTGGAAGTATTCTTGGAGTAGGAAAATATCCTCGCGGGACCATCCTGAACCACATTGGCGGGCTGAAACTTCACCTCAAGCGTAAACTCACCCGTCGCAGTCAAAGCATCGTGGAGTTTGGTCGCCGCACTTTCCGAACTCGCTTTTGTAGAACTGTCGAAAGTAAGCCCTCCACCCTCAATCCACGTCACCGCATCCACATCGTTTATCGTCAGATTCACAGGTGCTCCGAATCCGCTCGTGTCGTAAATGATCAAACCTGGGAAACCCTCATCCCCTATCGCCTGCCCGTTGTACAGGTTCTTTACCTGAGTCTCGGAAAGCGGATAGTCATACATCCGAACATCATCAATCGAACCGGAGAAGTAATCTTGCAGGGGCGCCACAACCAAATTTCCACTTCCCCAACTATTCGCCCCCAAAGCGATGGGCTCATAGTTGCCCGTACTGCCCGAATTAGTACCAAGTCCGCCACTATACGAATCCGAATCGACTTCCGTCCCGTCGATGTAAAGCTTCATACCGCCTGCACCAAAAGTGAACGCGACATGGTACCAAGTGTTGTTACTTAGCTTGCCGGACTCCACTTGCTTGGATTTGCTCGTACTCTGCAACCTGACCTTCAATTTCGAACTCTCGGTGTACATCGTGAGATGCCCGCCGGTATCGCACCCGGTGGAGTCTTTGGAAAAGATGCCCTGCCGGCTTGAGACGCTATCCGTGTTGAACCACAGCGAAACCGTCCCGTTGTTGAGCAGATAACTGGAGCTGTGCGGTATCTCGATGTAGTCATCGTCCCCATCGAACGAAACCGCGGTTCCATCCTGACCACTCACTCCACACAAGGGGGCATTGCTGTAAGTGCCATTGTTGCCGGCCACTTCGTCAGCAGCTGAGGATGAAGCGAGACCGGCGGCATAGTTCCGATCAACGTGTATGCGACCAGTACCCTGCACCTGAGTCCCCATGTACGTTCCGAAAAACTGCGACCCGCTCCAAACCTCCAACTTACCTTGCGGATTCTGTGCGATCGCGTGAACCTGGGCACTGCCCCACAGTTCAAGAACTTTCGAGTTGCCCAACATGAACAGACGTAAACGACCGGGATCATGGCCCAACGCGTTGACTTTACCGCCAATCCCCAGACCACCTTTGACGTAGAGATTTAACGTCGATCCATCTGTGATCACTAGCTGCGCGCCGCTATTGACTTCAAGATTTCCCTCCAACAGCACTGTGACATCGCCGTCCACGGTCATTTTCGAGTTGCCCCAAAGTTGGAGGTTAGTAAGGTGACGGTCCGTGTTAATCGTATCGGTAAGCGAACCCCACAAGGAGAGGTTGCCTTCGCTGGCATCGCTAAACGGTGAACCGGTTGGCGCGGATAGCGAAGGCATCGTCACAGCAGAATCGAGTTCGCCGGTTATTCCAGTGATCGTCGCACTCCACAGCGAAATATCAGTCGCGGCGTTTCCTCCCGGACCGACGTAGGCATCGCCCTTCAGCGTCGCCCCCCCATACATTTCGATGCTGTCATGCCCCGTCGCATTGACGGTAACCAGCGCACTACTTCCTTGATTGCTTCCCCCATACGCACCCGACGATGAATCATAGCTGTCGATCGTACCGGTCCCAAATTCGAACTTGGTCGCCACCGCAATGCCCGGATCGCCACCTGCGGACTCATCGAGCTTCCAGTGCCCGACCAGATCCGCTGTCTCTTGAACCTGCTTAAATTCGTAAAGGGCAATCAGTTGCGCGTCGGCATCTTCCCCTTCTTCCGAACCAGCTTCATAGATGGACTTGATCTCTGCTCCACTCAAAGAACTGTCGTAGATGCGGATGTCATCCATCAACCCACGGTAGTAGTAATTCAAAGACTGGTGAGTTAGATTCCCACTGCTCCAAGTACCTGCGCCGAAAACCAGCGGCTCTTGATTGCCCACTCCGCCCGAAGACGTACCCAGTCCGCCGCTGTAGGAATCTGTGTCTACAACGAAACCGTCCAAATACAATTTGAGTCCACTCGCCCCGAAGGTCACCGCAACGTGATGCCATTTGTTCGTTGATAAATCGCTGCTTGACTGTACCGTGTATGATTTCTTTGTATTTTGCAGCCTTGCCTTCACCCGAGAACCATCAGTGTAGATGTGTATGTGCCCACCAGTATCACAACCGGAGGAATCCTTCGAAAAGAGAGCCTTATGACTTGAGAGAGATTCACTGTTGAACCAAAAACTCACCGTACCATTGTCAATCAACAGATCATCGCTATGAGGCACGAGCACATAATCGTTCGATCCGTCAAACCGAACACCGGTGCTCGAAGCAATGCCCGTTTCAGCAAGCGACACTCCATTGGTGAATGTACCGTGATGATTGCTGATCGAATCTCCGGCGTTTACTCCACTTATCTCGTTCAAATACCAGTGTGCGATGGGCTGACGTACTGCAACGTTCGCGGCCGCCCAATCGATCGATCGCCTCATCAGGGTCTTTCCGTCATCATTCACATACGAAAATTCGAAGCCGCCATCCCCCCATGGCATTTGCACGCGACGACCGGCTGCAAATGATCCATCGTTGAGAGCCTTGCCGGCCTCAATCGCCACCAACATTGCATAATCCTTGGAAGGCTCCTCAGCAAGCACCGAAGCGCTGCTGGCTAACTCAGACTCCATGCGGGACAGGTCGGATGATTGGCTCAGCACGGTGAGTAAACCGACTGAAAAAGCCGATGTGATTTCGTGCGTATTGTCAACGATATCAATGGATGTTTGTTTGGTTTTCTTGCCGGATTTCGAAACTCCAAACTCATCACACAATTTGACCTCTTCGCTAACTATTCCGAATAACACATCCTTGAGCTTGGTTTTCACATTATTGTCTTTGACGTCTTTGGATATGTACGCGACATCAACGTCACTTCCTGCGGAATCAAACTCCGAAGATGACGCCGAATCCGATATCGTCGTAACCTCGTAACCCCACTCTTTGAACAGGGCAATCCTGTCATCATCATCCAGACTCAGCTTACTGGCGTCTTTGACGACATATAATAATTTTTCCAGGGAAGTCGGCGCGGGCCTAATCACCGCTCGTGCGAGATGCGACGTGCCGTTGTACTTGCCCGTCACGGAGAGCGTCAGCGCATCCGTTTCGCCATTCGATAAATCGCCGTCGCCATCAACAACTCCGTCGCCGTCCTCGTCCAGGCCGTCTTCGCCAACGACCGTGTACGTCCCACCGTCAAGGGTGATGCCCGTAAGCCATGTACCGTGGGAGAATTCGCTACGCCAACCGTTATTGCTACGAATATAGGCGATTGTTAAATCCAGACCCGATTCGGCGATGAACCGTGCTCTGGCGTGATTCTCGACGTTGCGTGCAATTTCGATCGCAGTTCCCTGCGAGGCAAGAAAAGATCCCGCCATCGTCGCCGCGACCACAACGACAACCATAACCAACGCTAACGCCATCCCGCTACGCTGCGAGTTTCGCATACTGGATTGTGTTCTCAGGCCAATCTTCATAATGCCGGACTGCGTCCCCAATCGGCAGGCTTTCCCGTACCTTCCCCTGCCTGAATCGTACGATTCGCAGACAAAGCGAGATGTGCAGTCAAGTATGATAACCGAAGTATGGAGAAATCGAGTATCGGACCAGACTATAGCAGTTTCAATCCAAACGTAGCGTTCAAAGTCGACTTGCCGGCAGCACGAAACACGGTGTCAAACGCTACGCCTGGTTAGAGCTTTCTCTAATCACCGCCAAAGCTTCACGTCAGGACCGCACATAAAGAAAGTCCGAAAAGCCGCGCTGCGCGTTGCGCGACTTTTCGGACTCTGTCGTCTTTCCGCCATGACCGACCCCAAGACCTCGCTTCGAACCGGCATGCATCATGCGTCGATTATTCGACAGTCACACTTTTCGCCAAGTTGCGCGGCTTGTCTACGTTGCACCCTCGAATCACAGCCGCGTGATAGGCGATCAATTGCAGCGGAATCGATGCGAGCAGCGGTTGCAGCGGTTCGATCGTATGTGGCACGTAGATCACGTGGTCCGCTTGCTTGGCAATTTCGTGGTCTCCCTCCGTGGCAATAGCGATCACGCTTCCGCCGCGACTCTGGACCTCGCACATGTTGCTAATGATCTTCTCGTATTGCAAACCGGACGTCGCAATAAACACCACGGGCATGCCTTCGGTTATCAACGCAATGGGACCGTGCTTCATCTCGGCTGCAGGCAATCCTTCCGAGTGGATGTAGCTGATTTCCTTCAACTTCAACGCACCCTCCAGCGCAACGGGATAGTTGTAGCCACGCCCCAGATAAAGCCAGTTGTTCCGTTGCGAATAGCGTTCCGCCACCTTCTCGGATTCGACGTTAACCTTATCCAAAGTTTCCTGCATTTGCTCGGGAATACGCGATAACGCCTGCAGATAGTCTGCCGCTGCGGCAGGTGACATATGCTTACGCCGCCCCAAATAGCACGCCATCAATGCGAGCACCGCCACTTGACCCGTAAACGCTTTCGTCGACGCAACGCCGATCTCCGGCCCCACGTGCAAGTACACACCCGCATCCGTCTCTCGCGCAATCGTCGAACCGACTGTGTTTACCACACCAAGCACGAGAGCCCCACGCTGCTTGGCCTCGCGCAACGCGGCCAATGTATCTGCGGTTTCACCACTCTGTGAAACCGCAATAACCGCTGTACCATCATCCACGATCGGATTGCGATACCTAAATTCGCTGGCGTACTCCACTTCCGTAGGTATGCGAACGAATTCCTCGAAAAGATACTCCCCAACCAGCGCCGCATGCCAGGCAGTGCCACATGCTGTCAAAATGAACCGCTTCGCTCGCACCAACTCACGCGTGCAATCCACCAAACCGCCAAGGTGTACGGCGCCTTCGGTCAAATCGATGCGACCACGCAGACAGTTACGCATCGACTCCGGCTGCTCCATGATCTCTTTGAGCATGAAGTGCTCGTAACCGGCACGCTCGATCTCTTCCAAAGACCATTCGACTTCCTCCGTCTCTTTGCTGATAGGAACGTTGTCAAGCGTGGTCAGCCTGAAGTTGCCTGCTTCAATACGCGCAATCTCACCATCGTCCAAATAAACCACCTGGGAAGTGTGACTCAAAATCGCGGAAGCATCGGAAGCGAGAATGTGCTCGCCTTGCCCCACGCCGATAATCAGCGGGCTTCCTTTGCGAGCTGCAACCATCACACCAGGCTCCTCCGTACAGATCACACCCAAACCGTATGTGCCGGATACCTCACGCAACGCGCGACGAACTGCACGCTCCAGGTCGCCATCATAGAAGTGGCCGATAAGTTGCGCAACGACTTCCGTATCCGTATCCGTCTTGAACGTCACACCATGCTGTTCGAGAAACGTCCGTAGCGATTTGTAGTTTTCGATAATGCCATTATGAACAACCGCGATTTTCTCGGACGAATCAATATGGGGATGCGCGTTGGTGTCGTTTGGGGCACCATGCGTCGCCCAGCGAGTATGTCCAATGCCGAATGTGTTCTTCGACTCGAAATCAATCATCTCTTCAAGCACGGATATCCGACCCGCAGCCTTCGTGATCTCCAGCCCGCTTCCGTTCACCACTGCTACACCCGCGGAGTCGTAACCGCGATACTCAAGCCGATTCAGCCCCTCAATCAGAATGGGTACGACGGGCCTGTGTCCAACATATCCGATAATTCCACACATAGTCGATTTCCTCTGTTTTCGCCCAACCCGAGCGCACGGACCGCGCCAAAGGCGCCATTCGCTTCTTGATTATCGACGCATACGGCAGGTGATTCAAACCTGGCAGAAGTGCCTTCCTCCATTCCCGGTTTATATCCCAAATACGGCAGACAGGACAGCGTGGTTCGTCTGCCCTATAATTGGATCCGCGAAAGGCCTTCAAACGATGGACCTATTCAACGAACACCGCCGAAAACAACGCCAACAAGCCCATCCCCTCGCAGTCCGCATGCGCCCGGAAACGCTAAGCGAATTCGTAGGCCAGGAACACTTTCTAGGAGAAGGAAAGCTTCTGCGCAGGCTACTTGAAGCCGACAGACTGTCCAGCGCCTTATTCTATGGCCCACCAGGCTGTGGGAAGACGACTCTAGCCAGAGTCATCGCAAATAGGACGAACGCCGCCTTCCGTCAAGTAAACGCGGCAACAGTCGGCGTCAAAGACGTTCGAGTCATACTTGAACAAGCGGGTAGTCTCCTCGAAAACGACGGGAAACGCACCATCCTATTCGTTGATGAACTGCATCGGTTCAACCGAGCGCAACAGGACGTCCTACTGGGGGATGTGGAAGACGGCGTCATCATCCTGATTGGAGCCACCACGGAAAATCCCTTTTTCTCAGTAAATTCCCCACTCATTTCCCGTAGTCAGATTTTTCAATTCAAACCACTCACCAACGAAGCCATCCAGACGTTACTCAGACGAGCGCTGGACGACAAAAAACGAGGATTCGGCCAATTAGATGTCGTCGCTCATGATGACGCTCTGGATCACCTGGCTGAGATGTCCGACGGTGATGCACGAAGGGCCCTTACAGCCCTGGAAGTGGCGATCCTCTCACAAACAGCCATCGAGAACGCCACTGACAATATTGTCATCAATATTGAAGTCGCAGCGGACTCGATTCAGAGGAAGGCTATTCAATACGACGCGACGGGCGATAGGCACTATGATGCCATCTCCGCTTACATCAAATCAATCCGCGGTAGCGACCCGGATGCGGTAATTTATTGGCTTGCGGTCATGCTGGAAGCGGGCGAGGATCCGCGATTCATCGCCCGACGAACGGTCATCGCCGCAGCAGAGGACATCGGCAACGCCGCGCCTAACGGACTCGTCATCGCTCAAGCAGCGGCAGACGCCACTAATTTCGTCGGCCTGCCGGAATGCCAACTGGTACTCGCTCAGGCAGCGATCTACTTGGCTTGCGCTCCGAAGTCCAATGCCAGCGCCAAAGCGATTTGGGCAGCCCGCGAGGATGTCAAAAATCAGCGAACCATCCCCGTCCCCATTCATTTAAAAGCCACCGGATACCGGGGGGCGAAACAACTCGGATCGGGTGAGGGTTACCAGTACCCTCACGACCACGGTGACGGTATAGTACAGCAGGAATACCTTGGCGTGAAAAAAGTTTATTACACCCCCACGGGTCGAGGTACCGAAGCATCGATACAAGAGCGACTGAAGCATTTCAGGACGCTGCGTGAAAACGTATCCGATAATCAGGAGCACTCGTCTTAAAAGGACGCAATTTGCCGGTTAAAAAAGAATTACGCAAAAAAATCCGCACAATGCTGGCCGCGATTCCCGCGAATCAATTCGCCAGCATGTCGCAAACGGTTTGCGCACTGCTCTTTGATCTACCCGAATACCAAACTGCCAACGTCATTCTCACATTTCTCTCATCACCAACCGAAGTCGATACGGCTCCACTCGTACTCCGTGCCTGGCAGGAGCGAAAAAAAGTCCTTGCTCCCAAAATCGGCTGGGAACAACGTCGGCTCATGCCGGTGGAAATTCGCTCGCTTACCGAGGATCTGCGCATCACAGCGATGGGCGTGCGCGAACCAGCCAACGGCATTCCCATCCCCGTTCCGATGATCGACCTGGTTATCGTACCCGGACTTGGCTTTGACGCTAACGGAAATCGACTCGGGCGCGGACAGGGTTTTTATGATCGATTCCTAGCCCATCCTGAATTTCATGGCGTAGCCTGTGCGTTGGCCTTCGAATGCCAGGTCGTTGAAGAAGTCCCCACAGGTCCGTTAGACCGTCGCGTCGACATGCTGGTGACCGAGAAAAAAACACGCCATTTCACAACTGGCAAATAACCCACTTCGCCTCGGCGAAGGCTAATAACCTCATTCTGGTTGACGCTCCTACCCAACCGAGACGATACTCCACAAATACAACAGCCTCAATCAAAAGCGTAACGCCTAAAGGCGAGTTCTTTAAAGTACAAAACGTGGTGTCGAACGCTGCCCGATTAGAACTTGTTCTAGCAACATCGCCTCGCCGGTGCGTGTAGCATGACCTCCGCCTACCTGTGGAAGGCTTGTACGGTGATGGATACGAGGAAAACAACATGGAGCCATGGGCTTTTACCCGCGATTCTAGCCTGTATCGCGCTGGCCTGGCTCGGCCATTCTCTCTTCGCACAATCATCGCCAACCACACCGGTCACACCAGCCGCAAGCGATGAAGTATCGAATAATACGAGCGAATCGCCGGTGCAGTCAGCCACCAAGGTACCCGCTGCAGAACGTTACGGTTGGTGGGTACTCTCGCCCGCCCTGCTCGCCATCATCCTCGCGGTAATCTTCAGGCAGGTCATCCCCGCACTCATCGCCGGCACTCTCACCGGCGCATTCATGTTGATTCCCTACCTGCATCCCGGCGTCGAAGTGTTTTCCTTCGAAGGTGTGATTGCGGGCATTCGTGTATGTTTTGAAAACTACGTCATTGAAAGAAGTATCGTGGACGCAGGCCATGTCAAGATCATCGTCTTTACACTGGTCATCGGGTTCACCGTGGGTGTGATAGGCGCGAGCGGTGGAACCGCCGGGCTCGTCATGTTGATCGCGGGGAAAGCTCGCTCTCGCATCCGAACGGCACTCACCGCCTACTTCGCCGGACTCGTCGTGTTCTTCGATGATTACGCCAACACGATGGTCGTCGGTCCCACCATGCGCTCTGTGTTCGACAAAGTAAAGCTATCTCGTGCGAAGCTCGCGTACATCGTTGACTCGACGGCAGCTCCGGTCGCGTCCATCGCACTGATTGGTACGTGGGTAGGCTTTGAAATCGGCTTCATCCGAGAAGGGTTGCTCGCCCTACCTATCGACACAGACCCCTCTTTGAGTTACCTCCAGGGTGCGAGCGGCTTCTGGGTGTTCGTTAACAGTATCCCCTACCGCTTTTATCCGCTTCTCGCGCTGTTTTTGGTGTTTTTGGTCTCACTCACGGGGTTGGACTTCGGGCCGATGAAACGGTCTGAGCTCCGCGCACGGTCAAAATTGACCACCAAACACCAGCTTATCACCAAGACGGTTGATGCAAAGCAGCCTGAACCTCGCTGGGCACTCGGACTCCTTCCTATTCTCGTCTTAGTAGGCGCAACGCTTGGTGTACTGTGGGCAACCGGCATTCACAGCCCGGATACCGTTGCCGAAATCAAACGAATCGGCACACACGTCGATCCAGGCTGGCCTGCCAAGCCCTGGTTCGAGCGCGGAGCAGTCATCATTGGAAACTCCGACTCGTATATTGCGATTCTTTACGGCGCACTTGCTTCGGCATTTGTGGCAGCAACGTTAGCTTTAATGGCACGTGCTTGCTCTTTGGGCGAAACCATGCAGGCTGGACTGGATGGGATGTCTCGCATGTTCCCTGCCGTTGTCATTCTGGTCCTCGCGTGGGCGATCTCTGCAGTTTCTCAAGACCTGGAGTTGGGGGCAGTCGTCACGGCCAAGCTACAAACGATGAATCTTGAGGCCAAGTGGCTTCCCACACTGGTATTTCTGTCCGCGGCGGGTGTATCTTTCGCAACGGGAACCTCATGGGGCACGATGGGAATACTCTGTCCGCTGGTCGTGCAAGTAGCTGCAAACCTTGCAGCCCCGCTAGCAACGGATACCGCACTGCAACTGTTCTACGCATCAGTGGGCAGCGTGCTGGCCGGAGCCATCTTCGGAGATCATTGTTCACCCATCAGCGACACCACAGTGCTCTCTTCCATAGCGGCCGAGTGCCCGCACGAAGAGCATGTTTGGACGCAGATCCCCTATGCGTTGATCACTGCCGTAGTTTCGATCTTCGTGGGTGATCTACTGGTAAGCTACCTGAACCAACCGTGGTACCTCGGCCTGGGGGTGAGTTGTTTCGTCCTGTTTGCGTTCCTGCTGATCTTTGGACGAAAGCCAGTGTACAGAGTTCCACCACTCATCGCAGCTGCAGCCGAGCCGCACATCGAAGAAGTGCGCGAAGCAAACCCTACCGAAAAAAATAGTCCGCAATCATACGAGGAATGATTCAGACGCGGGTAAATTAGCTCTTTATCGACCGGCAAGCAATTGGAAGCGGGTATAGTCGGCCAAGTCGACGTCACCGTCCGAATCCTGGTCGTAGAAAGAACATTCATTCGTCAGGCTGGAACTGGGGCCGTCGAAGCAAGAACGGAAATCCCCAGGGTTGTAAGTATCCATCACAGCTACGTTATCACCCACCGCGCTAACGTCCGTTGGATCGCTCGGTATCACGCGATGAATAAGCGAACCAACGCCAACCGCAAGTCCTAAACAAGCCGCCACTGAAAGCCAACGCAAATGATGAAGCGATGCAACAAACTTGCCGCGACCAGCCTGCGAACGCAACAACTGCCGACCGTCGACCATCGTCCGACCAAAGACACCCGCAGACTCCACCTTACGCAACTCCAGCCCAAGCTCTTCGATGCGGTCAAAATGCTCCAAGTCGCGATTCATCACAAAACTCCTTCGAATCAGCAGGCATCACTTGCCCCTCTATCCAAAGAGTCGTACACATAGTCTGCTCGCGCGAAACTTCTTAATAATCAACCTAACTTACTTTCCATGCAGGACTTAAGGCGATTCAAGATACGGGTCCAGCGAGAACGCAATGTCGATTCCGCAATTCCCAACGCCTGCCCCGCAACATTCCATTTTCGCAAACTGATGGCCTCTATCTGGCTGTAAACTCTTTGGTCTTCTTGGCTTAGCGATGCTACGCATTCCCGGAGTGCTTCCAGTTCTTCAAGTCGATCTGATATCTTGCCTGGATCGACTTCTGCATCCGCCACTACCTCCCTCACAGTCTCCTCGCCATCCAAAGATTGAAACTCGTCTTTCGAACGACGCAATACGTCCGTAGATCGATTTCGCGCCGCTTGAATCAAGTAGGTGCTCAAGTTCAACGGCAAATCATTTGGTCCGCGTTTTCGCATGGAATTAATGAAACCGACCCAGGTATCTGAAGCGATGCTCTCAAGCAGGTAAGGATCACGCATGCAGAGCTGACCGCAACGTTTGTAGATCGTAAAGCGGACGAGCCTGTCGTAGCGTTTGATGAATTGGTCGAGCGCAGCAGGGTCGCCCCCAAGTGCGGCCCGGATCAGGTACTGATCATCAACCTGTCCATCCCCCGCTTCCATGCTGCGTCAATTCTCCGGTGCAAGTGCATGATTCGTCACGGATTGGATCAACCGAAAAACCGACAGCGAATGATCGTCCAAAGCGCGGGGAATCCATCGCGCCAAGTGATCTTCTTGCCTTCGTCATAATCACGACCGGCATAGTGGATGCCCACCTCAAAGATCCGCCAACGCCTTCCACCGTTTTTGCGACCTCTTGCAATCCAAGCGGTAAACTCCGGCTCGAAAGTAAATCGATTCGCCGTTAAATTCGCACCCTCGAGCACCTCTGCTTTAAATACCTTATAACAGGTCTCCATGTCCGTCAGGTTGAGGTTGGTAAACATGTTCGAGAGCATAGTGATGAATTTGTTGCCCACCATATGCCAATAGAGGTGAACCCGATGCGCTTCACTGCCTACAAACCGTGATCCGTACACCACATCTGCTCGATCGGAGAGAATCGGCTCCAAAAGCCGCGGGTAATCCCGCGGATCGTATTCGAGATCGGCGTCTTGAATCAGGAAAATGTCACCCGTCGCCGCTTTAAAGCCTTCGCGCAACGCAGCGCCCTTTCCGCGGTTTTCCGGCTGAAGCTTGATAACAAGATCCAGATCCGCATACTCTTCTTCTATTTTGGGATACAAGTCGCGCGTTCCGTCCGTCGAACCGTCGTCAACCAGGACGATCTGACGCTCAAGCGGAATGTCAACCGCAAGAACTTGACGAATAATTTCCTGAAGCGTGTAAACTTCGTTATACACCGGAATGATGATGGAAAGCCGCATAACGTTTCGTTCGATTCCTCTGTTGCAGTTACAAGCTTAAGTCGCCCAGCGCTGCGGGTCCCCCTCTCAACCCGTTGACTTGGGCCATTCTTAATCAGATCCGGAATGCACACTAACGCGTATCGAAAACCGAATAGCCCTTACTGATCAGATCCTGAATGTCGATCATGCCCACGAGTCGACTTTGGTTGTCCACGACCGGCAATTCATCGATCGCGTGATCGCGCATTAACTCGACCGCCTCCATAACGCGGCGTGTCTGGACAATCGATTTCGGGCCTTTGGTCATCACTTCACGCACGGGCGTTTCCAATGACCAACCGGATTCACCGAACAATCGAAAAAAGTCGCCCTGTGTCAAAATGCCGACAAGTTTACCACTTTTATCAACAATAACGGCTGCCCCCGCCCTTCGAGGAGCCCCCAGGATCGCCTGCCAGCAGTCACCGCAACACGCCTCGTCGCCCACACGCGGACAGTCAGAGCCCGATCGCATTAATTCTTCACAAGTCGTAAGCAAGCGCCCCAAAGCGCCACCCGGATGAAAACTTGCATACTGCTCGGGCCGGACGTTGCGAAGTTCCATCACGGTAAGTGCTAGCGCGTCACCGATCGCCAACATTGACGCAGTCGAAGAACTCGGTGCAAGCCTGAGCGGGCACGCCTCATCCGTATCCCCAATATCCAAAACCACGTCAGCGACACAGGCCGCTTTCGATTCGAGATTCGCGGTCAATAGAATCAACGAACACCCGGTCGCCTTGAGACGGGGCATGAGCTCAACGAGTTCACTGCTACCGCTCTTGCTAAGTGCAATAACAACGTCTTCACCACGAACCATACCTAAATCGCCATGCAACGCCTCGACAGGATGAAGTGAGTACGCAGGCGTTCCTGTACTGGCGAGCGTCGCCTGGATCTTGTTTCCGATCAGCCCGGCCTTGCCTACACCCGTCACACAAACCCGCCCCTTGCATGCAAGCACCATATGCACCGCATCCGCGAATGACTCGCCCAACCGAACCTGCGCCTCGCGTATCGCCTCAGCCTCGAGGGCCAGGATTGATCGTCCCTGCTCGACAATCTTTTTCCTGCTGGAAATGTCGAGCGGCGCGTACTTTTCGTACGAGCTTGAGGGGGTACTGGTTGTGGGAACGTCGCTCATAGATTGTTCCGGGGGACGTATTTTAGCAGCCTAAAATAGCCCAATAAGAAACCCGTATCTTTATTTATCCTCGATAGTTGGCGGCGCATCCGTTTTCCCTGAGTACGCCGTTACCGACTCGCTTTGATTATCTGTTTTTTTCGCAGTTTCGTCCCTGGCCTTCTTTTTTGCGATTCGCGCTTTGTATGCCGTAAGCATTTTCTTTTGAATCTCCAAGCGCGCGTGCGAGCGAATTACGATATCTCCCCGTTCAATACCCGCACCGACCAGACGTAACGTGGCCATGTGGCGCCGCTCAAACGGAATATCCTTCGACAAGGGAACCAACGAGATCTCGTAGTCCCCCACCATGAGTCCGTTAACATACTTAAGAACCTCTTCCGGCGCTTTCACCTGATCCTCGATATACATCACACCATCGTTATCCAGGCCAACGAAAACCCGCGCGAAACCATCGTGGCGAATCAAAATCGTACAGTCTGTTCCTACGGGTGGAATTTCGTCCGTGTTCGCTACAAGCCAAAGATTCGCGTTCTCTGCTGTATGTGATTCCCCTACGGCGATCAAAGCGGATTCGAAATTGACGACACAAATTACCGTGCCGTCCTGGTCAGCAAGAAATCGCTCTTCAAAAACGCGTGAACCGGCGAAGACCCACGGAACCTCTTTAAGCTTTTCTCCCTCCTTGCTCGGCTTAAGCCAATTCTGCGCGGGAACTTCTTTTTCAAAACCCTTTTCCTCATAGCGGATAAGCAGCGTCAGACCGTCGCCTTCGGGAGGGGTGAGTTTTTCGGTTTCCGGATTGAACGTAACCGGCGATCCAGGCTCCAGACCTATCAAACCCATAGCCTGATAGATGTGTAACGGTCTGGCGGGTACGATTAAGATGCTCTCGTGCTCACGGGTGTTGGGATTACAAGCTAGTAATTCCAAAGGCCCTTCCCGCAGGCAAACGCGAGCGGCCACTTCCACGGTCATCGTCGTCCAATCAATAACCACGTGTGGTGCGAAGTCGACGCGTTTGTGTTTCGCGCGAATTTCGTCGGGATCGATGTATATATCTTTACGCGGAATCGATTGCTGCCCGAAAGAAGATTGGCCAGCAAATAGCAAAACAACCAGATGCAACGTCCACAATCTGGACACCTCACCCAAGATCCTCCGCATACAAAGCCTCATGGACTCAACCTCCCTGCTGCCTTCAACAGACGCAGTCCACCTAGACTCACAGGATAATGAAATGGGCGGCGTTCGCAATCGCGTCACGCCGCCCGTCAAACTTTGATCCAAGCTCCGAGTGGAACCGGAATGGTATCTAGTACCGATCCGCCTTAGCGATTGCTAAACGAGGGAAACGCCAGCTCTTCCTGCTCCGACTGGATGAAGATGCGCGGTTTGATGAGAATCAGCAACGTTTGCTCGTCCTTCACCGTCGAACGCGAAGAGTATGCGCGCTTCAAAATCGGAATTTTCGAAAGTACGGGAACGCCAGCTTCGATTTCAGTCTCCGCCGCCAACTTCTGACCACCGATCAGCAATGTACCACCATCAGGCACTGATACGGTCGTTTTAATAAGCTGCGTCGAAAGCTCAGGCAACTGCAAAAACGCATCGCCAGCCGTACCGCCACCGCTCGTCTGGAACGTAGTCAGTTGATTCAATCGCGTGACACCCGGACGCAACGTCATGGTGACGTAGCGCTTGTCAGCGGTCACTGCAGCCTGTACGTCAAGTACCGCACCGGCGTTGATTACACCTGTTTCCGGCAACTGGGCTGCCGCACCGATATTCACTTGCGGAATCAATTGACTGACGAAGTTCGTCTGAACGGTAACTGCAACCCACGATCGCTGGCCGTTGAAAAGAACCAAACGCGGCGCAGTCAGAACCGAACTGCGAGAGTCCGCCTGCGTCGCGCGGAGCATAAAGTCAACCTGAATATTGTCCAAAAAGCTGCCCATGATGTTCAAAGCGGGGCCGATGGTATTACCGGCGAAGGTACCCGGGATGTCGTGAGCGATCCGGGAAACGTCAGTATAACCCGCTACGTTGGACTGCGTTGGAATCGGCGTCATCATACTGCCCGTCCCACCGATACGGCCAGGCACAAGAGCGGGGTCCTGGTACGGCTGGCGGATCGAGAACGATCCGGTGTCATCGAACCCAGTACCCAAGTCGGGAGTTGAAGGACGAAATCCGAGCCGCGAGAAAGAACGTGGAAGCAGCAAACGACCGCCTGTCGCCGGGTCACTCGCGATGGGATTGTCAGCAGAACCGGTTGCGAGGTAGTCGTAACCTGCGTTGCCTGCGTTGAATACCACGTCGAGGTCCAAGCCAAGATCTTCGAGGTAGTGCGACGATACCGTGAGGAAACGGGCCTCCACTGCAATTTGAATCGCACGTTGTTCGCGAAGTTTACCAAGCAAATCGCCAATCTGACCGTGGACGGCGGAGTTCTGCGTAACGACGAGTTGGCCATTGATTTCTTTGATCGTGCCAATCGAACCGCCTGTTTCACGCCACGATTCAGGCGAGATGTTCTGCTGGATCATGTCAATGATCTGATCGACACGACGCTCACGGCCAGCATCGAACTCAGGCTCGTCATCGTCATCATCGCCGTACCGCCAAGGCCTGTCCATCATCGCACGTTGCTTGGCCAACTCGCGATTCAACTCCGTCAGGTTAGTCTGAGGAGCGTCATTAAAGTTCGGCACTTCCAGGAGCAGATCATTAATATCGTAAACCGCCGGATAAGTGTGCCGATCCAGGTATCGCTGAGTCGCGATCGTAATCACACCGTCTGCAACCTCAAATCCAACGTCAACAGTGCCGCCACCCACTTGCCCCAAAACCTCGGTAATCACCTTCTTGAGGGTTATTTCATTCGGCAAACTCAACTCGATGGGCATTTTGCGGTTGACGTTCGCCGTGTCCAGATCCGCCCAGTTCACCGTCATGTTGATCTGGTGGGCGTCAACCAATCGCTCGATTACTTCGTCGAAAGGTACGCGGTCAAAATCAACCGGGATGCTCTTATCGAGCGCACCGTAGAGCAGGCTGTCACGCGTGGAGAAACCGGGACGATTTCGCTCAGGGCGATTGATAATCTCGAGCCAATTCTTCGGGTAACGAAGATCCTGCCACCACGGAATCTTGGATCGCTCAATATCGATTAAGACTTTCTGCTGCTCGTTGTACATTTCATCGCGGATTTCGCGCTGAGTACGGTACTGATGCATGTCCTGCCAGTCGTCCATCAGCCAACGAGCTTCTTTATACTTGGGATCGATAATGGTCACCTGATGCAACACGCGAATGGCATCTTCAAATTCATCGTCTTTATAGTGCTGGCGAGCCTGCTTCATCAGCGTATTGACCTCGCGGCGACGATTCTCCTCCTGCTGCTCGAGACGTTTCGAGCGACGTTCTTCGATTTCGCGGCGAATCTCGGCCACGCGCTGCTCATTGAAGACGCGCTCCTTATCGGCCACCCAGGATTCGAGTGATTCAAACTCGCCTCGGAGGCTCTCGTATTTGCTGATCGGGTCGGCAAACTGACGGGAAGACTGGACTACTTGGCGCGCGCGATGCAACGCCTGGCGAGCTTCTTCGAAGCGCTCGTTCGCCACGTGTTCACGGATGTTCCGCTCGGCCGTACGGTACTCCGTTACGGCGCGCTGCCAATTGATGCGGTCTAACATGGCGAGTCGCTCGGCGAGTGACTCGCTGCGTGAGCCCGTGATGTTCTCGCGGTGTTCCTGCAGACGCTTGAGGCCCGCGACTGCTTCGGGATAGCCGGCGACCAACAGGAGCGCAGCCTCATACTTGCGCTCCGCCTCATCATACCGGCCAGCAGCAAGCATCTGGTCGCCTTCAACGGCCAACGTACGCGCCTGCTCGGCGTCCTCCGGATTTACATCGGGAGCGACAGCCATCGGCATGGCTGATCCTTCAGCCTGTTCCGGTTGGGCAGGGGGAAGGCCTTCGCCTTCCTTCAACTCCCGGAGCATCGCCTCAGCGGAACGGCGTACACCCGCATGAGCATACTCGTTGGTGAGGACTTGGTTCAGGAGCTTTAAGGCTTGCTCTTTTTCACCACTAGCGATTGCGGTTTCCGCATCTTCGAGATCGCGGCCCGCTTTCTCCGCCATGGTGACTGCCACCTTGACACGCTCCAAATAGTCGTCACGCAACGACTGCTCTTCGGCGGTAAGTTGTTCGCGGTCGATGCCAACGAGAATTTCCTGGGCACCGATGTAATCGCCCTCCTCGAATAGCTGAATCGCCTTCACAAGCGCATCGCCTTGCTCTGAAGCCCACACCGCAGGCACCATCAGCAAAACACTAAGCAGTACTACCGAAACCAATCTCCGTACGGGAAACTTCAGGCTTGGCAAGGGAAGCTCCTCCTTCTAGGGTCCGCCTGACACCGTCCTGTGAGGCAGGTACAGCTCGCTAACTGCGATTGGCGAACGTGCGTTTTCGACGCCCCAAAAACGCAGCAAATAAGGTTGTTAGGGCTGGTCATCGCGCCGACCCTTGGGGCATTCGATCGGCGAGAGGCTGGATTCTAGGGACTCACTTCATCGTCCGCAAGGGCACTATTATCAAAGCTTGGAGACGACGCTGACCGCATACTTCGCGATTCAATCGAATCGATAGTTTACCATCCCAAACCCATTAGCAAAACACCCTCTACCTGTGAAATTGAATTTCTTTAGGATTCTGGCTGCCTGCTTGGCGGAATGAGTTGGGTTCCTAATGAAGAACGGGATGAGGCGGTTTGCGACCTGCCTCATCCCAGTAGCTATCACGCGTCGCTTTTAAGGCCTCGGCTTACCTGATTGCCGCTTGGGGCCCATCGATCCACCGCGAGTACCGCGTTCTCGGCTTCCACGTGAGCCTCGTTCCGCTCCCCGCCCCGATTTCGGGGCAGCAGGAGGCTCGGGACCTGATGTAACTTCCAACTTTTCCGGCTTCCAAACCTTGCCGCGAAACTTGGCCCGTTCCGGATGGCCTTTGTCCATATCCAATAATCGCTCGAAAACCCGCCCTTGATCATCCATAAAAACAACAATGGGCGACTCGGTAGGCAAACCGAATTTCACCCCGCGACCAACAGGAACTTCCCTACGAAGCTTCGTATCCTTGTTGATGTCGATCAACATGACGTTTTCTTCGAAGTCCACCGATGGGTTGTTGTATTCCCCAGGACCCTCAGCCCCATAAAGAGGCACCTTCGCACGGGCAGTGGCCGCGAGTTTGTCGCCAACGGAAAACCGAGCTTGACTGTTGCGAACCCATACGCCTTCGAACCAACGAAACATCTCGGTGAATACCTCATCACCCGACTCGCGTTCTTGGACGTTCGTCACGAAGAAACGCCTAGACGGCGGAATGGCTATCGGATCAGATGGCTCCGACCACGGACCGAAAATGTCCGGTTTGAGCGCATCGTAGGGATCGGCGAGCTTCTTCGGAAGACCGAGAAAACGATTGAACAACAGGAATCGAACACGGTACTGATAACTGTGTCCGCCAGGGATACTCTCGCTATACCCGTCGTATGACCAAACTTGCTGGTTAGGCAGAAGTTGCCTGACAGGTTTTATCTCTTCAGAACTATCTCCACCGCCTCGAGCAATCTTTTCCGCAATCTTGCGTTTGATATCCCGCTCAGTCTGCGCCGCCACACGGATGAGCTGTCGCGCTTGTTCTTTAAGCCTTGATGACGTCGCGGAATTTGTGACGATATCCACACCGAGGTTGTTCGCCTGGACTGCCAAATCGGGATTCTCGTCCGCTTTGGCCTGCTTCAGCAACTCGGCGGCTTTGGCCAACATCTGTTCGCATTGCTCAGGCCAGGAAAGTGTGTCGTCCAGACCATCGTCTGCGGATTGCTCGCTGCTCAATGGCGCATCTGGATAGCGATCCATCGGATTCAACTGGGGGGGGTCGTCGGGAAACTGGAGTTGGTCATCCTGCAAAAGTACGTCACGCCGACTGGTGATGATGGGAAGTTGCCAAGTGTCGCCGTTCAGCGCTTCCACCGGCAGTGGTCTGAGCAAGTCCAGTTGATTTTTGTCGTCACGAACCTCGTCCCAAAATTGTGTGACCTTCGACTGGACGGCCGACGACGTAGCCAACTCGCCATCCGACTCCTGAATCAACTGAATATCAGGATATTCAGGGATAAATTGCGTCGGCGCCCAGGTGTCCACGGTTCGCCAATCCTCTTCGGACCAGGTACCGTCGGACCGCATCGCCCGCCGTTGCACTTCCATTCCAAGAAGCGCAGGGTCTTCAAAATCCGGTAGATAAGTTTTCCGCTGGCGCTCTCGCTGTTCCACATGTTTGAAGAGCGCAGAGATCGTCGCCCAGTTGGTCGGCGTAGCGAGAACAGGAAGCATGTCAAATGTCGCCTCCTCGGGAATATTCAAAAGCAGCGAACTACGCCCGTGAATGACGACGGGTTTCGTCGGTTGCACAACGTCTACGAGTCTGATGTCACCCTCGATAGGCTCAGGCGGACCAACCAACGGCACCTCAGGATGCAAGTTAGCGACAAGCGGATATTTCGTTTTGAGTTCGCCTTCGGAAAAAGGATTAAGCGACGCAAGAAACGTATCGCGCTCGGCCTCGACATTCACTTCCGGCTTTGACGATCTCGCCAATCGATCCCGCACATCGGTCGCATTGGCCAGGATGACCCTGTCGACGTCTCGCGGCGCGACGTTTTGCCCTCCTAACTCAATCGGATGAGGTGATGTGACAATGAACTTCGCAATCACACCGATCAACACGAGGCCCGCTATTGCGAGCACCCCTTTGTCGATGTGCCGCTCGATCGGGTTTACCAACTGTTTGGCCATGATACTGCCTCCCAATCACACGCTCGGTCGATTTAGTCAGCCCACGCGCTCCCGCCGCCTAGTGTGACTACAACATCTAGCTGATCTCTATTCCCCGTCAATTTCCAGGTACTCGTATCCAGTCTCTACCGCAGCCTCGGCCGGCATGAGAGGGTTGTCCGGGTTGCGATAGATATCGGCCAACATGATCGTTTCAAAATCCATCACGACTAACACCACCGGTTCTTCACCGTAGATTCGGCCCTGCATAATCCGATTGGGCGGCAGGGAAGAATAGGCCATGCGATAGAGCGTATGAAATCGATCTTTGGAGATCGCTTCAATCAGCCTTGGGATATCACGCTGATCCATGACGAGCTTAACGCTGAACTGGATCACGTCATAATCGGTATCTCCAGCCAGATTGGTGAATGTCCCAAAGTTCGTCCCCGGAGTCTCAGAGGCTTCCGTCATCTTCTTGGCATCATCAGGCTGGTATCCAGTCGGAGGAACCAAGTCCAGCAATGCGTAATCAGAAACGCGAATCGAGACGATATCTTTGACGGGCATGATACCGACCCAGGGTGAACGACGTTCGCCTTCAGCGACTGACTTTTGCCGGGTTCGAAACTCCTCCGCAGCCTGTTCGTTGACCTCTTTGATAGCGCGAATCACGTCGGCCTGAATCCAGTACGTCACTTGTGCCCGCCACATCACCGGCCGAGACGGTATTTTGGACGTGCCGATAGTGTTCACCACCTCTCGCTCGACCTGAAGGCTAGGAGGACGCTTGCCCATCTCCTCCTCCACGTATGGGTCGATTGCGTAACACCAGATGGTTTGCGCCTTTTGCATATGGGCTCGTGCGACTGGATCGATCGATGCACCCGCTTTGGTCAACACCATTCCCTGAGAATACGGCGGCCCCACAAATTCCGGCAGCGACGCGCCAGCGTCCCCAAATTCTCGATCGCGCTGCTCTTTCGCGATCTCGTCTTTCATAATCTCAATGTCATCGCGGTCTGCAGGCGAACCCCAATTGAGCGAATCCAGTAACTCGCTAATGCCTTCGCGGTAAGCAAGCTGGAACTGTTCCTCCAAATCGCTGCTGCACGTGGGAAAGTAACCGGGGACCAGAGGCTCCCATCTATTGATTTCGATCGCCTTATCGACGATCGCGTTGCGGTCCTCGACGACAAGGTTTATTCGCTCTTGCTCGGCATCGATGTGCAACTTATTGACCGGGTTCGAGCCAAGCGAATTAAGCTGATTGTACACACTTTTAGCACTGTTAAGTTCCTGCTCGATCTTCTTCGATGATTGCAGTCCCCAAACACCCAATCCAACACCCGCAGCAGCCGCAATGCCGCAAAGGATAAAAAACAACTGTCGTTTCAGGAATTCCATCTATTCGCTCCACGGTTCCGTCGAACCCCGGTTTCTACTCGCAAAGCAACCCCAAACCCACGAAATACGGTACTCGCCTAAGGCGCCGCCTCTTCATCCATACCTTCGTCAAACGACTCAATTTCCGGTGCAGAGCCCAGGAAAATGTCCATGGTTATCTCGAAAACGTAATCGCTTGTCACCGATTCCCCGGTGATGGGATCCACCGCTGCGGCGGCCTTTTCGTCAAACTCCTTGCTCACCTCGATCGCCACCTCCGGGCGTTCTGCCACTTTCGAACCGGGGCGACCTCGTCCGCCCGGACGCCTCATCCCACCTCCGATCGGTCGACCCCGATCGGGAGCGGTCACCACGGTGGCACCCGCACCCTCTTTGACATCGATCACGTGCCTATTCGTCATGAATACGCGGTTCACATGCCAGGGCAAATCCGGCTTGCGACCGCCCTCGATCAGTTTGTCCATGAATGCTTCGTTAACAAAGTTATGCCTGTCCTTGTGGGGCGAGGTACAAGTAATTCGGATCACAAATCCTGGCTGGCCCGCGTCATCGATGGTAATAAGCGCCTTTTCCAAAGAGGATTCGATAAAGTTGTACTGCCAATCCTGAATTTCATTCGTGTCGATAAGGTAATCCATATCAATTGCACGAATTACGATCTGTTCTCGCTGGTCACGTGGAACCGGACTTTCATCGAGCGCCGCCAAAAAAGCTCCTTGCGTTTGAGCCTCAGCCAACGGACCTTGTGGCCTGGGAACGCTATCGTGGATGAGTTGTAAAATACCGGGAACGATGGCTTTGTTCTGCTGGAAGCCAATCAGTTGCCCCTTTTCCGCCTGTTCTGCCTGTCCTTCGTTGCTTAACTTATTCACTTCTCTTTTCAAAAACTCCCCAGCCTTGAGTATCTGAAGTGCCTGCATGCGCGGCGGGTTCGAAGTCGGCGAACCACTCAGAATAACCTGCGATGCCTGATCAACATCTGAGATGCTCGGTGGTGTAGAGCTGGCACGAAGGGCATTAAGATCGGTTGTCTGTTTGGCCACGATCAAACCGCCCGCAAGAAGAATGCACGCCGCCGCCGCCGCGAACGTCGGCTTTTTTTTGGCCCACACCATCTGCCGGGCAATTTCGGTAGGAAGGAGATTCGTATTGAGCTTGCCAAGGTCCAACCCTTGGATGGCCAAACCGATTGCACAACCAAAAGAAAGAATCTCCTCAGCGTACGATTCA
This sequence comes from Phycisphaerae bacterium, assembly GCA_028282665.1. Lineage (GTDB taxonomy): Bacteria > Planctomycetota > Phycisphaerae > UBA1845 > UBA1845 > JANQHN01. The sequence continues at coordinate 10,988 of JANQHN010000328.1, read as the reverse complement.
CTGCTTTCCCCGGTGATTTCTCCGAACTGCTCCGGGCGTTCCACATCCAGGCTCAAGTTCTGCTGAAGATACTTTTGCAAACCCGGAAGCTTGAACGCGTTGCCAACGCCGATGATTTTCTCGATTTCAGCGTCGCGGTGTGTCGAGGAGTAAAAACCGATCGATCGCTGAAGCTCTTGCACCAGATCCGCAAAAACAGGCCTCATCGCCTGGAATACTTGGCGAGCGTATTTACTGCTTTGAGCCGTACGTTTGAGATTCTCAGCTTTGGAAAACGAGAGTTTGAAGGATTTGACCAACGCCTCGGTGAAGTTGTTGCCGCCGATCGCAATATTACGAGTCCACAGGCTGTGCTGCGTCGCAATGATCAAGTCCGTGGTTTCAGCGCCAATGTCCAGAATAATCGTCGTATCGTCGGCCAACAGACCATTGAACTGCACGGCATTGTACACCGCCAAGGGCCCGGTCTGCACGCCTACGGGCTCGATCGAAGCCTGCTCGAAATGAAGCAAATGCTCGCGGATCAACTCGCGCTTCATAGCGAAAATGCCGACTTCGACATCGGGCAGGTCCTCGTGCTGGAACGTCTGGTAGTCCCAGATAACCTCGTCCATATCAAAAGGAATCTGCTGATCCGCTTCATAACGAACGATGTCAGGAATTTTCTTGGGAGCGACGGGCGGGAGCTTTGTAAAACGCGCCAACGTATTTTGGCCAGGCACGTTTACGTAAACCTTGTCTTTGGAAAGGTCGTTACGCGAGAGGAACTTCTCGAGCGACTCGCCAATAAGCTCATCGCGGTTGGCATCCGGCTGCGACAGGATCTTGGGGTGTTCGATGTAGTCGCTCGCAACGAGCTCGACTTTACCGTCTCCGAGCGACCGTAGCTTAACGGCTTTCAGGGCACACCTGCCGATGTCGATTCCCCAGATGGTCTGTGGGCCGGCCATACTGGCTCCTCCGTTTGAAGTTAATGACACCCTTGCGGCATCCACTCGATCCGTACCGGCAAATCACCGCCGCCCCAGCATTGTCAGAAACGAGGCGTCGAGTACATTGGATGCACTATGGGTCGAAAGTATCTGCTCCGTACCCTTGGCTGTAAAGTCAATCAGTACGAGTCCCAGCAAATCCGCGAATTACTCGAGTCTAACGGCTTTTTCGCGGGCGACGAAAATCAACCCGCCGATCTGGCGGTCGTCAATACGTGCGCCGTGACATCAACAGCGTTAGCCAAGTGCCGACAAACCATCCGCAAACTCGCTCGCGAAGGTCAAACTCGCGTGGTGGTCGTCGGATGCGGCGTATCCGCCCACCGCGACGTACTTAGCGAGATTGAGGGAGTCGAGGCAGTCCTCGGGCATGAGGATGACGTTTTGCTGGGAATTCAAAACCTCATCGTCAACAGGTTGGATGACTCAACACACAGCTTAGTGGGCCGCCTGGAGACCGATAATTCCAATGCTCACGAGCCATTACGGGCGCTTGGGAATGATAATATAAGAATGAGTCCTGCGGTGGCTACGCCGCGAAGCTGCGAAGCTGCCAAACCAAGCGAACCCGTCGATACCCACACAAAGATTATCCCGCCACTTGGACCGACTGTCAAGAAAAACGGAACCCTAGCGGGCACGATCAGACATTTTGCCGATCACCAGCGAGCCTTCCTCAAGGTGCAGGATGGATGCGACGCTCACTGTACCTACTGCATCATTCCTCAGCTTCGGGTAAACCTGCAATCCAAGCCCCTCGAACACGCTGTCGCAGAGGCCAAGAATCTAGTCACAGCCGGTCATCGGGAGATTATCGTTACAGGTATTTTCTTGGGCGCCTACGGGCGACCGACAGCCTTGCGACGACACTTCCCAGACGCTTCTTCTCCACTCGCATGCCTGCTTGAGGCACTCTCTGAAGTCGAAGGGCTCGCTAGACTGCGAATTTCCAGTCTCGAACCGGGCGACGTGGACGAGACACTACTAGGTGTGATGAGACGCAAAGCTAATTGCGTACCACATCTGCATCTCCCACTTCAGTCCGGCAGCGACGAAGTCCTTCGGCGAATGAATCGCCAGTATCGACGAGATGACTTTGTCAAGATGATTGATCGAGTTCGCAAAGCGTTGGATACCCCAGCTATCACCACGGACATCATCGTCGGCTTCCCCGGCGAAACGGAGAAAGACTTCGAAGCCACGCTGGAATTGGTCCGTTACTCAGGGTTCTGCAAGATTCACAGTTTCCCGTTCAGCCCACGCCCTCATACCGCAGCGGCACGATGGGTGAAAGACTATGTGAACGGGAAAATTATTAGGGAACGATTAAGCCGTTTAAATGAGCTTGAACGCGAGTTATCGCTGGCATTTCGCTCGCGATTCGTAGGATGCACTGAAAAGGTCATTGTCGAATCAAGCGACAGCGAAAACTCTCTGCAAACTAGCCCGGCCTACCGGTTGCGATTTGGCAGAACGGACCGTTATTTCGGAGTTTGGTTTGAGTCAGAAAGCAGCCAGCCTGGAGATATTGTGCGTGTCCGCATCGATCGCGTTACCTCGGCCAGAACTCAAGCCACGCTCCTAAACTCGTAGGTTTTGTCAAGACAGAGAACGGGTTGAAGGTATCTAGTTGTCACTTTACCTCAATGCCCTGCATGCATCTACTTAGCATCTGGTCTTGAGTCTGTTATATTGCCCTCACAATCAGTTTGACGAATTGCAAACTGTAGAGTTTGAATAAAGTCTGAAATGAACATGATACACGCCCGTCATCACGGTGCGTGATTATTTGCTGGAGAAATCGTATGCCCAGATGCGAGTGTTCCTGCGGGGCTAAATACAAGTTACCCGATTCAGCGGTTGGCAAAAAGGCGAAATGCAAGAAGTGCGGTGAGGTTTTCGTCGTAGAATCGGACGAGATTGGGATTGCGCCTTTGGATGACGGTCCGAACATGATGGACGAATTTGCCGCAGCAGCGGGCAAGGCGGCCACGAAGCGGAAAGCCATGGAAAAGGAGGTTCAGGCCCGCGCTGACGCAGACGTGAGGATACCCAGCACGGCGATTGACTACGACCGCGCCAAAGATGCGGTCGCCGCAGGTGCCCCTCCCGCCGCAAAAGGCTACTTTGAAGCCATGATGTGGGCGTTCCTCTTCCCAACGAACCTGGGCAATATGATCACGTTCTGCCTCATTTGGCTCTTATTATTCGTGGGCGAGTTCATCGGCGCGTGGATGTGCGGGCTAGTGCAAATGATTGCGCTCGCCTATTTTGTGGCTTTCCTGTTCAATACAATCGCCAATGCCGCTTCCGGTGAAGAAGACTTGCCCGCATTCACGGCCGCCAATGGGCTGGCGGAAGATTTGGTCCTACCCTTCCTGCGCTACCTCGGCACCAACATCATTGCGTGGCTTCCCGCCTTCATCGCGACGATCGCCTTCCAATGCCCAGATGTCTGGTCCGCACTCTGGAATGATCCGTTGTCACTGCAATCTCCTTCTGGTGAGGCTCAGATCGTGATCCTTCTGTGGGTGATGGGGACATTCCTCTGGCCGATGTTTGCGCTTTGCGTTGAACTTGGCGGTTTCGGCGCACTACTGCGTATGGATCTAATCTTTGTAAGCATCGTTCGCGCTTTTCCACCTTACCTGCTGACGGCGGTGTTGGTCTTCGCTGGTTGGGTCTCATTGTTATTCACCAACGAATTACTTAAAGAAGCCGGTATTTCCGAAACAGTGACCCGGGTCATTATTTCCGTGGGCGTGTATGGTTACTTGAACATTGTAGCGATGCAGGCAATCGGGCTTTTCTATCACCATTTCAAGAGTCGCTTCGCGTGGGATTGGGGCTAGAGGAATAATCGGGCAGGTTCATTCGATATGACCTGATACTTTTCGGGATGCACGTTCAGACACGGTACGATCCGCTGCGCACAACGCCCACCCCGCGCACGGACCAGGCACCGCGCGCGAGTAAATCGCTTAGACAAAATCAACGCTATTTCTTTTTGCGCGTTTTCTTGGGACCGCGAAGCTGACTTTGCGCAACGGCCTGGAGTGTCGTTTTGTCCAGGAACTTATTGTATGCATTCTTTACGGTTTTATAGTGAGTGTGAGCGCCGCAAGGATGGTCGTCGCTGCATACATCGTTACCGAACGGGCAGCGATTTCGGTGCGCAACGTTCTCAAAAGGCGTAACGATGTCACCAAGCTTGATCTGCTTGGCAGGTCGAGCGAGCTTGAATCCGCCACCTACACCACGCGTCGAAGTCAAGATTCCACCGTGCGCGAGATCGCGCAGGATCTTCGAGATGTAATTGCCAGGCACACCCGTATTGGTCGCGATCTCGCGAGCGAGTACGGGTTCGTCCTCACCTTGCTGTGCGATGTAGACTAGCGCTCGGATCGCGTATTCGCTGGTGGTGGTCAACATGGCTTACCGTCCTTTATCGTGAGAAATCGCCAATCAACTTTGCCTAGGCGACCCGTCTTCTCGACTCGCCGTCCGATTCGCCGACATGTGCGGGCAACATGGCACTGGACTTCAATCACCCGCCTCTATCTCTATTAGCCCACGCACTTCTCATCGTCAAGCTTTTGATGCAATATCTTGATAAAAAAATCATCTTTCCAACCCACCTACCGCAGAAAGAAATGGGTAAATCCACCAAAAGGAGAATACCTCTCAGTCCGCCCTCTCCCGATCCTTTTACCCCGACGCCCTATTTTGATACACCGGATCAATAAATCCGAATATACGTTAAGGTCCGTGTACACGAAAACGGGTTTTCTTCCAGGAAAGCCGGGAAGAAAACCCGAATGAGACTAGACTATATACAGCTCGCAGCCGAACCGGAAAATCGCATCCCTATTGCGGATCGCTCAGTCGCCCAACGTAATGGGACAACTCAAACTGGTCCACATCGCCGTCCCGATCAAAGTCGTATCTTGTAAGGCAAGATTCGCTTGGAGGCAAAAACCCTTCCGCCCCCTTCTCTCCGCTGAAGCAGTTCTGAAGACCTTGCAAATCCGTCACATCCACGTCGCCGTCACCGTCCGGATCAGCCACATTTGGTACCGGCATCAACCAGGCTCCCCGCCCTAACGAGCCTAGGATGATTCGGTCATAAACCTCATCCACCACCACATCCATGATAGGCACATTAGGCAATCCCTCACCATACTTTGACCACCTAGTTTCATCACCCGACGAAATCCACACTCCACCATCCGTGCCCAGAAGAACAATGCGCAAGCCTGCATCGCGATACACGGCGACACTGTTCGCGGGCACATCCGGCAGATTCCCATCCAACACTTCCCAGGTCGTGCCGTAATCGGTCGATCGACGAATCTGGTCTTCGCCAAACCACGCAACCGCCAAATAGACCGTGGCTTCATCATCCGGATCGATGGCAATTTCACGCGTCAAACGAGGCCAGCCTGGCACACCTTCAAGCTTGAGATCCCAATTCAAACCACCATCAGTTGAAACCAGGACTCTACCATCGTTCGTCACTGCGTATCCAACGTCGGCGTTGGAACGCGAAAACACCAAAGAACGAATCGCATATGGAAAACCGCTGGTTAAATCGCCGCTGATAGGCGACCAATCCAGGCCATTGTTGAGTGAACGCCAAACGCGCTGTGTTCCGTAGTATTTCGTGTTCACGTTCACTGGATTGCTCACAATCGGCGCGACGAACGAGACGCGATCCGCTCCGCTGATGTCGTGCCCTACATAGTTGAAGCTCCCCACGTTAATGGCACGATAAACGTTGCCCGTGCCCTGCAACTCGGCGAGCGCAAACGTTGCGATGCCTTGCGTCGTCGTCGTGCATCCGCCGTCACCACCCAACCGGTGGTACCACTGGGTTTCGCCAAAGTAGGTCGCGCGAAGATTAGTACCGTTGTCCTGCGTTCCGCCGAGGATATAGTCCTCCCGATTAGGATGAACGGATAACCCCGGATAGAACTGAAAAACGCTTAACCCAGCGTTAAGCGGTTCCCAACTGTTGCCGTTGTCATCTGAACGATGAAGACCACCGTCGTTGGCACAAAGCAATCGGCCTGCCGCATCCCACGCAAGCCCATGCATATCGACGTGCGGAGGCGTAACAAGAACGTAGCTACCGCCACCATTCCCCGTGCGTAGCAGGCTCAAACCGCCGACGAAACACATCTGATCATTATGCGGATGCACAATCGCCGTGCTCAGGAACCACCCATAGGTTGCCTGGAAATTGCCGGAATTGGTCGGTCCCCAAGTCGTACCGCCATCAACCGTACGATAAACATCCAACGTCTCAGCGTCACCGCCGAAAGCGTCGGCTTCTTCGGTGATAATCGCGTAAAGGCGCTGCGGGTTTGAGGGTGCCACAGCCAACGTAATGCGTCCGACATTGCTGGTGGGCAGACCTCCTTCGAGCTTCGTCCAACTATCACCGCCATTGGTGGATTTGTAGATGCCATTTTCTGGCACACCGAAAATGTCGCCGATCGCAGCATAAAGAATGTTCGAATACGTCGGATGCATCCACACATCCGAACCGGCTTGGTTGGGCAGTCCATTAAGCAAGTGCTCCCAAGTCACGCCGCCGTCAATAGACCGGAAGATACCCACCGGTCCGTCTTTGAGTGGATGCCCTTTGGCAGCAACGCGAGCGGGAAACCCACCCGCGTGCATAACCGACGCAAAGAGAACCTGCGAATTCGCATAGGATACGACGATTCTCGAGAACGTCCTTCCCGCGAAAGTCTCTTCCGCAAGCACCTCCCAATTGTCTCCACCATCCACAGACTTGTACAAACCCAAGCCGTAGATGGAGTGGTTAGCGAAATTCGCCTCGCCCGTGCCCGCATAAACAATATCTTCATTGGAGGGATCGAGCGCAAGGGCGCCGATCGAGCTAATGGGCATAAAATCCGTAAGCGGCGTCCAACTTTGTCCGCCATCCGTCGTCCGCCACACGCCTCCCGTCGCACCCGCAACGTAATACTTGTTTGGATCGGTCGGACTCGCAATGACGGCTGAACAACGTCCGTTGTAATTGTCTTGCAGTAGAGGCGAAGGGCCGAGGTTTTGCCACGTTTCCGCAGTCGTCGACACGGCGAACGCAAACACAGCGATGCTCATGCAAGCCCAGAAGTTCCAGTGGAATTGTTGATCAGTGACTGACTTCATCCTCGTGCTCCTTTCTTCGCCTCCCCCGGTGCGTCAAACACGAGGTCACCGGTGTAGATTTCACCGTCCACCGCTTTCTGATAACGGATCAACCAACGACCCGCGCGCGTCAATTTGACGTTCGCGATGCCTTTCTTGCCAGTTACCGCCGTGGTGTGCGCGCCTTCCGGTCCATACGCGTGAATCTTCACACTCTTCTGCGAAATCCCGTCAAAATAGACGCGAACCGGAACGTACGATCCCGTTTTCGGATCGTTGGGATCAGACGGTGTCACCGCGAGCCCGTAAGGCGCGATGTATGGAAGAAGCTCAACCTTCATCCCAACCTTGCCGGTTACTCCGCCATCGGGTAGAGGCCTGGAATTTGGCCGAATTTCGCCCGCAGGATCAACTCGTACAATGAGCTTCGTGCAATAGGGAGTTGCCTGCCACGCGTCCGAACGCTGCTTGGCGACCGCGGAACCAGCGTTGAGAATCACCAGCGCCCAGCCGGGTTTATCAAAGGTATAACCGACCTCACCCTCCGCTGTCAGGTTGCTCAGATCGACCCGCTCCTGCCTTCCCAGGCTGCGGATCTGGAGCGAACCAATATTCGCGTCACTCCATCCTTCGCGCGTGGGCAAGTCCAAAACAAATCGAACCGATTCACCTACTTTGGCAACCAAAGCGTCTTCCGCGCGCAGGCCCGATTTCATTCTCAGGAAGGTTGTTGGGGCGGCACCTCCGACTTCAGGCTTGATCGCTTCCGTGGACGGCTTCACACTCTCAGCATCAGTCGCCGGCTTCTGGTCGGTAATGCTTTGAGCTATCACTGAACTCGTCACACACATCATTAACAGCTCAATAACTGCCACACGAGTCCATCCACGCCCGGGCTTAAAGATTCGGGCGCATTTTGATATTGTCTTTGTCATAACGCCGCTCTCCTGCAAATGCTTCTTGGCATTGATTGGTCTGCACGTACCCCCGTGTTATCGACTATTCAAGTTTAGCACGCCTGTGGGAACGGACACAACTTATGAACGAGTAAGAACCTTGAAGGCAGCCAAACAATACTGAAACCACTGTCAAAATGGTCTAACGGTTCATCCGAGGCTCACAAATAATTCGGGGACCAACCCGCCAATAACGAGCCAGTCCCCAAAAAATTGTTGATTAAGACTGCACGTACAAGGCAGTCCGGTCTGCCCAAACCATCATTAAGGACAAGGTCCGAACGCATTCTTCACAGCACCAACATCGCCCGGACCCACAGCACCGTTCTCATCGAGGTCATAAACGGCACAACCAGGCAGATTCACGTCACAACCGAAGCTGTTCTTCACAATGCCCACGTCGCCCGGACCCACACTGCCATTCTGATCGAAGTCCAACGGACAAACCGGCGTCACATCGATGCAGTTGAAGCGACTCGTGATGACCGCATCCACGGAAGCCTCAACCACCGATCCATCGTTAAGATCCGACGCCTCAAACCGGATCTTTACATTCGAACTTGGGTTACTAAAGTAGTCGTCAACATCGACACTTCTTGCCAACCAACCAAGTCCAGAAGCCGGTCCGAGTGAGTCGACCAGAATCCAATTCACGCCATTGTCATTGGACAGGTGAATGTTGAAGATGTCATTATTCGGATCGGCGCCGACGGTGTTGTCGTACCACACCGCGTAGTTAATGGTCACACCACCCATACTAAGATCCAGCACGGGCGAAATCAGCCAGGTTGTTCCATCATCAACATCGCTGTTGCAATTGTTCGCTGCGCTGTTGTCAGTCAAGTAAGCGCTACCTGACCCATCAAAGTCCATCGGAGGATCACCTCGATCGCAATCGACCGGGGTACCGCGTTCCCATGCACCATCAGACAAGCCGCCACTGTTTTGCACGGTCCATCCCAGATCCTGTTGGAAGTTGTCCGAGAAACCGATTAAGTACTCGCCGATCTCGAACTCGTACACGCCGTTCGGGGCGGAAGACGGGTCGGTTACAAGTCCGCTGCCGTCGCCCTCTGCCGAAATGTAAAACTCCGGCGTATCATCGCAACTCGCCGCCGGCAGCGTTCCTTCATAAACGTTGTTGCCAACTGACGACATCGTTTGCTCGACCCAGGCACCACCACCATAACGGTAATGCAGCGTCGCGGAGTTCGAAATGACCGACTCGCCGAGCGCGAAAATCTGAACCTCGATTGGCGTTGCTTCACCAGGCAAGCGTAGCGTAGGCAGTTCAGTTGGATAGCTAAAGAACAATCCACTGCTGCTGGCGCCATCGCCCACAAGCGAGAATACCTGTGGCCCGTCAGGAACATCGGTACCGACAACCTCGATGGTCCACGTTCCGGGTGCCGGGTTCAGCACATGTACTTGTTCGATATTGTTGAGATGATCTTCCTGGTTCTGAGTCGCACTGTTGCCGGGATTCAACGGGTCGAGCGTATACGGATACTTTCTCACCGAACCTGGTGCAAAAACGCGCAAATCCAAGTCGTTGACCAGCGCCATCGCCACATTCGGAGCAGCAGGAGCATCATCCCACGACAGTGTCACTTTGAATTCAGTGTCTCCGGGATCAACAACCACATCAACGCTGTACGTCTGGCCGTTGCTAATCGAGGTTTCCTGGAATGCACCGGTACGCATCAAATCTATCGCATCCACAACGCGCACCGAACCATAGCCATATTGATAGTCGGGGCCGGGGTTGCCACCGTCTTCAGCCGTCTGCGCGAGCAACGCCTTAAGCGTGGAATTCCGCATATCGGGAATACCCGGGAATTGGGCACGATAGTCCTGAAGGATCAACGCAGATAAACCGCAGACGGTCGGCGACGCCATCGAAGTGCCACATTTGCCGGTGTAAGAACTATCGCCGCTGCTGCTGGTTGAGGTTACGTCGTTATCGTCGTTACTTTGACAACCAGGAGCACTAATGTCGGGCTTAAGGCGACCGTCGTCCGCCGGGCCCCAACTCGTGAAACTGGTCACCGAGTCGTCGTTGGAATTGAGCGCACCAACGGTGATGTGGTTTTTCGCACAAGCGGGTGGCGCGGTGCTGAAATAATTGCTGCCACATCGAGATGTCCCACGCTCATTGCCATTTGCCCACACGACGCGGAAAGGCCTACCAAGGCTACCGCGTACAATCGAATCGATTAGATTCGAGGTTACACCGTAATCACCCGTAATTTCACAATCGAAACCGTTCGATGCGGTGTTCGTACCGATCGAATTGTTCGAAATATCTACGTTGTAGGTGTTCATAGCCGCGTCGTAATCCGACTCAATGTCACCTGGATTGCTGTAAAGGAACACCCCACCCCCACTGTACTGCAATCCATACGAATGCATCCGCACTGCGGGAGCCATACCTCGATACGTACCGCTACTCGCCGAGCCATCACCGCCGATCGTACCCGCAACGTGCGTAGCATGATCGGAAATGCCGGATGAATCGTGTGTGGTGAGGCGCTGATTACTGAAATTGCTGAAATCTTCGTGGGACGCACGGGCGATACCGCCGTCGTAGACCATCACTTTAATACCGGAACCGTTGAGACCGTACGGAGCAGCCTGAGCGTCGTTGACCTGGGTAATAATGCGGTTGCTGTTATTTAATTCGCTCAGCGGCGGCAAAGGCCACTCGATCCATTGAACTGCATCTTCTTCCGCCAGCGCCAGCACTTGGCTGTAAGGCATTTCGACGATGAGCGTATTGTTCGATTCGAGTTCGTCGCGTACCAAACCTTCGTAGGTCGTTACGGTATCCACTCCGGTGGTGAGCAACGACTCGTCCGCGTGGAACATCACATAAACG
>JANQHN010000306.1 GCA_028282665.1 Phycisphaerae bacterium | reverse complement strand
CGAGTGTCAATGAAGAGCTGGTTCATGGGATTCCCGGTGATCGGATTCTTCAGGAAGGTGACATCATCAGCATTGATTGCGGCGTGAAGCTGGACGGCTACTGCGGTGATTCTGCGGTGACGGTGCAGGTTGGCGAGGTCGACGCGGACGTAAGCCGCTTAATGTCGGCGACGCGGCGATCATTGGAGATTGCGACTGAGGAAATGAAGCCAGGCCGTAAATGGAGTGAAGTCGCCAAGGCCATGCAGGAGTACATCGAGGGCGAGAAACTCTCGGTCGTGCGTGAATTTGTAGGTCATGGAATAGGCCGGGAGATGCATGAAGAACCGAAGGTTCCCAACTACTGGTCTGCCAAACAAAGGCCTATGGATTTCGAGCTCGTGCCGAATTTGGTGATCGCAGTGGAACCGATGGTGAATTTGGGCACTGAAAGTGTGCACATCGTCGATCCACGAGGTTGGGTTGTTTCGACTAAGGACGGCAAGTACGCCGCCCATTACGAGCATACGATAGCGGTCAGTAAGACCGGTGTGGACGTTTTGACAGATGGCCGTTGAGGCGTTCGGTTTGGCCGCTTGGTGATGAGTAGGCCTGACGAAGGAAACAAGATGAAAGTCAGAGCCAGTGTAAGGCGCATTTGTGAGAATTGCAGAATCGTGAAACGCAAGGGCGTGGTGCGAGTGATCTGCACCAATCCGCGTCACAAGCAGCGTCAAGGTTAGTAAGGAGAGCGATCGTGCCTCGTATAGCGGGTGTTGACATACCAAACGACAAGCGGATCGAATTTTCGCTCCGTTACATTTACGGCATAGGCCCAAAGATTGCCTTGGACGTTTTGAAAGAGGCGAATATCGAGTTGGGCGTGAAAGCGAAAGACCTGACGGAAGAAGAGGTCGCGCGAATTGCAGGTATCATCGATCGCAATTATCAGGTCGAAGGCCAGCTTCGTCGCATTGTACAGTCGAACATCGCACGGCTGCGCGATATTGCGTGTTACCGCGGATTGCGTCATCGTCAGCATTTGCCCTGTCGTGGTCAGCGTACCCGCACTAACGCGCGTACGCGTAAAGGACCTAAAAAGACTGTCGCCGGCAAGAAGGGTGTGAAGGAGTTGTCACGTGGCTAAGCGTCAAGGTAAGAAGAAAGTCCGTCGCAATGTGGCTCGTGGCATTGCTCACGTGAAGGCGACGTTCAACAATACGATTGTGACGATCACCGATATGAATGGCGACGTGCTGTGTTGGGCGTCGGCGGGTGTGGTCGGATTCAAGGGTACGCGAAAAAGTACGCCGTTTGCCGCGCAGCGCGCGGTGGAAACGGTGAGTAAGACTGCTCGCAAGTACGGTATGGTTGAAGTGGAAGTCCGCGTAAAAGGCCCGGGTACCGGCCGCGAAGGCGCGATCACAGCGCTGCAGGCGGCGGGTTTGCGTGTGTTGTCGATAGAGGACGTTACTCCGCTGCCGCACAATGGCTGTCGGCCGGTGAAGCGCCGCCGTGTCTGATTTATCGTGGACGAGTGACCGCATTTTTTATTGATCTTTAAGAACGTTTCGCAGCACGAACGAACCTGGCAAAAGTAGAAATTCGGACAGGAAGATATGGCACGATACATTGGACCAGCTTGTCGCCGTTGTCGCCGAGAGGGCATCAAGCTTATGCTCAAAGGCGAGCGTTGCGAGACGGCGAAGTGCGCGATGGAGCGTCAGTGGCGTAGCAATCCGCCAGGGATGCATAGTTGGCGTCGTCGTCGGACGGTCGGTACGTATGGTACGCAGCTTCGTGAAGTTCAAAAGGTCAAGCGTTACTACGGCGTTTTGAACCGTCAGTTCCTGATTTATTTCGGGATGGCCGAGCGAGCTAAGGGCAACACCGGTGAGGTTTTGCTGTCGATTTTGGAGCGCCGACTCGATAACGTGGTTCACAAGCTTGGATTTGCCCCTTCGCGGGCGGCAGCGAGACAGGCGGTGGTTCACGGACACATCTACGTGAACGGTCGGCGCTTGAATCGTCCAAGCTACCTTGTACGTCAAGGCGATACACTCTCGATTAAGGATGCGGAAAAGAGTCAAAAGATGATCAAGGCCAATATCGGCGATGGTGGTCCTTCGCTTCAGTCGTGGCTCCAATTGGACACGAACAAGCTTGAGGCGACCATCACGGCGATGCCCTCTCGGGAAGACATTATGATCCCGGTCGAGGAAAACCTGATCGTCGAGTTCTGCAGCCGCTAAGTACACGCGCGTTCGTCCCTGTTGCCGGCAGTGGAGTCTGGCGGCGCTTTCTCCTGGGATCCCAAACAACCTGATTGGAGGTCATCCCGATGCGCATTCGATGGCGAGGTCTTGAACTGCCCAGCCGGGTCATTTGCGATGAAGAAGTCAGCACGGACCGATACGGTCGCTTCATCGTTGAACCGTTCGAACACGGCTTTGGCACGACGATCGGAAACTCGCTACGCCGCATTTTGCTATCGAGTATTGAGGGCGCTGCGGTCACAACGGTGAAGATCGCCGGCGTTTCACACGAATTTGTTGCTATGGATGGCGTGATCGAGGATGTCACGGATATCATCCTCAACATCAAGGGTATCGAGCTCGCGCTGGAGGGCGATGAGCCGAAGACCATGAAGATACGAAAAGAGTCGGCTGGTGCAGTAACTGCCGCTGACATTGAGGCGGACCCGGCGATTACGATCGTCAACACCGACCACCACATAGCGACCGTAACGGAAAAAATTCCGTTTCATGTCGATTTTACGGTGGGAAGCGGGCGAGGGTTCATCGCCGCTGCCGAGAATCGGGCACCGGACCAGGAGCTTGGCGTGATTCCACTCGACTCGGTGTATTCACCGGTCGTTCGCGTGCGGTACCGCACCGAGGAAATGCGTGTTGGTCAGAAGACCAACTATGATCGTTTGATCATGGAGATTTGGACTCGCGGTACGATCAAGCCGGAAGATGCTCTTGTTGAGGCTGGTTCGATTCTCCGTAAGCACCTCAATCCGTTCGTGTTGTATCACGAATTGGGCGAGGAGACTGTTTCGGAAGCACCACCTGAACCGCAACAGGATACGCCGATGGATTCGGAAAAACAGCGGTTGCTCGAGAAATCGACCTCCGAATTGAATCTGTCTGTGCGTGCGAGCAATTGCCTTGAACAGGCTCGCATTACGACGATTGGCGAACTGGTGCAACGGACTGACGCGGATTTGCTTCGTGTTCGCAGTTTCGGCCGAACCTCGCTCCACGAAGTGAAACGAAAACTTGCTGATATGGGCTTGTCCCTCGGTATGAAGCCCGACATGCTTGCGGATCAGGGTGATCCGGTGGTGAGTTTCTCGTCGAGTGCGCCCACACCGCCCTCGGCGATTGCAGGTGAAGGTGGTATGTCCCAGCCTCCCGGTTTCGGTGGCGAGAGCCAGCCGGGTAGTGGGAGTGAGTTTCCCGTCGTCGGTGGCGACGACAACAATAATGACGACAATGATCAAGGCCCGATGCAGGCCTTTACGATGGGAGATTAGCCCCTCTGCCTGCTGCGCGAAGTAGCGCGGGTAGCGTTTTTGACGGGTAAGTAGTCATGCGACATCGAATTCATCAAAAGAAGCTGAATCGTACCTCCGAACATCGCAAGGCAATGAATCGGAATATGGCACAAAGCTTGATTGAGCACGGGCGTATCACGACGACCCTGCCCAAGGCCAAGAATATCAAGCCATTTTTCGAAAAGCTGGTTACGCTGGCGGTCAAAGCTCGCAAATTCCGCGCTGCCAACGATCATGCCGGAAGTCTGCGCATGCGTCGTCAGATTCACAAGATGCTCGGTGAACGGAGTTTGATTCCCGAAGAGCATCGCGAGGATTACGAGATGATGTCGGACGCGTCCCGCAGGAAAGCGTTGCGTATGGCGAGCGGGCGTCGTTATCGTACGGGTGAGCCCAAAGGGCGCCTCGAATTCACCGGAGAATCCGTCATTCACCGTCTGATTGAAACGGTGGCGTCGCGCTTTGAAGACAGGCCCGGAGGCTACACGAGACTTATCAAGCTAGCGGATCGTCGCGTTGGCGATGATAGTCAATTAGCAATCGTGCAACTCATTGGTGACGAGGAGCAGCCAACGTCGCTGACCAAGCCTGACAAGACCTCGCGTAAACGTCGTGCGGATGCGCGTTACGCCCTGGCGATCAAGTTAGGTAAGAAGTCGGGCAAGAAAGATAAGGCCGAAGCCGAAATGAAGTCCGTCGACGAATCTATGGCTGAAGCTCCCGCCGATGAAGAAGCCACCGCTCCCAGTGATGTTCCGGCCGGTGAGACTGACGAGGCCGCCGGGGAAGGAAAAAAGGAAGAGTAAGGCTTGAACGACTCGGCCAGTTTGTAGGGCATCGAGCCTGCGGATTCGCAAACAATCTATCATATGAACCGAAAAACCCGGCGATGTCCGGGTTTTTTCGTGTAATGAGACGACTTGAAGAGGAGCAACAACATTTTCTTGGCTTACCAACGGCTTCCAGTTTTTGGGAGCGGGGAGAAAAATCCTGTCGTTCCTAAATGTTCTCTCCTGAGAAAAACGCTGCGCCCATCCTGTCTGCCATTGGCTGGTTGGAGAAGATCAGCGGCAGGAGGAATTGGACGTCGGTGTTGGGTGGTCTAAGGTAGTCAGCCATCACCATACGCCACTTGGACTCGAAGGTCATCAGCGAGTCCTGTGACTGAGGATTAATCAGGGCTTCGAGCACGACTTCGGTAGCGATTTGAGCTGACCACATCGCAGGGTACAAACCTTCATTGCTAGCGGCGGAGACGAAGCCGCCGGCGTCGCCGATCAACAATGTGTGTTTGCCCACGTGGGAGTCCATATCGAGTGCGGCAGAGGCTGGGCTGGGCAACACGTTCGTATCGGTGGCGAGTTCGGATAGATCGACGGGGCAGATTTCGTGCGTAAACAGGCCTCGGCAAGCGTAGGCTAATTGCGGGATTGCCTGCTCCTGCTCGCCAAGCCAGTTGATACTCACAGACATACGGTCTTCAAGCATACAACTCAAAGCGAAGCTGCCCGCCTTGTCGAGCCCCATAACGATGGCGATGTGCGGTTCTTGGTTCGCCTTGTCTTTGTCGATGGATGCGTCGACCTGAGCGGTCCACATACGGGCATGTCGTGTGGGTGGTGGGAAATTGAGCTTTTCTAGCAGGATGCGGTTTCCACCGGCGGCGAGGAGCAACAACTTGGCGACGATCATTGTTTCGTCTTCAAAATGCGCCGTAACCTCGTTCTCCTGGGTTTGCAGGTCGGTTACACCCCAGCCGTCGATCAAAGTGACGTCCATTTCTTTTGCGCGTTCGACCAACGCATTGGCGAAAGTGACACGATCTACAATGTATCCCGGAGCTGATTCGAGCTTGGGTACTGCGGATTTCGCAAAGTCCTTGCTCAAAAATGTCGCATCGGTGAAAGCGATAGCGCCGACTGTGTCAGGCGTAAGCTTGAAAGGCTTGAGCAATTCAAAGGACTTCGCGTTCAGCCAGCCTAGCGCTTCGCCTTCGCGCGGGAATTTCTCCCGGTCAACGAGGGCAACATTCTTGCCTTTGTCGGCGAGCAGCATTGCGGCCGTTACGCCGGCAGGGCCAGCGCCAATAATCATGACGTCGTAGGTTCCGTCGCTCATAACACGAAAGTTCTAAACGGGAACTGTTTCAATTGCAATCGTTTCTAAGGCGAACGAGATATCGGATCAAAACCCTGCGGATACGATGTGCCGTGTCAATGCTGGAAATGAGGCATTAGGACTGTTGAAATTTCACAGGCATGTATGTGGAAATGCCGTGTCCCGGCAGATATGCGTTTACAGCCGGGTGAAGCGCGTTTTATACTGAGCATCATGGGGGACTGGGGCGCTGCTCAAGCGCTTGCGCAAAATCGACTAGGAGGTGTTATGCGTCGCATCGCGGTAATCAATCAAAAGGGCGGAGTTGGCAAAACGACAACCACCGCCAACCTGGGAGCCGCACTCGCAGCGAGCGGCCGGCGAGTGCTCCTGATCGATTTGGACCCGCAATCTCACCTGACAATGCATTTCGTTGAAACTTCGCCTGCGGAGGAGTCGGATGCTCCAAGCGCTTACGACGTTTTTACGGACAACGTTTCGTTGGAAAAAGCAATCTACGAAGTCGGCGAGGGCGTGAGTGTGGTTCCTGCGCACATCGATCTCGCTGGCGCGGAAACGGAGTTGGTAAATGTTGTGGGGCGTGAAGCGATCTTGAGGGACGGCATGCGTGGCCTGGATAACAGGTTCGACTATTTGTTGGTCGATTGTCCGCCGTCACTTGGAACACTGACGGTCAATGCGCTTGTTGCGTGCGATGAGGTGATCATTCCGTTGCAAGCGCATTTTCTCGCACTGCAGGGATTGAGTAAATTGCTGGAGACTGTCACGTTGGTCCGTCAGCGGATCAATCCGGACATTCGCATTACAGGCGTTGTGCTTTGCATGTTCGACGCGGGTACAAAGCTGGCGACTGAAGTCGCTGAGGACATCGGAGGATTCCTCGAGTCCTCACGAGGGACCGACAGCGCTTGGGCTGATGCAAAGCTGTTTGGGACGCGCATTCGTCGTAACATCAAGCTGGCGGAATCGCCAAGCTACGGACAGACCGTGTTTAGCTACGCTCCCACGAGTAATGGCGCGATCGATTATCGCAAGTTGGCTGATGAGTTATTGGCTATGCAGATACGCGAAGCCGACGCGGCTACCGGTGCGGTGAATCGTATCAGTGGTACCAAGTTGCGATCGCGGAGACATGTCGAGGCGAGGACGGTGCCGGTTGATGAGCATGCTCGCGTGGGCGCTGGTGCGGTTGATGATGGCGAACGGAAAAATCAGGTTGAAGAATCGCATAATGAGACACACGCCGTCGAGAGTGAAATCGATGCGATAGGGTGTCAGGAAGAGGCTTTGTCCGAGTCGGATGTTTCCGGTTCTGGTGGTGAATGCCATCATGAAAGAGTTGAGGCGTCAAGAGCAGATGCGGCTGGTAATGGTGAGTTGGAGGCAGTTTCACTTGATGATCCGTCAGTTGCGAGCGATTCGAACGATGAGGGTGAATCCGGCGTTGCTGATGCCAAGACGGCGCAACCGACCCACGCATCCGATGAACCTTCGCGCGCCTCTCAAACATCATGATCAACACGCCAATGAGGATTTTGCACTTGAACTTGCTCTGGTGGGTGTGGGGGGCATACCTTGTCGGATTATTCTTGTTGATGCACATGCCGGTGCCTGAGAAGCTTCCCTCCGTCGCGTCCAACGACAAGTTGATTCACTTCACGCTGTATTTTGTTTTGGTGCTTCTTTGGGGTATGGCGATGAGGTGTGGCGGGCACCAGCTTACCGGACGGGTAATGATTTTTGCGTGGGTGGGTTTTGGTCTGTATGCTGCAATGGATGAATGGCTTCAGGGCTTCGTGAACCGCAGTCCGGACATGCGGGATTGGCTGGCTGACAAATGTGGAATCACCGCATCACTTGCTTTGATCTATGCTTGGGGGCGATTCAGCTGCGATTCGGCGGATGAATCAACCCTGTCAGGGCCCAAAAAACCGGATAAGCAGACCGGCTGACATTTCAGAAGAATATGGGAATCGGCGTCTTTAATGTAACGCGGGCTTAACATTGGTCCCTGCATCCGCCCGAATAGGGCAATGCATTCGTTAGCTCTGTAGAATAAGTAAATTACGCTCAAGCTCATCATCCGATGGAGGCTGGGATGTCGAGGGGCTTCGTGGTGTCAACAGGATGGTGTTTGGTCATCACTACTGACAAGAGCAATGGCGGAAAGGCCCGAGGAGGATATGGCTCGAAAACGCGTGATCGTGGTTATTGAAGATGAAGACGCCATCAGGCAGGGTATAGTCGACGCGCTGACGATGGCGGGTTATCAGCCGATCGAGGCAGCGGACGGGCAAGCCGGTCTATTTGAAGCGAGACAGGCTGGAGTGGACCTGGTGCTGCTCGATTTAATGCTCCCTAAGATCGATGGGTT
>JANQHN010000202.1 GCA_028282665.1 Phycisphaerae bacterium | reverse complement strand
CAGGCACGTATTGCGCGGGAGTCGGGCAGAATTCTCAGACCTCGGATGGTCGTCTATCCGGCGATTCTGCTCGTTATTGCATCAGCGTTCTTTTATACGCTCAGCACCAAGCGGTCGTCGGAAGTGAAAATACTCCGGGCTATGGGCTTGCCTTTTACGATGCAAAAAACAGGTGAGATTGTGAGCCCGATACGGCTGAAGATAACGAATCGAACGCGTGAAGCGAAGAGTTATTCCGTGACTCCCGTGGATGCGGAAACCGATGAGATGCGCATTGTCGATCAGCCTATCCAAGTACCGGCGGGTGAATCGGTGATCACGCCTTTATCGCTCATATCGGTCGCATCTGACTTTACCGGAGGTCGACGCACCGCGGCGCTCGAAGTATCAGATGGCGAAGGTTTCACCGAACGGGTCGAACATTTGCTCATGGGGCCACAGAACCGGGCGTCTGAAGCCAGAGCACCTGGCAAAATTACCGATGACACAGTCAAAGGTCCGAATAGCTACGAAGGAAAGACGGGTGGCTGATTTCGGTGAACAACGCGACGAAACAATCGCGCCGGCTAAGTGGCGGACGTTGTTTTGGCCTGGGCTTATCATCACACTGCTTGTAGGTCAAGTTGTGTTGCTTACGATCGTCGTGCTGATTGCCACACGCGATGAGAGTTTCGCCGTCGAACCGGACTACTACACCAAAGCGCTGAACTGGGATGAACAGGCCGCCCAACTCGAAGCGAATCGCAGACTCGGCTGGTCACTGAAGTTGTCCCTGGGCGACGCAGTTGGACCTATCGGCGATCGATCGTTACTTCTCCATCTACGGGATGCAACAGGAGATGTGATCGGTGGAGCTGACGTGAGCGTGCTCGCCTTTCCGCATGCGCGGGGTATGCAACGCCGCGAATATGAGCTGCCGGAAACGCAAGAGCTGGGCACCTACGAAGCAAAAGTGCGCTTCCACCGCAAGGGAAAATGGGAATTCCGCTTCACCGTGCAACGCGGTGAGAATATGTTCACACACCGATTGGTGCGCGACGTTTATCCGCCAGGGGAGAGCAGACCATGGAAACCCTAATTGTCGCAGTCTTCGTTGCGAGTGCGGTGGGTAGTCTACACTGTGCTGGTATGTGTGGGCCGCTGGTCGCCTTCGCGGTCACCGACAGCGAACGATCGTGCAAGGTGGGTTGGCGTTACGCTTTCTCGACCAGGCTTCACTTGCTTTACCACGGTGGAAGGTTGATCGCGTATTCCGCTCTCGGCGCAGCATGTGGGTCGTTAGGGGCCGTGTTGGATATGAGTGGTGCGGTAGTGGGCGTGCAGCGAATTGCCGCGACGGTCGCCGGTGCGACGATGATTCTCGCGGGATTGGTCGCGTTGCTTCGCACCGGCGGGGTACACGTTTTGGGTATCAAAACACCCGGTTGGATTCAAGCGGGCGTCGTTTCTCTTCAGCAATCAGCTGTTACGCTCAAACCCGCTCCTCGAGCGGCAACCATCGGATTGCTCTCGGCGATCTTGCCCTGCGGTTGGCTCTATTTCTTTGCGATAACCGCCGCGGGGACCGCGAGTCCATTCTGGGGAGCGGCGGTGATGGCCTCATTCTGGGCGGGAACGGTGCCGATCCTGTTACTGGTGGGAGCATCGGCGCAGGCTTTCGTTCGGTCGCTTGGGGAGAAAGCTTCACTTTTCGCATCCTTGGCGGTCATTGCGTTGGGGCTTTACACGGTCGCCGGTCGCATGGACGTGTCACCCGCCGCCTTCGCCGCCGAGAATGAGCGCGCGTCTTTGTCTGACGATTCTTCGCTGGATCGGGTACAATCGCTAAACGCCGCCGATGCCCCTTGTTGCAAGGCACCATGACGCGGAATAAGCAACCTGAAATAAACACGCGTACAGCAAAAGCTCGCGCGGACGACTTAGTGGCTTCTTCTGTTAAGTCCACAGTAGTTTCCAAGGCCGGGGAGACTGCGAAGGTCGTTTGCACGCATTGTGACCTGCCTGTTCCCGCTGCATTGATCGAGGACGGCGCGACTGAACAATTCTGCTGCAACGGTTGCAAGGCCGTGTACCAAGTTATTCACGGTTGCGGTTTGGACCGTTTCTATAAATTGCGCGACTCGTTCGGCAAAAAAGGAAAGCCGGCGAACCCCACGTCACGCAAGTACCGCGAGTTTGACGATGACGTTTTCCGCAAGCTTTACTATCAGTCCCGTGATGATGGTGCCACGTCGGTCGAATTATACCTGGGCGGCGTTCACTGTGCAGCATGTGTTTGGCTTGTGGAAAAACTGCCCAGTGTTGTTCCGGGCGTGTATGCGGCGCGGCTTGACTTGCGCAGGTCGCTTTTACAGGTGACCTGGGACAAAGAAGCGGTTTCACTGTCGCGCATTGCATCCGCCCTCGATTCACTCGGCTACCCGCCCCACCCCGCCAAAGACGCCAAGGCGCGCCGCTTGCGTAAGGCGGAAGATCGAAGTTTCCTTATTCGCATTGGCGTCGCGGGTGCTTGCGCAGGCAACGTGATGACGCTCGCTTTTGCATTGTACGGTGGATGGTTTACCGGCATTGAAGCGCGGTTCGAGTCATTGTTCCGCTGGGTAAGTATGTTGATCGGGTTGATCTCGCTGGTTTGGCCTGGCAGCCTGTTCTTCCGCGGTGCGTGGGCGGCGATTGTGACGCGAACTTCGCACCTGGACTTGCCCATAGCCATAGGTTTACTCGCCGGGGCGGTCGCAGGCACCGTGAACGTGATCCGCGGCACAGGAGAGATCTACTTTGACTCACTCACGATGCTGGTTTTCCTGCTCCTCGTGGGGAGATGGATTCAACGTCGACAGCAGCGATGGGCGTCGGACTCGATTGAACTGCTCTATGCTATTGCGCCGACATCCGTTCGAGTCATCCGCGATGCTGAAACGACCGAAGTGCCCATCGAAGCCGTTCAGCCCGGCGACCTGGTGGAGGTGCTGGCCGGCGAATCCTTCGCCGTTGATGGTGAAGTCGTCGAAGGGGCATCAGCCGTCGATCAAGCGCTCTTAACCGGTGAAACAACGCCGACAGATGTGACCATCGGCGACACGGTTAGCGCGGGCACCGTCAACGTGGCGAACAAATTGCGCGTACGGACAAAAGCTACCGGCGAACAAACGCGCGTCGGTAAATTAATGAAGCTTGTGGAAACATGCGCATCGCAACGTGCGCCAATTGTCAGGCTTGCGGATCAAGTTGCAGGTTGGTTCGTCGTCTGTGTGATCGCGTTGGCTTTTCTTACTTTTGGTTTATGGTTGTTTATCGAC
>JANQHN010000180.1 GCA_028282665.1 Phycisphaerae bacterium | reverse complement strand
TCGAATGCCTTGTCCGCGTTTTGCTTGCGGATGGGGATTGCGTTGGCATCTTGAGCGCTGCCTGTTCGCACCGAAATGAATCCGCCCGAAGCCATGATGCGATCGAACGACGAACGATCAACCACCAGGTCTTTGATTACCGGAAAGGCCTTTGCCCGCCAAGGCTCAATCCAGATCTGATCGCCGTCCTTGAAGCTTCGCATATGAAGTTGACATGTAGCGCCCAGTTGCCGCGAACCGTGCGGAATGCCGTTGATCATCATACCGCAAGAGCCGCAGATTCCCTCGCGACAATCGTGATCGAAATGGATCGGCTCCTCGCCGCGCTCCACGAGCCCTTCGTTGACAAAGTCGAGCATCTCCAGAAAGGACATGTGTTCGCTGATGCCCCGCGCGTCGTATTTGACGAACTGGCCCGAGGCGCTTGCGCTCTTCTGCCGCCAAACATACAAGGTCAGGTTCATTATTTGTAACTCCGTTGCGTGGGAGGAACGTATTCGAACTCGAGCGGTTCGACGTGTTTGGCGGGTTGGTCGAAATCGCCTGTGTATTCCCAAACCGTTGCGTGCGAGAAGTTTTCGTCATCCCGTTTCGCTTCACCTTCTTCCGTCTGATGTTCTTCGCGGAAATGGCCGCCACAAGATTCTTCGCGCTGCAGTGCATCGATGCACATTAATTCCGCCAATTCGAAGAAGTCTGCGACTCGGCCTGCCTTCTCGAGTGCATGGTTTAAATTCCCCGATTCGCCCGTTACGTTGATGTTCTGCCAAAACTCCTCACGAAGTTCGGGAATTTTGTTGATTGCCTCTTTGAGTCCCGCTTTGTTGCGGGCCATGCCGCATTTGTCCCAAACAATTCGGCCAAGTTCACGATGCAGCGAATCGACCGTACGCTTGCCTTGAATCGAAAGTAATTTCCCGATTCGATCGTTAGTTTCCTTAACCATCGCGGCGACTTGCGGATGTGCATCGTCAACCTTGTCCAATTTCGTTTGTGCGAGGTAGTTCCCAATCGTGTATGGTGCGACAAAATAGCCGTCCGCGAGCCCCTGCATCAACGCACTGGCACCTAGCCGGTTCGCTCCGTGGTCGGAGAAGTTCGCCTCACCAATCACGAACAAACCGGGAATCGTCGACTCGAGGTTGTAATCCACCCACAGACCGCCCATCGTGTAATGCGGCGCAGGATAGATACGCATCGGAACCTTGTAAGGATTCTCATCAGTGATTCGTTCGTACATGTCGAACAGATTGCCGTACCGTTCGCAGATTGCTTTGTCGCCGAGTCGGCTGATTGCGTGCGAGAAATCCAGGTACACGCCGTTTTTTCGTTCGCCTACACCGCGCTCGTCGTCTACAGCCTCTTTTGCACGACGCGACGCAATATCGCGCGGCGTGAGGTTACCGAAGCTCGGGTACAACCGTTCCAGGTAGTAGTCCCGCTCCTCTTCGGGGATCTGTGAAACTGATCGTGTTTCATTTTTGGATTTCGGTACCCAAATGCGGCCGTCGTTTCTCAGCGACTCGCTCATCAGCGTCAATTTCGATTGATAATCGCCGCTTTGCGGAATGCACGTCGGATGGATCTGCGTGAAGCAAGGATTGGCAAAACCCGCACCGCGTCGATGCGCACGCCATGCTGCGGTGACATTGCAAGCCTTAGCGTTCGTCGACAGGTAGAACACGTTGCTGTACCCGCCCGTTCCCAAAGCGACCGCGTCTGCCAGATATGGTTTGATTTCGCCCGTTACCATGTCGCGCGCGATAATGCCGCGAGCCACACCATTGATGACGATCAGGTCGAGCATTTCCGTCCGGCTGTGCATCTTTACCGTGCCCGAGCCGATCTGACGCGCCAAAGCGGAATAAGCTCCAAGAAGCAGTTGTTGACCCGTTTGACCGCGAGCGTAAAACGTACGCGATACTTGCGCGCCACCGAACGACCGATTCGCCAGGTACCCGCCGTACTCCCGGGCGAACGGCACACCCTGCGCAACGCACTGGTCGATGATCTCGACGCTGATCTGCGCCAGACGATAGACGTTTGCTTCCCTTGCACGGAAGTCGCCGCCCTTTACCGTGTCGTAAAAGAGGCGGTAAATGCTGTCGCCGTCGTTTTGGTAGTTCTTCGCAGCGTTGATTCCACCTTGTGCGGCGATGCTGTGAGCGCGGCGCGGCGTGTCGTGAAAGCTGAAGCAGTGTACGTTGTAACCAAGCTCCGCCAACGTCGCCGCTGCGGCTCCTCCCGCGAGTCCCGAACCGACCACGATTACGCTGTACTTCCGTTTGTTGGCCGGGTTAACCAATTTCATCTCGAAGCGGTGCTTATCCCACTTCTCTTGAATAGGCCCGGATGGAATTTTTGAATCGAGCTTCATGGGTGGTCTCGTTTGAATAATCTACTTCACAATCCCGAAAAGCACCGATACGGGAATGGAGATGTAACCAATGGCAATCACAAGTGCGATGATCGAAGCGGTAGGCCTGCGCCAAGCGTTGTACTTGGGATTGTTGAACCCCATCGTTTGCATCGCACTCCACAGTCCATGATACAGGTGCAGACCGAGCACGATGATCGCGATCATGTAGATCAGCGATACCCACCAAACTTTGAACCCATCGACTACGTTTTGATATGGATTGGTCGAATCGAAGTTGTGATGCGCCGACCCCCATGTCAGGTGGAACAAGTGGTAAATCACGTACAACGCGACAAGCAACCCACCCCAACGCATAGTGTATGAGGCGTAGCTAAAGGCGATACTCTCCTGCTTGCGATAACATATTTCTCTCGCTCGCCAACTCTGCAACGCCAATTGGATTGCTGAGATGATGTGTACGGCGACACAGACGAGGAGCACGAATCTGAAAATCCACAGAAATTGGTTATGTCCCAAAGCGGGGTAGCCGATTTCTCGGAGCCAATGGGCGTACTTGTTAAAGCTCTCTTCGCCCGCATACAGTTTGAGGTTTCCCGCTAAATGACCGATCACGAACAAAAACATGATCGCGCCGGTCGCTGCCATGGCGATTTTTTTGCCGACGGACGAACCGTATAAGGTGATTAGGCGGCGCATGTGGCAAACCACTCCGCGTTATGATGTAAAAGGTTGCAACGGGAAGTGGGACCCGTTCGCGCACCACGCGAAGTCACTTCCCAACGCAAATCCGACCACGTGTGCCAAAATGTACTCAACCTTGAGCAAACGTCAAACATCTTGGAACGCAACAATTTGTGGATGCGTTGGCGAATAGGGCAAAGAGGGAAAAAGAAAGCAAGTTTGATGCGTGCGTTACGCTCGCAAATGGCTAAAAATTACCAGCGCGAAAGGATGAGCGGCACCTTATCCAGCGATTCGACTGTGATATCCGGTTCGCCGCCTTCGGGCGACACTTTGTTTCGGTAGATGCCGTTCTCGCGGACCACGTGAATTGATTTCCATCCAAGAGCACAAGAGGCGACAAAATCTTTGGCAGCGTTGTCGGCGATGTACACCATTCGTGTCGGTTCGACGTCCAGTGCCTTGGCCATCTCCTCATAGGCACGCGGATTTGGCTTCCAGTGATTCCTGCCCCATTGATCAGTGAGAATAACATGCATTCCAAACCGCTCGAGTCGCAGGGCGTCCACTTTGGCCTGCTGTGTGGCAAGAAAACCATCTGAGATAACCCCGAGTCGAAACCGACCCACCAGTGTCGGCAGGAGTTTTTCCGCGTCTTCGTGTAAAGCGATGATCGGAGTGTGGCTGCGGTACGTGCAGATCATCTGCTGAACAAGATCAATGTCTTCTTTAATGCCGGCTTGTTTCAAAGCATGATTGAACACCTGCTTCGTTTCACCTGCGTCGAAGCATGCCTTCATTCGCTGCGCCGTTTTTTCCGGATCACCGAGGTAGTGGGTGTATCCATGAGCAACCGCGTCGAATCCGCTGAACGCAAAGCTTCGTTCCGAATACAGTGTATCGTCCAGGTCGAAGATGATCGCTTGGATCGTTGACATGCGTGAAACCTATCGTAGTTCCAGGACTTTGGAGGCTTTCTTCACAAAGACCGAATCGTCGAACCGCAGCATCGCGATGTCGTCTTTGAAGCCAGTGGCGTTGATGCGCGGCTTCTTCCCGATCAGTTCACTGAGTATCCATTTTGGAAAATCAGCACCGGCGTGAATCGCGAGCGGCGCACCGCCGCCGAATCGCGGATTGATCTCTATGATGCACATGCGTCGCATGGTCACGCCCAAGCGACGCATGTGCATCATAGAGATCAATCCGCGATTCGGCGGCGGTGCGCCGCTCCCGATTCACGCCCGTGCTGATTTTCCAAAATGGATACTCACTGCACTGATCGGGGAGAAGGCGCGCAACAACCCCA
>JANQHN010000146.1 GCA_028282665.1 Phycisphaerae bacterium | reverse complement strand
GTTCATTCAAGCCGCCAAACAGCATTTGAGCGCCAGCGCGCATCAAGCGAGTACCGTCGCAATGCCCACACTCCACCCCAACGGGCAGAAGGCTAGCTCGACCGGATGCTCGAACCAAAGCTTCGGACGCACACGCGACAACGACCCTGGGATCCCCTTCCGCCAATTCCTTAAGCTGGTTCACTCGTTGATTCACTTCGGACGTAAGCACCTTCATACGACTGAACTGAATCGCAAGGTCGAACTTGTCCAACAGCATTTGGCGGGCGAAACGGTTTGATCCTATCGTCACCAAGATCAATTCCCCGAATTCGCGAAGTGCTGACAACGCGACACCAACATCAGGCTGTTGTTCGCAAAGGGCGATAGCCTCGTCGCCTTCCAACGCCTCTTTGAAGTGTTCGACAAATGCCCGCAATTGGTCGGGTTTGGCTCCGCGCACAAGCTGTCCTTCATCGGCACCGCTGCGGATCAAACGCCAGAATTTCACGTCCGATTCGCATTGGCGACCCAATCGGTCAACGGCTACGTGATACGCATGCAAATATGACTTCTTCAGGTCCAAGACAGGACCATCAAGTTCGATCAGAAACTTCACTTTATGGTTCTCTGGTTGCAATAGGCTAGCCGAACTCGAACGAGTCGAATAGGTGACGCTTCCCCATAACACACCACCTCGATGAAGCGAGTGGACGTTCGACAGCCAATAACCGTGTTTGGAACGCGCGCACTATACAAAAAGCCGACGCCCAAATCGAGAGTTCTTTTCAAAATTGTCTATCGATACGATCATATCCTCGGTAACGGTCAAGGCTATTGCATTTTACGGAGTGCCGAACGGCAACCCCTAAACACACTGGGCAAAGGAAGGCATCAACCGGCCAATCAAATCATAAAATCCATGATCAAAGACGAAAAAGAAAAAAACACTCGTTCGCTTACAGTCAGAACAACGGGATGGCGTCGCTTCTTAGTTGCCATCGCACTGATGATCTTTGTTTTTTTTGTTGTTGTGGACTACCGAAATCATATTCGTGCCTACCTGTGGGCGTACTCGATGAGGACAACTAACGACCCCGCCGAGCGGATGAATTACTTTGCTCGACTTTCTACGCTGGATGAGTGCCGCATTCCAGCCATCAGTCCTTTGCTTTCGCAGGAGGATCCGACATTGCGTGCGCTCGCTGTAACCTTACTGCATGGAGAAGAATCATCTGAAGCTATCGCCCTTCTCGTCAAGGCCAGCGAAGATGATGAACAAGACATTCGCTTTCAAGCGATACGCGGCCTTGCAATGAGTTCTTCTAACGTAGCTAGACAACAACTCCGAAAGGTACTCTTGGGAGATCGCGAAACGGATGCAGCAAACGCCGCCTTCCAACTTGCCCACACGGGATCTCCTCACGCAGCTTCACTCTTGCCGGAAGCAGTCACACACGCAAACACGACAGCCGCACGCATCGAGGCCATATTCTCCATAAAGACGCTAACGCTACAAGCCGCAACTTGGAGCCTTTTTGAAGCACTTAATGACCTAAGCGCATTCAACGGCGTCACTATGCGAAATCAGTACATGTTCGAAATGTTGGAAGTCGCCTCAACCATGCCAAGCAATCAAACGAACATACTCACCAACCATCCTGCTACACGAACGACCAACCACATTGTCGCATGGGAAGCGAATAAAGCGCTCGAATTACTCACCGGACATAGCGTATTATCGCCGGATGAACATCTCGATTTGCAAACGATTCAAGAACGATGGCGCAAGTGGCTGCGCAACAATTGATCCGTATGACTATTCCGCGAAGAGAGCGCTACATTTCAATAAAATGACAGGCGGCGGCACCGCAAAAGATGCCGCCGCCCGCGCTTATTCATTCCTATCATTATGGCGTGAATCGCACGACAGTACTAAGCAACAGATGGCTTACACCATATCCTTGAGCGCTTTGAGCGCCGTAACTTTCACGACGTTGCGCGCCGGCTTGGCCTTGAACATCATCTCTTCACCGGTAAACGGATTGACGCCTTTCTTCGCCTTTGTGGCGGGCTTACGCACGACCTTGACTTTCATCAGACCAGGCACGGAAAAAGTGCCAGGACCCTTCTTGCCCAAATCTTTCTTGATCATCGCGGCCATCTCATCAAACACGGCCACAACCTGCTTGCGTGTCAGGTCAGTCTTTTCTGCCAGTTCTTTGTAAATCTCCGATTTCGTTCGGGCTTTACCTGCGGGCTTCGCCGCGGCTTTCTTCTTCGCCATCTTCGATTCCTTTCAGTTGTGGCTAGCTATTCACATGTTGTGAAGGCATATCTGCTGTCACTAATCGGCATGAATCTATTGGTACGCATGAGCCTAATCAAGCATTTTTTGCTGAAAATAACGGGGAAAATCGCACTCCACACCTTCCAAGACAATCCATCCGAGCGAATGCCCGAGCCTCTCCTCCCCGCCGACACAACCTGGATGCTCCCTCCCACTTAACGCGTTCGAACGACAGATCTCTCCTCGCCCAACACGATTTCATCCCGTACATCAAACCCTCTCTCGCTGCTCAAAAACAACCACAACCCCCTCTTTTAGTAGAGGAAATGGGGATTTCGTGCGTTTTAGAGCTACTTGTCAGCGTTATGGCAACCACTCGTGGCAAGACCGAACGGACGCATCTTGCAGACACAAAGCGAAAGCCATTCCTTTAGCGAGTATCACGAAAACACCGAAAATCACAGGATGAAATGCCTACCTACGAAAGCGATAGTGGACGAAATTGGATACGGGATTGAAATCAAAAAAAACACACCGGACCAACGATTTTTTGCATCATCAGCCCGGCATGACTCAAAAAGAAAGGGAGGTAGCTCCGATTTTGCGACGCATTGCATCGTACCGCTGAGCTGTTTCTTCCGATTAGGATTCGCTCGTGGTCGCCAAAAGAGGCGGACGACGACGGCGGCGACGCTTCTTAGGTGCGCCCGGAATCTTGACCACCGGCTCGCGCGGCTTGGCTTCTTCCGCGATAGGGATCGCCTCCATCGCAGTCTCCGCGAACAGATCCGCGTTGATCTCTTTCCACAAACCGGAAGCTCGGTTGTACACCCCGCCGGATACCATCGTATTCATGGTCGGGTTTGCCGCGACCTCATGAATCAAGTCAATCAGTCGACGAACACCCGGCACACCGGAAGGTTGCGTCCCGAAGATCAACAGGATTTCAGGTCGAAGCTGACCTATAAGGGTCAGGATTTCATCGTTGGGTACACCCCCACCAAGAAAGTACACATCCCACCCACGCGATTCGAACAAGTCCGCACACATCTGCGCGCCAAGCTCTTCGGGCTCGTCATCGGCACAGGCAATCAACACGCGTTTGCCGTTGGATTCGTGACGCGGCAGCTTTAGGAGAACCTGGTTGGCGACAGTGCGATTAATACGCGTCGCCATGTGCTCGGTCGCGGCATTGATCCGATCCGCACGATACAAATCCTCAACCTCTATCATGGCAGGCCAAAGCAACTGCTCGTAAAGCAAATCGACATCATTGGCTTGTTCGAGAACTTCAGCCACTAAATTTCGACAACCGACGCGATCACCGGTAAGCAACATTTCCATGTAACGGGCGAGACTCGACGATGGATGCATGTAAGACGCTCCTCACGCACGGAACACTCAGCTCCACGACCGTGTGGTCAGGGCCTCATGCCCGGGCAGGAAACGGTCCCCATGCGCTTGCTGTGCGACTTGATGAATGCCTTCGGTCCTCCCGACCAGCAAAGCAATCACCAAAAAACCTTGGTAAGCAGTAAAACGTTCAATGACGACCTAGCCGTCAAATTAGGCAAACTGGATGTTTACGGCAAAATGCATATCGACGACACTGCAGATTTTTCTTGAACACACTTCCCCCCATTTTAACTATCAATCCAGATTGACTCAGGCAACGAACAAAAAAAGGCCTGACGGGGCTGTAAGAGGGATTTCGTTCTTCACGACGACCGCAAGGGAACGCCCAATTTAAAATGTGAGTATGCGCAAATCCTGCGCTAAAAATCCTGCTTTATCGGTCGATCAGCGATCTGATTAGCCATTGCAAAGACCGATATCACCCAAACACAAATCCCTGCTGCCCGTACCAAAACGCACCACCGGCGACGTTAACCACATCCTGGAATCCGAGTTGACGGAGAATCCGGGCGGCGATGTAACCTCGCTGACCGATTTCGCAATAAACTAAAAAGCGCTTCGATGTATCCAATTCTTTCGCACGTGCACGCAATTGGTCAACGGGAATGTTAATTGCGCCGGGAATCGCCCGCGCTGCAAATTCAGTCGGCGTGCTCACATCTAAAACTAATGCCCCCGCTTCGATCAGCTTGCTAACCTCGCGCGGATGGACATTGTGAACCAGACCCGCTCGCCCGTTCTGCGCGACATTCGCAGCGATGTGCAATGGGTCCTTCGCCGAACCATATGGCGGCGCATAAGCAAGGTCCAAGTCCGCCAAGTCATCAATCGTTCCGCCAAAGTGCAACACCGCTGCGACCACATCAATGCGACGATCCACCCCTTTCTGACCGACAACCTGCACTCCGAGGATCTTCCCATCGCTCTTTTGGTACACGAGCTTCACACACATTGACTTAGCGCCTGGGTAGTACCCCGCGTGGTGCGGTCTGCGTACGAATGAGAATCCGCAGTCAAGCCCCGCCGCCCGTGCAGCTTTCTCTGTCAAACCTGTCGCAGCCGCCGTAAGATCGAACACTTTCACGATGGCTGTACCCGCCACCTTGCACGCTGTGGCGCCTTTCCCTGTAGCCGCGACTTCACCCGCCAATCGACCATGACGATTCGCCGGCCCCGCCAAGGGAATCATGACCCGCTCCCCTGTCACCGCATGTACCACTTCCACCGCATCGCCCGCCGCAAACACATTCGAATCCGAAGTTTGCATTCGCCCGTCAATCGCGATGCCTCCCCGTTCATTCAGACTCAACCCCGCATCCCCGGCCAGTGCAGAATCAGGCTTAACACCAATCGCCATAAGTACACAGTCTGTCTTAATCGCACATCCACTTTGGGTGATGACCGAGCGAACGCGTCCTTTTGCAAACTCCAGCGATGCAAGGCCATCCGAAAGATGCAACGCCACACCATGCCGCTGGATCTCCCGTTCCGCAAAACAGGCCATATCCGCGTCGAACATCGTTAACACTTGATCCGCCAATTCCACCACATCCACCGCAACGCCACGCCCACTGAGAGACTCAGCCACTTCCAAACCAATATAGCCCGCGCCTATCACGGTCGCGTGTCGAACGGCCCCCGAATCGACGGCCGCTTTGATGGCATCCATGTCTTCCATGCTGCGAAGAACATGGACATTCTCGGCATCGACCCCCTCAATCGGCGGTACAATCGGTGCTGCACCGGTCGCGATGATCAATTCGTCGTATTCCCGAGTAAATTCTTCGCCGGAGTCGAGTTTCTTGACACGAACTCGCTTCACCGGTGTGTCAATTCGTGTCACTTCATGCCGGACGCGCACGTCGATATTGAAACGCTTATCGAGCAGTTCCGGCGTAGCGACGAGCAGGGAACTTCTGCGCGGAATCACTTCGCCTACGTGATAGGGCAAGCCACAATTCGCAAACGAGATGTAAGCACCACGCTCGAAGATGGTAATTTGAGCGTTTTCATTCATACGGCGTGCCCGAGTCGCGGCGCTTGCGCCCGCAGCCACACCCCCGATGATGACAATGCGCTTCGACATGGTCGTCGCTACCTTTCATAACAATCAACAAGATAACTTTTCGAGTTTGGCGACTTCGTCAGAGTCGTTTGACTGACCATGCCATACAAACGCATCCCGCACCGAGCAACCGACTCCATAGCCCATGTTGCGCACAAAAAACCAATCAACTCTTCAAACCGCTCTTTTGTTCGCAACGCTCCCAAACACCCGTTAGGCAGACTCCCCACCAGCTGAGCCAGCGCCTCCCAGGGAGAGCGTTTCGATCTCCCGCGTGACGCGGGTCATCAAATCGATGTACTCTGTCTGGGCTTTTATCAAATCTTTGATCACTCGATTGGCAATGACCTTGTCGTGCAAGTCGGCGAGCTTTCGCTTATCCTCAGGTTCGACGGGCTTGCCCTGCTGCTCGAGTTCGAGGATACGCTGCTGTTGAGTCTGGTAGCTATCCAGCAACATCCGGTCCTCCTGACTCGACGCCAGAGCCTGCTGCGCAGCTCGCATGTTTTGTGCGCGTGAATCCTCAGCGATAAGTTCACCCAGTTTTTTGGCCTGTTCGATGATCTTGTCCATAATTTCGCCTGTTCGTACGAAGTGACACGACAAAAAATCGATTCGCACTACGCGCATCGATCAATGATACCTAGACTGCTAAAGGACATCACCATGCCCTCCAATCGCATCGCCGAACGCATCTTACAGTTCATCGACCGGGAAGGATATGAGCCCAGTCAGGTTGAACAACTCGCCAGGGCTATGGGCATCGGCGAAGAGGAACAAGGCGATTTTCGCGCCGCCTGTAAAGCCCTCATGAAGACAGGACGAGTCATTCTCGGTTCGGGTGATGTGCTCCGTCTTCCGCCGCTCCCAGGTCGGCTTATCGGCACATTTCGCAAAAATCCAAGGGGGTTTGGTTTCGTTATTCCCGAAACGCCGAATGCTCACGGTGACCTGTATGTCCCTGCCGAAGGGACCGGGGACGCAATAACCGGCGACACGGTCGTCGCGATCGCCAAGAAAAAAGGCAAGCGTTCGGGAAAAATGATACACGAGGGGAAAATCATCGAGATACTCAAACGCGGCAACAGCCGGTTTGTCGGCGAACTCAAGTGCCGGATGCGCCGTTGGTTCGTCATACCCGACGGCCACACGCTTCACAGCCCGATCATGATTGCCGATGTCACCGCCAAAGGCGGAAAAGACGGCGATCAGGTGGTCGTCGAAATCATCGAGTACCCTACGCAGCACACCGAAGCGACGGGCGTAATCGTAAAAGTGCTCGGCGAACGTGGCCGACCTGATGTCGCAGTGCAGAGCATCATCGAGCAATACCAACTGCCCAACGAATTTCCCGAAGAAGTCCTCGACCAAGCCTCGAAAGTGGTTCGCCAATTCGATCCGGAGTCGGAAATCGAAAACCGGGAAGATTTCACAGGCCTGCAAATCATCACCATCGATCCCAAAGATGCCAAAGACTTCGATGACGCCATCTCAGTCGAAAAACTGGCGGATGGCACGTTTGAACTTGGTGTACACATCGCCGACGTCGCTCATTTCGTTAAACCGGGCAGTGCACTCGATAAGGAAGCGCAGGAGCGAGGCAACAGTGTTTACTTGGCCCGGACCGTCCTGCCAATGCTGCCTGAGGTGCTTTCCAACGGCGTCTGCTCACTTCAGGAGCGAGAACTTCGACTAACGAAAAGCGCGATTATTACGTACGACGAGAATGGCATGGTGCAGGGCGCGCGGTTCGCCAATGGTGTGATCAAGTCAATGAAACGACTCACGTACGAACAAGCCACCACGATTATCGAAGGGAAAAAGGGCCGCATGAGTGCTAAAGTTGTCGCCCTTGTCCAACGAATGGAGAACTTGGCGCAGATCATTCAAGCAAGGCGTAAACGAGAAGGCATGCTCACCCTTTCGTTGCCCTCGGTTAAGCCGGTGTTTGATGAGAATGATACGCTAATCGATGTCATGCCCGAAGATACCAGTTACTCCCACACCGTCATCGAAATGTTCATGGTTGAAGCCAACGAGGCGGTCGCTCGCCTGTTTTCATCTCGCGGCGTGCCAGCGATTCGGCGTATTCATGAAAATCCCGATCCGATAGCCCTCACTTCCCTGCGAAAATTCCTGGGCTCACTCGGATTCAAAGTCTCTCGCTCACCAACGCGAACAGAGTTGCAAAAAATCATCAACCAAACGGCAGGTGAGGATACATCTTTCGCCGTTAATTTCGCAATCCTACGTTCTATGCAACAAGCGATCTACTCACCACAAGAAGTCGGCCACTATGCTTTGGCAAGCGAGGATTATACCCATTTCACCTCTCCTATCCGCCGTTACCCCGACCTAGTTATTCATCGAATGCTCAGCCAATACCTAGAAACCGGTCTGAAAACAAAAAAATACCATAAAGAACTTCCCCCTGAAGCAAAACTGTCAGAATTAGGCAATCACTGTAGCGCCACCGAACGGCATGCCGAAGGCGCCGAACGAGAACTCATGCAAGTGCTCACCCTTCGCTTGCTGGAAGACCAAGTGGGTGAGGAATTCGAGGGAATCGTCACCGGCGTAACAAATGTAGGGGTTTTCGTACAACTCGATCATTATCTGGTGGAAGGCCTGCTTCGGTTTGATCATCTCGAAGATGATTGGTGGGAGGTGAATTCGGAGTATGGCGCAGTCGTTGGCGAGCGCAGTGGGAAGCAGATTCGGATAGGTGATCGGCTGCTTGTGAGCCTTTCGCGAATAGATATACCACAAAGGCAGCTTGACTTAGTGCTGGTGAAAACGCTAAAAACCACATCCGATGCCCCAGAGGCAGGGGCAAGGCGAAAGCCCGCGCGGGGGCGGAAACCGTCCAAACGCAAACGAATAAGCACCCGAAAGTCACGAAAGAAACGATAGCGGACCCACCCAGGCTAGTTCCTTGCGGCCTCGCCGCAATGGAACCGGACCTCTTTGTTAGGAGAGCCGATGGTCGAATTAATTGAAATGCCCACGATGCACAAGCGGTCGCTGCTCGAGCGAATGGTCTTCCGCGGAATCGTATTCAACATGTCCTGGGAAGACCCCGAGATGGACCGGCGGGCATTTCAGTTGGGTCCCGAGGATACGGTGATCTCAATCACCTCAGCCGGTTGCAACCCACTGAATTTCCTTTGTCAAAGTCCCAAAAAGCTCATCTGTGTGGACGGCAACCCCGCGCAGAACGCCGTCATGGAACTAAAGCTAGCCGGTATCAAAACGCTCGATCACGGGACGTTCTTTGATATTTTCGCCGCCCGCGATCCCAAGCGTGTGCTTGACGTCTACCGCGAGAAACTTCGCCCGAACCTATCCCCGCGCTCACGGCGTTTTTGGGACAAGAATCAGAAAATCGCAGCAAAAGGTTTGTACCGCTACGGGCGGATGGGTCTGTTTTGTCGCATCATGCGTGCGTATCTGCGTATGCTCGGCTTGAAGTCAAAATTACGCGATCGTTTCTTCGAGTGCGAAAACCTGGAAGAACAGCGTGCCTTTTATGAAGAGCACATCGCACCGCGTCTGTGGCGTCGCACAAGCAAGCTCTTCATGTATTTCAAGCCGCTCATCTACTTGTCGGGTGTACACCCCAAGCAATTTGAACTTGTCGACGGTCGGCACGACATGTACGAATTCATCAAGGAACGCGTGGAATACGCCTTAACGCAGGTCCCTATTCACAATAACTATTTTTTAGCGCAAGCGGCGACGGGCAAATTCCGCGGCAACCACGTTCCACCGTACCTCCTCGAAAAGAACTTCGAGACACTGCGCAGCAACCTGGACCGCGTATTGCTGGTCAACGGTTGGCTTGGCCCGTTCCTAGACACGCAGCTTGAAGGCTCGATCAACAAATTTAACCTGCTGGACATCTTCGATTGGATGCCGGAAGAGTTGTTCGAAGGAACGATGAAGAGCGTGCTGCGAGCGGCAGCACCGGGCTCAACGCTAATCTACCGGTCAGGCAGTTACAAACTCGATCCGCCCGCGTCCATCCGCCCGCACCTGCACCATCACAAAGAACTTTCGAGAGAACTGCTGGCGATCGATCGTTCCGCGACATACGGCAGTTTCTATGTCTTCGAAGTCAAGGACAAAAACGGTTCGCCAGTCAAGAAGAACGGCCAGCAGGTAGCTAGTCGTCCCTGCGGAATCAGCTTGACGCGTTGTTTTTAGGCTGAAAGTAGCGTGCGTGGGGTGTAGATTTTGCAGGGAATTCAGGGATGACCGCTTGA
>JANQHN010000108.1 GCA_028282665.1 Phycisphaerae bacterium | reverse complement strand
TACGAACACCCTTAAACAGGGCAATCCCACTCGCTTGCTCAATCATATCCTCGGCGACCGCATTTAGCTCACCGGTCGTTACGCCCGGCTTGACCAATTCCTTCATGCGAGACAGAACTTGGTGTACAACCCGTCCCGCTTTTCTCATCAACTCGATCTCACGATCGCTCTTAAGGATGATGCCGCTTTCACGCACCGGCTGTTATTCCTCCGGCTTTTCCAAAACGGAACCGGTCGACCCGATACCCCTAACCAGCGGGGAGGATGGAACCGATGAACTATACCGCATCCCTAGTGACGAGCTCCTTTAATGGCGGTATCACCGCCCAGGAACCCTTTATAATTACGCATGATCAGATTCGCTTCAATACGTTGAACCATATCAAGCGTAACGCTCACGACAATCAACAAGCCTGTTCCACCCAAAAACGCAGATATACCGAAAGGAATTCCCATTGAATCTGCGATGATGTTCGGGATGATCGCGATTATCGCCAAAAAGCCAGCGCCAACGTAAGTGATGCGGCCCATCACCCGTTCAAGGTAGTCGGCCGTTCGCTTACCAGGCCTAAGGCCCGGAATAAAACTTCCATAATCCCGCAGGTTGTTCGCCATTTCTTTTGGCTGAAACTGAACGGTCGTCCAGAAGTACGCGAAAAAGTAAATCGCCGCCACGTACAATAAAATGTACAGGAACGATTGCCGCATAAACGCATCCATCAGAAATTCGAAAAAGCCCCAACCGGTAAGGCTCCAGAGGTACTGGAAAATGATACCCGGAAATATCAGCATCGAACTGGCGAAAATGATCGGCATAACGCCGCCATGATTCACGCGCAACGGCAGGTATTGACGTTGGCCACCGTAAACCCGACGGCCACGCGTCTGCTTCGCCTGCTGAATCGGAATACGACGCTGGGCTTGCGTAATGAGAATCGCTCCGGCAACCACACCTACAAACATACCGATGAGCAACAAAACGGTCAGCGGATCAAACTGCTTGTTCGGAACGCCGCTTTGCCAGCTGAATCCGCGAGCGATTTGAATTACGGCATTGGGCATACGCGAAATAATGCCCGCCATAATAATCAGCGAAATACCGTTACCGATACCGTATTCATCGATCTGCTCGCCCATCCACATCAGAAAGACAGTACCCGCGGTCAGCAGCATGATCGACATGAGCAGATAGCTGGGTGCCAATCCCATAATCGGACCGGAATACTGTGAAAAAATAAATCCTTGCCCGGATAGGAATTTCATCCACACCAAAGCCTGAATAACGCAAAGCCCGACCGTCGCATATCGGGTGTATTCTTGGATTTTCTTCCGGCCTTGCTCTCCTTCACGCTGCAACTTCTCCAAAGCGGGAACGACCGTCACCAGCAACTGGAAAATAATCGACGCCGAAATATACGGCATGATCCCCAGACCGAAGATCGTACTTTGACTTAGGTTGCCGCCTGTGAACAACTGAAAGTAATCCATGAGCTCGCCGATGCCACCCGAGCCAGACCCGCGATTCATGCCGGACATTTTCTCCTGATTCACGCCGGGGACGGGAATGTAAAACCCCAACCGGTAGATCATCAACATCAACCCGGTGAACAGGAGCTTGTAGCGAAGCTCGGTCACTTTCCAAATATTGAGTAGCGTGCTAAACATAGGACGTCCACTTACCGTTACGCGACGCCAAAGACGTCAATACCCACGGGCGTTAAACAACAATCGCCTCGCCGCCGGCCGCCTTGATTTTCTCCTCGGCCGACTTGCTGAATTTGGCTGCATCGACCTTTAACTTCTTCTTCAGCTCACCATCACCCAACACCTTGATCGGGTAACGCAAATGGCTGATCAATCCAATCTCTCGTAGCGAAATTTTCGTGACGTGAGCGCCGGCCTCGAAGCGAGCATCCAAGTCGCCAACGTTCACAATGCTGTAAAGCTTACGGAACTTCGCGTTCGAAAATCCACGCTTGGGCATCCGGCGGAACGCGGGCATCTGCCCGCCTTCTTTAGTATCCATCCGACGATGACCCGCACGGGATCCCGCCCCCTTGTGTCCGCGACCAGCGGTCTTGCCGCTGCCGCTGCCATGACCGCGCCCGACGCGCTTACGTTTGCGGTGCCGACCGGCTTGCTTTGTGATCTCAGTGATATTCATCGTCTTGACTTATCCCGCTAATTTCACGCCGCGAAGCTCTTCAATCTGCTCACGACTCAGCAACTGCTTCAAACCCTCGAACGTGGCACGAACCAGATTTTTGGGGCTATTCGATCCGTAGCTTTTGGTCAACACGTCACTCACGCCCGCAAGCTCAAGCACTGCACGAACACCTGCACCGGCGATAATACCCGTACCAGGACTCGCTGGAACCATAATGACTTTACTGGCGCCAAATCGACCGATGATACGGTGAGGAATCGTTCCCTTTATCCGCTTGATCGGAATCATCGCCGCCGTCGCGATCTTCTTGCCCTTATCAACAGCCGAGGGAACTTCGACCGCTTTGCCGTAGCCAATGCCTACGTGCCCGTTGCGATCGCCGACCACGACAAGTGCGGAAAAACTAAAACGCCGACCGCCCTTGACCACCGTCGCACAGCGATAAATCTTCACCACGTTCTCTTCGAGTCCAGAATCCTCTTCGTCCGCCGCAGCCCTCTCACCACGCGTACGTTCTGGGTTTCTGGGTCGCTTCGC
Source organism: Phycisphaerae bacterium (assembly GCA_028282665.1). Lineage (GTDB taxonomy): Bacteria > Planctomycetota > Phycisphaerae > UBA1845 > UBA1845 > JANQHN01. Next base: position 5,096 of record JANQHN010000108.1, on the reverse strand, counting down.
GAAATCGGGTTTGTTTTCGACCATGGGTGACTCGTACTTTCTTCTCAGAACTTCAGACCCGCCTCGCGGGCAGCCTCAGCCAATCCCTTCACGCGTCCATGATAGCGATAACCGTTGCGATCGAAGCAGACCGCCTCGATGTTCTTGGCCTGAGCACGCTCCGCCAGCGTTTTGCCCACAATCTTCGCCGCCTCTACGTTTCCCCCGACCTTTAAATCGGACGCGAGATCCTTATTGCGCGTGCTCGCTTGAGCCAACGTCACACCCGCTTCGTCGTCGATGATCTGAGCGTAAATATGATTTAAACTTCGAAAGACCGTCAGTCGAGGTCTCTCGGCCGTACCTTGAATTTTCTTTCGGATGCCTTTTCTGCGCCGAACCCGCCGCCGCACCCTTAGTTCGTTCGATTTCATAATCCGCAATCTATCCAAATAGCGTCAACGAGAATCCGTAGCGCACGAATCAAACCATTAACCACCACCGGTCAACGCCTTACCCTGTTTGCGCTTCACATACTCGCCCACGTAGCGAATGCCCTTGCCCTTGTACGGTTCGGTCTTTCGCAGCGCGCGAATCTCTGCGGCGAATTGGCCGACTTTCTGTTTGTCGATGCCGCGGATCGCGAGCCTCGCCGGATCGTTGTCACCACGAGCGGCCTTCACTTCGATCTCGACATCAACCCCCTCAGGGATCTCAATCTCGAACTGAGAACCCTTGCCGTAATTGCGACCCATGTAACCGATATTAAGGTGCAACGTACGACCCTTTAAATCGCAATTGTAGCCGGTACCGAAGATTTCCAACTTCTTCTCGTAACCCTTGCTCACGCCGACAACCATGTTCTCGACCAAGGAGCGAACCAAGCCATGATTCGCCCGCGCCTGCTTGGAGTTGTCTCTTCGATCGACCAAAACCTGTTTCGGATCGTTTTCGACCCTGACCTCCGTGTCGGAGGGGGCCGTCCAAGCGAGCGTGCCTTTTGAACCCTTGACGGTGATGTCACAGCCAGCGACATTCACTTCAACACCGCTTGGGATGGTGATCGGTTTTTTTCCAATCCGCGACATTTTCGTCCCTCGGCTCAGGTCGCCACCGCGTGACAACCATAATCAAAGACCCATGCACAGGCCTTATGGAAATCTTGTCCTAATAAACCGTGCAAAGCAGCTCGCCACTAACATTTTGCTCGCGGCAAGCCCGGTCGCTCAGCACACCTCGACTCGTCGATACGATCGCAATCCCCAAACCGTCGAGCACATGGGGCAAGTCGCCTACCTTGCGATAAACGCGACACCCGCTCTTCGAAATACGGGTGAGGTTATGGATCACATCCTCGCCGCGAGGCCCATACTTGAGGTGTATGCGAAGCACACCCTGCTTCGCGTCTTCGATCACATCGAAGCTCTCGATGTAACCCTCGTCTTGAAGCACCTTGGCTATCGAAGCCTTCAGCTTGGACGAAGGAACATTCACGTACTTACGCCGTACGCGAACCGCGTTGCGAATACGCGTCAGCATGTCAGCGATTGGATCAGACCACATGTTGCTTTAACCCTGCCTCTAACCGGCTTAGGAACTGTACGCCTCTTAAACCGCTACCAACTCGCCTTGCGAACCCCGGGAATCATTCCCGCGTGCGCCAAATCACGGAAGCAAACACGACAAATGCCGAACTTGCGATACACCGCCCGCGATCGACCACACAACTTGCATCGACGTACGCGACGCGCCATGAACTTCGGTTCCTTGTTCGCCTTATTGATCCAAGCTTTGGTCGCCATCAGTTCTTCCGTTCCTCGCTTCTGCGAAACGGCATGCCCAAAAGCGTCAACAACTCGCGACCACCCGCGTCATCCTCGGCGGACGTCACAAATGTGATGTTCATGCCCTGTGTTATTGTGATCGAACCTTGATCGATCTCCGCGAAAATCGACTGGTCCGCAACACCCATCGAATAGTTCCCGCGGCCGTCGAAACTCCGCGGGTTTAAACCGCGAAAGTCACGAAGACGAGGAATCGCTGCGTTAATCAGTCGATCGACAAACTCGTACATCCGCCGCCCACGAAGCGTCACCATACAGCCAATATCCATCCCCTTGCGGAGCTTGAAGTTCGACACACTCTTGCGCGCCCGCTTCACCACCGGCTTTTGACCGGTAATCTGCTCTACCGTCGAAAGGGCGTTGGGAATAAGGTTCTTGTCGCCCCGGGTGACTGCCCCCAGCCCCATCGACAATACAACCTTCTCCAACCTCGGAATCGCCATCGGATTTTTGATCCGCAAAGTCTCCGCCAGTTGAGGTTTGATTTCCGTTTTGTAGCGATCTCGCAACCTAGCCATCGCCTTCACAACTCCCTGACATACCGGAACAACATTGCACGCTAACCGGCCTATCCGTTCGATTTCGCCGTCTATTATGCTGGAAAACTTAATTTCACCATGCTTCGCATCACACGCGAAACAACCTCACGCGCGTACCTTAAGAATCCCTGCGTTCACGCGACAACACATGCAGAGTCGTTCCTTTCGTCGTCACGCGCTTTTTATCCAAAACGCGACCGGATTCATCAGTTTGCGTCTCAAAGCGAACACGAACGCCTCGACCCGCCACAGAATCGTACGGCAACACATTCGAAATGTGGATCGGAGCTTCCTTTTGAACACGACCGCCCTGCGGATTCCGCCGCGTCGGACGAACGTGACGGTAGACCATGTTCACGCCTTCAACGACGACCTTGCCGCGGTCAAGATCAACGCGAAGCACCTTGCCTCGCGCGCCACGGTGATCTCCGGCGATCACTTCTACCATGTCGTTTTTGCGAATGTGAATTGCCATCGCGACCGTCTTCCCACTAATTCGTTCATCAAACCCGAAACGAGCCTGCTTATCGGTTCAAAAATTCCCGCTCAAACCACCTCTTCAGCGAGCGAAATAATCTTCATGAAATTCTTTTCGCGGAGCTCACGAGCTACGGCACCAAAAATACGTGTGCCGCGAGGCTCGTCTTTTTCATCAAGCAAGACTACTGCGTTGCTGTCGAACCGGACGTAGCTGCCGTCCGGGCGACGAGTCGGATACTTGGTTCGCACCACAACCGCCTTCGCTTTGCGACGCTTCGATCGATCGGAACGGTTTGCACCACCCGAAAAATCACTATTGGGCAGCGATCGCTTCACCGTCACCTGAACGATATCGCCCACACGCGCAGTCTTTAGGCGCTTCTTACCGCGACGCGACGAGCGGCCTTTGTAGACGTTGATGACCATGGCGGACTTCGCGCCCGTATTGTCGGCGACGCTCACCATCGTTTGCATCTGAATCATGGCTTACAATACTCCCTTCCACGGCCAGCTGGACTCACGCCGGTAACGCGAAAGACCTACAAAGACTCCAAAACGCGCGTAAGCCGCCAACTCTTGCGTTTCGACATACGGCGACAGGCCGCAACCTCAACTCGATCACCGGCCTTCGCCTCATTCTTCTCGTCATGAGCGAGAATGTTCGTACGACGACGCAGGTACTTGCCATACTTCGGATGCTTCACGCTAAAGGAATATTGGACCTTGATCGTCTTGTCGCCCTTGTCCGAAACGACAACGCCTACGCGTTTGATCAACTTTTTGCGGTCCGTACTTGTCGCTGTGCTGGAAGCCTCGCTCATGGATTTTCGTTCCTCAGTCGACTCGACCCTGACCGATCGCTCGGCGGTCTAATCCCTTAGTCAAAAATAGCGACTACTTACGATGCGAAACCGCCTCAAGATGTCGCTGATAATTCTCGATGCTCTCCTCGCCGCGCTCCCGCAGTACCGTAAGAATCCGAGCGATATCCCGCTTGACCGCCGTAAGGCGACGCGGGTTCTCAAGCTTCTCCGTTACTGCCTGGGCGCGAAGATCGAATAAATGACGACGCTTCGTCTCCAGTTCGGCGTGGAGTTCCTCGGATTTTAAGTCGCGAACTTCACTAATCTTCATCACGCAACTAACTCCTCACCCAAGAGGCCTACATGCCATGACGACGTTTTACGAAACGGCAACGAAGCGGCATCTTGTGGGCAACGCGAGTAAGCGCCTCGCGAGCGATCCCCTCTTCCACACCGCCGATTTCAAACAGAATCTGGCCTTCGCGGACACATGCGACCCAAAACGCCGCATCGGCTTTTCCCTTACCCATTCGCACTTCCAACGGCTTGGACGAAATCGGTTTGTGCGGGAACAACCGCACGTAAACATTGCCCTCACGATGGAGGTGGTGTGTTGCTGCGACACGACCCGCCTCGATCTGGCGAGCTGTAATCCAGCCGTTGCCCAACACCTGAAGACCAAATTCACCATACGAAACTTTGTTGCCTCGCTGGGCCTTACCACGGATCTTGCCGCGTTGGCTTTTGCGCCACTTTACTCGCTTCGGCATCATCGCCATGACTGCTCGCTCCTAAAGCACCGATGAACAAACCCTACCAACGCGACTTAACCACGTTTGTGCCGACGCCCCTCGCGACGACCCGGACGATCCGCCGATCCCTCGACCTCTTCACCGTAGCGACCGAGGTATAACCACACTTTGATCCCAATCACGCCGTACGTCGTGCGGCAATGTACCACACCGTAGTCCACGTGCGCCTGCAACGTGTGCAGCGGAATCGAGCCGCGAATCTGAACCTCGCGACGCGCCATTTCTGCACCGCCAAGTCGACCGGCACACATGATCTTGACACCCTTCGCGCCAGCCTGCATAGCAGCGTCCGCACGCATCTTCATCACACGACGAAAACCAACACGCTTTTTCAATTGCTCCGATATCGACTCGCCAATCAATTTTGCATCAAGATCGGGATCCTTGATCTCGACGATATTCAGAGTGATCTTTCGATCGATAAGATCCTCAAGCGCCTCGCGGAGCTTGTCGACTTCCGCCCCCTTAGGGCCAATGACCAAGCCAGGCCTGGCCGTGTGAAGCGACACCTTCACGTCATTGCGGGTGCGCTCGATTTCCACCTGCGAAACCGCCGCGTACGGTGGTTGTTTGTTAAGGCGATTGTCGATGAACTTGCGCATCTTCTGGTCTTCGACCAGAAACTCCGCATACGCCGCT
>JANQHN010000366.1 GCA_028282665.1 Phycisphaerae bacterium | reverse complement strand
CGAGGCGCAATCGTTCCGGCACGCGGGCCGATATCGCCGCAGACCGTCGCCGACATCGCCCGCGAAATGAATACGTTTGATGATGGACTCATGGTGCTGGGTGGATTCGGCGATCCGCTACGCCATCCACAGCTTGAAGAGGTATTGCAAGCCATTGCGGAAGTGCGCAACGAAACGAAAATCACCGCTAACTCGCCGCCCGACGCCTTTCGCACACACCGATCGGGACCGTACGGACTTGCAATAGAAACCAACGGCGTGGATCTCAATGAACGTATCGCGGATTTGTTGGTGCGAAGCGGCGTGGACATCATTCACTTCTCGCTCGACGCATTTTCCACCGAACTTTACGGCCTGCTCAAATCACCAGCCGATCCCGCTCGTGCGGACCTGCAACGAGGGCTAGCCAATCTGGATTTGCTCGCTGCGTGCAGCCACCAAGCAAACGTTGTTCATCCACTCATCGTGCCAACGATGATAAAATGCTTGGACAATATCGAAGAATTAGACGACTTTTACGACGGCTGGGTTAAACGAGTGGGCACCGTCTCTATCACGGGTTTCTCGCATCGCGCTGGGCAACTTCGCGACCGTTCAGTCGTCAGCATGGCCCCGCCCAAACGCATCCCCTGCCGGCGATTGCGCGAGCGCGCCTTGATCCTCGCGGACGGTATCGTCACGACATGCGATCAGGATTTCAAAGGATTGCATGCAGCGGGGAATGTACGCGAACAATCTCTCGCCGAAATTTGGCAAAGCGATGCGCTGCGAACAATTCGAACCGCGCATCAACGGGGTGAACCAGACACCACCGCACTTTGCGCCGCCTGCGATGAATGGCATAGACCGTAGTTCATCCGGCTGTCGATAAGTTCCAGTCAAAAATCAATAATTTCTAACTACGACGGTTTGAGATCCATGATGCGCATGACCTCTTCAAGCGTTGTCACGCCCTTCGCCACTTGCACTTTGGCGCTAAGGCGTAACGGCACTAGCCCCTCTCTTAGTCCCTGCGATTCGATCGTGTCCGGTGTCGCTTGTTCCTCAATGAGTTTGCGAATTGCGCGCGAACAAAGCAATATTTCGAATAAACCGATGCGCCCTTTATACCCTGACTTCCCACACGCATCGCAGCCTTTACCCTGATACAAAACCGGCGAACAATCTTCGGGTAGCAGATGTGCAACATCATCAAATGTCGCAAGTGATCCGGTGCCTTCCAGCGGTGTTTTGCATTCTTCACAAATCTTGCGAACAAGTCGCTGCGCAATCACACCACGCAATGCTCCGGCGAGCAGATGCGGATGGGCGCCTAACGCGAGCATACTGTGAATCGCCCCGGCCGCGGTCGTCGAGTGCAACGTAGCGAAAACGAGTTGCCCCGTCGCCGCCGCCCGCACGGCCGTTGTCGCTGTACGCTGGTCGCGAACCTCCCCCACCATCATAATGTCCGGGTCCTGGCGTAGCGCCGAAGGCAGCATATCCCCGAAATCCAGCCCGATGCGCATGTTGATCTGACTTTGATGAACGCCGGGCAAGTCGAATTCGATCGGATCCTCGAGCGTGTTGATCTTACGCGTACCGTCGTTGAGTTCGTTAAGAATCGAGTAAAGTGTGGTCGTTTTACCGCTACCGGTCGCACCACTAACCAAAACCAAACCGTGCGGCTGATGAATGGTGGATTGCAGCACGGACATGCCACGCTTCCCCATCCCCAGACTCTCAAGACTGAATATCTGATTGCGTCGATCAAGAACGCGCAGCGCAAGATCTTCGCCGAAAAACGTCAGCATGGTCGCAACGCGCACGTCGATCGGGTCGCTTCCATCCCATACCATTATTCGGCCGTCTTGCGGCTTGCGGTGTTCTGCTGGATCGAGGCGTGCTTCCACTTTTGCGTAACCGATGAAGCGAATCCCCCACTCGCGCGGTACTTCCCCCAAGCGGCGCAGCATGCCGTCACAGCGCATGGAGATGGTATACCCCTCGCGCTCCGCCGACAAAAAGAGGTCGCCCGCTTTCTCATGGGCGGCGTAGCGAATCAATGTGTCAAAGCACTCACTTGCCGGCGCTTGTTGATCGATCAGCAAACGGACCAGCGGCGAGGCTTCAGTCGGCAATGATACGATCATTTCTCGAACATCTCCCGAGCGGATCTGAGGTTATCGACGACAGGGATCACACGCTCTAAGGCAACCACTTCGAACACTTGCTGAATGCGCGGAGGCACATCGCAAAGGACCAATTTTCCTCCACGCTCGTCCAGGTCACGACGAAGCGTTAACAGAGAGGAAATCCCGGCTGAGTCGATAAACGTCACATCGGACATGTCGATCACGATCGATTCACTAGTCCCTGCCACGCCATCCGACTCTTTGATGTGCGTTTTGATTTCTTCGTCCGCTCCCCACCCCAGGTGTCCCGAGGCGTGAACGTGGCAGAACTTGTCGGTCTTGTTATCCATCGTAACAGCCATGGATTCTTCGCTTGGCATTGATACCTCTCCCGGACGCAACAAATGTCAGGTTGACGCGGAACGCTCGCGCCAGACACAGCCAATCGGTCAACGCGGTTTCCTGAAGATGGACTCAGTGCGTTTCGGAATAGCAAGACCAAACCGATACCACCTCCTCCAATTCGACACATACTTCATCCGCCTGCCCAGGAACGGGCGTACCTGTTTTTCGGCGAATAGCAATGGCAACGTGTGGAGTTTCAAAAGCACGACACCTGAATTGGGTGAATTCCCCGTATGCTGGCGCCGGTCTTATCCGAGGTTGGTAACTTTAAGATCGATCGAATTATCGGATGCTGGTGCGCGCGTACCCCTTGGGCTATCATCCGGTTTGACGAGAATCGAGGCTTATAGCAGTTTCAATCCAAACGTAGCGTTCAATGCCGACTTTCCGGCAGTACAAAACACGGTGTCGGACACTACACCTGGCTAGAGCTTGCTCTAGTCCCTCTTTCCGTCACCATTGGTTCACCCAAAACACCACAATAGAGGTCTAAGCCGTGATCGACAAAGTTATCGAGCGTATCGATTCACAGGAACATCAAAACGTTCAACGCCTGTTCGAATTCCTTCGCATTCCTTCCATCTCAACCGACCCGAAAGCAAAGGGTGACATGTACAAGGCTGCCGAGTGGATCAAGTCATTTTTCGACACGCTCAAACTGCCCTCCCGCATCATCGAAACTAACGGTCAGCCAACCGTTTTCGCCGAAGCCCCGGCAGGTGATCCAAACGCCCCGACGGTCTTGATCTACGGTCATTTCGACGTGCAACCCGCCGGTGACGAGAAGCTGTGGAATTCTCCGCCGTTCGAACCCGCGATCCGAGACGGCGCGATCTTCGCTCGCGGTAGCGCCGACGACAAGGGACAAATTTTTGCACATATGTGCGCGTTGGAAAGTTGGATCACTGCCCACGGCAAACCGCCGGTGAACGTCAAGTTCCTCATCGAGGGTGAAGAGGAAATCGGTTCGCCCAACATCAGTGCGCTCATCGAAAATGAAAAAACGAACCTCGCGTGCGATTATGTTGTCCTGTCCGATACACCTAAATTTTCCGAAAACAAGCCTGCCATCACCGCTGGCACTAAGGGCATGGTCTACAAAGAGATCATCATGAAAGGGCCAAAGCAGGATCTGCACAGTGGCTCGTTTGGTGGCACGGTCGCGAATCCCGCCAACGAACTGGCGAAGCTGCTTGGTTGCCTAAAAGACGAAAACGGCAAGGTCACCATCCCCGGCTTTTACGATGATGCCCGAGCACTTACGGATGAAGAGAAAGCGGCGTTCGCCGAGTTGCCATTCGATGAAAATGATTATCTGAACTCGCTCGGCTCTCCCGAACTGGATGGCGAAGTCGGTTTCTCGACCCTCGAACGACGGTGGGCCAGACCCACATTGGACGTCAACGGACTGATCAGCGGCTTCACCGGCGATGGAGCATCGACTATTGTCCCCGCCAAGGCTGTGGCAAAACTCTCGATGCGAATTGTACCCGACCAGAATCCGAAGAAAATCTCCGAGCTCTTCGACCGGGCTGTGGAGTCGCTGGCTCCCGACACCGTTCGAACGCGCGTCGAAACGTATGCGTGCGCCGCGCCGTACCTGGTTCCACTTGATTCTCCCGGAATGAAGGCGGCGAGCCATGCCGTCGAAGCGGGATTCGGCGATCGACCATTCTACATCCGTGAAGGTGGCACTTTGCCCATACTCGCTTTGTTCAAATCGATTCTCGACGCGGATTCACTACTTATTGGCCTGTGTTCGCCCAATTGCAACGCGCACGGTCCGAACGAATTCTTCCACGTCGCCGATCTGCAACGCGGTGCGAAGTCATCTGCTCATTTCCTGAAACTGCTGGCAGAAATAAATAAATAGTCGTGTTTGCCCGAATACGTCGAATCCACATAGAACCGCTTTCTGCTTCAAATGTAAGGAAACCTGCACATGGCGGCAGCCATTAGGCGTGAGAATTACGATTTGACTTCGTACAGGTAATCGTGGTGGGTTAACGCGTCTACGAACGCATATCCATTTGCTCGGAAAAACTCGTCGACTTCGTCGAAAAACTTCGACTCCACAAGAATAAAACGAGGCCTGTGCTTTGCAATGTTCATACCGCGCAGCACGTTCAATTCGTAACCTTCCACGTCCAACGAAAAGAAGTCAATCGGTGGCGCATCTTGAATCGAATCCAGCACGAAGGCGAGCGTGCGCGCCGGCACTTCCAGCGTATAGGTTCCGGGGAGTTTTTGCACTTCAACTCCCAGCGAAAGGTGCTCCGCCTGCGCTTCCGGCGTCTTCAACGAACCATCCACCACGGACATCAAATCGGCGTAATGCATGGTAACGGTTTCCTGGTCGTAGTCATCCGAAACCAGCGCGCACTGGAATACCAAAGAGGCGGGCCTTTGGGGGACACACTTCTCCGCAAGTTCGGGAATCCCTTCAATGAGAACCCCCCTCCAACCAAGCTCCGTTTCAAGGTAGTAGGTATTGCTTTGGGCATACCCGTCGTTCGCACCGGCTTCGATGAAAAAACCGCCCCGAAAGCCCAGATAGCGCTCCAGCTTGACATCCAGATCGTTCAGTGAAGGTCTGGAATTCTTCCGCCGAATGGTCACGCCGGCGTGAGTTGGCTCGCTTGTTTCCATCGTAAAACGACCCTCCTTAACCGTTTACCCGATTCCCTACAAACGCAAGGCTTTGATTCGCAATCGATGTACTTCCTACATTTGCCCGACCGAATGTTGGAATCGATCGCGTCTTCCAAAGATGTATCGACTAAACCACTCCGAACACCTAAGTACAGTAACGAAGTCCGGCGAAACCGGAGGCATGAGAACCGTTATCCGGAAAACGAAAGGGGGACGCTGACTGAATCTCACCATACTGATGCCACGGAACCGTCTCAATTGCTATAGCAGCTTCAATCCAAACGTAGCGTCCAATGTCGACCTTCTTGTCGGACGCTACACCCGGCTAGAGCTTGCTCTAGATTCTGCTCGAATCCTCTCAAGCACCGCAGGCCACATGTACTCCTCCATGAGAGCGAGAAACCTACGATAAGCCCATCGTCCAACAACCAGCAATACGACTCCGAGCGGAAGGAGTGCAAGCTCCCACGCGTTTGCTGAGCCCATGAATATGCCCATAGGACTGCTGCCGCCAATAAACGCCATCACGCCTCCCGGCAACATCAGCACAGCGAGATGCATCAGCAGCAGTATGCGCCACCATCCCGGCCGGGCGCCACAGAGTCGACGCGTGTTACGCCAACTCCAAACGTAGCCGAAAATCCCAAAATGGGCATCGAAAGAAACACGAGCCCTATAGTGAACATATCTAGCGAGTTGTCCCGCCCGTTGATCCAGTTGCAAACGAGGATTCTACCGGAGGGGACGCAAAACGCCATCATGCTTGTTAGGCACACGGCTACCGCTGGCGTAGCCTGCAAGCTCCGAAGGTGAGTTTGAATGTGCTTCTTGTACGCTTCGCGGAGATCGATTTGCCCACCGCACTCAGGGCAACGAACGGGATCCCCTGTTTGCCCGCGAAGGTTGTAGCCACACCCGCGACACAGTATGTCGTGATTGATAATCAGCGAAACGGGTTTTGTCTGTGGTGGGCGTTGGTCTTTTAAACGATGATTTGATTGAGACATACCGCGACTTCCTCGGCGTGCGCGGGGAACCGCGCTGACCTGCACATCGCGAAGCCGGCGCACATTATCAAAGCGACCCCCACCACCGAATGGCTCTCGGCCATGCCTCATCCCGGCCGAGAGCACACGCTTTGGAGCAAACCACATCTAAAGAAAACAGTATACAAAGTCACAACTTTTGATTCTAAACACCCTATACATCGCCAGGCTTGAACACCCACTCATTATCTGCGGGTGCGTAGTCCAACAGTTCGCTCTTATCGAAATAGAGGGCGATTTCCGTCTTGGCGGATTCGGGCGAATCGCTGCCGTGGACGAGATTGAACGTCTTGCTGGCACCAAAGTCGCCGCGAATTGTGCCCGGTTCCGCCTCGAAACCGAAGGTCTTGCCCATCAACTTCCGCGAGATCTCGATAGCACGCTCACCCTTGAGCACCAGGACAACCACCGGACCGGCAGTGATGTACTCGATCAGGCCGGGGTAAAACGGTTTACCCTTGTGGGGTGCGTAATGCTTCTCGGCGAGATCCGTGCTGATTTGCATAAGCTTCATGCCGGCGAGGACCAGGCCCTTGTCTTCGAAACGCTGAAGAACGCGACCGGTGAGGCGACGCTGCACGGCGTCCGGCTTAAGGATAATCAGTGTATGTTCCACGTTGTGCTTCCTTTATTGCTGTTCGGAATTCGACTACAGATTCCAACCATTCACGAAATGGCTGGATACTACTGAGGAGGCGTGATTGTGCAAAACAAGGCTGGATGGTCAAGGGAGGCCCCCCAAACGGCATAGCGGCCATTCGACACGAAAAGGACTGGCAGCCTCCACATGGTCTTGGACGAGTACCAATCTGAGGGCAAAGCCCATAGCGGATTCAACCACGCCTCTTTCTTATGCGCACGAAAAAGCCCGGCAACCTGCCTGCTCGCAGGTCGCCGGACTCATTTTCAATCAGTCCGATTCTCAACGTATAATCGACTGATTTTTGAATCAGTTATTCGGCTTGACCTCGATCTTCTGGCCGAGTTCCGCCGCTGCCAGTGACGGGAACCACTCGCTCAACAACTTCGTCCGCAACACCAAAAGCGCCGCATCAAGTTGCGGGTCGATCTTTGGACGCTCGCTGTCGTCGGGCTGTTCCAAACGCGGCAGCGTGCATCGCTCCGCCTCTTTCCCATCAACCGCTAAAAAAGCAATCTCAACCGGTTCGCCCGCTGCGTTCCTGGCCTTCACCTCAAACTCGCCGAACTTCAGCTTCATATTGGTGATGTCAACAGGATTACCTTTGGCATCCTTAGCAAGCACGCCGACCTCATCACCATAAAGCTTTACGGTCAACGGTTCGTTTTTCTCCTCATCGGGCTCGATGATAACCAGATACGCAAGGTTCATTCCCTTAATCCGGAACCGTTGATAATCACCATCCGTATCTTCTGTATCCTCAGCCGCGTCCGCAGTCTTTCCAGTATCCTTCTTTTTACCTGCCGACTTGGCGTCATCCTTAACATCGCCATCTTTTGAAGCAAGCCGGTCCACACCTCGCCAATTCAAGTAAATGCTGTATTTCTCTTTGGTAGCAAGAGGAACTGAAATGTCAGGCTCCACACCCCATTCCGTCGAGTCCGGATACCGATGGGCACTCTTGCCGTTAGGCAGGTAGTAACTCGCGGTGGTGATTTTGAGCTTCGCGTTCGTACGTCCCAACGGCACTAAACTCTGCACGCTGAACTTACCATACGTACGGTTGCCGACGATCGTACCGCGATTGTTATCCTTTACGGCACCTGCAAAAATCTCCGATGCGCTGGCGCTGTCGCCGTTCACCAAAACCACCAGCGGCAAATCGACAAACGGACCATCATCTTGCACCTCGAACTCCATCGAGTCCGAAGGGTGGCGCCCCTTAGTGCCCACTACCACATCGCCTTTCTTCAAGAACAGCGATGACATGGTATAGGCCGACTGCAGCAACCCACCCGGATTACGTCGGAGGTCGACGATCAGCCCCTTCATCCCCTGACTCTTCAATTCGCGAATGATGTTGTAGAGGTCCTCCATCGTATTCGCCTGGAAATTGGCGACGCGAGCATAACCAACGCCATTGTCCTTATCCAGCCAGTGGTCCCACTGCGTAGGATCACCTTCCTGGCGTTTCACGCCTTTGACTGAACGCAACTTGACCATTTCGCGAACAAGGTCAAATTCAAGTTTCTTGCCGTCTCGGCGAATACCAACGGTTACCGGCGTGCCTTCCGGCCCGGTAATCTCCTTTACTGCCTCATTCAGCGAATACCCCGTCAAATCCTTCCCATCCGCACTGATAATGATGTCACCCGACTGGATACCTGCACGGTAGGCAGGCGTATCTTCGATCGGGCTGGAAACTTCAATCTCATCCAGCGCGTTTTTGATAATCTGAATACCCACACCGACAAATTCGCCATTTGTGTGCTTGTCGAACTCTTCGGCATCAGTCGGCCAAAACATGGACGTGTAGTCATCCAACGGCTCAAGCGCACCTCGCATCAACTCGCTAACGACCAATTCTTCGGGCAATTGCACGGTTTCTTCGTTGATGTCATTCACGACGCGGCTGAACGACCGCACCGCCATTTTTCTATCTACACCGTCCGCAGCAAGCATCTGGTCCAGGTGATAGCGCACCCGGCTTTGAAACGCCTCTCGGTAGTCGGAGTCGGAAAGGCCTTCGAATACCTTTTGCGCCGTTTTAGATTCCGACAGCATCAGGAGCTGTTCGAGCGAGGTAACTGCAACCTCCCGAAAATCGAGCGGTTTGATGTAATACTGATCAAGGTAATAAAACGCACGCTCCGACTCATCCCAGCGGACACGGTCGAGTCTTTCGGCCCATTTGCTGCCGCGCTCAAACATCAAATCGAGCGGGAAGCGCTAACGCACTTGCGGCTCGATTTGATGTTTGAGCGCGGCAGCAAATGGGCCGAAAGACTCGACCGTGTCCGCTGGGATGAGTCGGAGCGTGCGTTTTAT
>JANQHN010000266.1 GCA_028282665.1 Phycisphaerae bacterium | reverse complement strand
CTTACCTGAAAAACATGAAACACATCAATCCCTCCTCCGACGCCGGTGCATCGAGCGATCAGGCAATTAGTGGAATGCGCCAATCCGCAGTGAATCTGTTACGGGCCAAGTCCGCCGAGGAAGCAAGCCAACAGCTCAGATCACAAGTGAACGAACAAATCCGCGATATTCACATCATCCGCCTCACCCCCCGCGACAAACGTTTGGCCGAGATAATCCTGGCCATTGAACTCGTTGTCGCGGACGATCTCAGCGGTATCATGCGAGTCGAAATTCGGGAACGCCGGGGCGACAGAATCATCATCGCCATCGCTAATGATGATCGTAACCCCAAGCTGGAACCCGCGCTTTTTTTCGCAAAATAATGTCGTTTTAAAAAACTCAGGTCTGCGTGCTGAAACATGAGCTATCATCGTTTTTTAGTGTTGTCATTCGGGATCGCATTGATTCTGATCATTACACTACCATGCGGCTGCCAATCTTTGCCCCGCGTCACGCGGGATCTGATCCCAACTGGTTCGGCAAATGCCAACGATGTCCCAAATTCGCTTGCGACCGATGACTCCCCACCACATCGCGTATCACATCGTATTATCGTCCGTACGCCGCGTGGCGATTTCGACTTGATTGGCTACGTGTACATCTACCCTAAGACCAAGACATGGATGGTGATTGCATTAAGCGATATGGGTCTGGAAACAATGCGGCTGAGCGGAACACACGATACCGTCCGAATTGAACACGCACTTGCGAACCTTCCCAGCCGCTACGTATCGCAGGGCATTGCGCGTGATATTCAACACCTGTTCAAATTGTTTCCGGCTTCACGGTCTCAAGTTAAGAAACGGGGCAGAACACTTAGCGTCGTCCCCGGATTGGAAGGACGAGATTCGCGCGAAGTTTACGTTTTCAACGAAGCGGGAGATGCATGCGAGATTTCCTACAGCCTGACCGGCAAGCGGATCGCACGCGAAGTCCGTTATAATTACTGGCATACTAAGCCGTCGGCGAATATTTCTTTTCCTGGGGAGGCAACGCTGACGAACCACCGACTCAATTATTCGCTAACGATCAAATTACTCGACATAAAGTTGTTCCCGGAACACGCTCCTTCCGTCGCTGATCGGCTTGCATCATGAGCGACCGGCCTCCACGTCAACCTGCATATCCGATTGGACGAGTTCTGATCTGGCTCGTTAACCACCCGACTTACGCTTTGCTACCTACGTTCATCATAATCGCGTTGTGTATCGTGTCTGTCGGCTCCATCAAAATCCGTGAAGATGTGCTCGATGTCCTTCCGGCCGACGACCCTGTTTTCGCCGACTTCTTCGCCGTCATCGAACGGTTTGAACTGCTCAACTATACATACGTGCTCATTCGTCAGGAGGGAGGCAGCAATAGCGGCACACTCGCCAGAGCGGGCGACGCGACGCATGCAGCCATGATCAAGTCCGGATTGTTCGACGACATCCTTTACCGCTTCGAAATGGAAGATATCTTCACTTCCTACGCAGTAATGTTGCAACATAGAGCAGCACTATTTACAACCTCAGACCAAGCGGCACTTGAAATACGCCTCACTCCGGAGGCGATCGATCAAACACTGCGGGAATGGAGACGAACGCTTGCGGATTCACCCACACCGGTTCTCGCCAATCTCTTTTACAGCGACCCGCTCACAATCAACGACATCTTCGCTGAAAAACTTAACCGCTTATCCATTTTTGGAAAATCGCTGACTTTATCCGAAGGTCGACTTTCGACAGCGGACATGAAAGGCCTACTCATCATCGCCAGACCAAGCGAAGCGGGATCGGAGGGCTGGGAGAATCACGAATTCGTTGACAAACTTACCCGCATCATCGAAACCATTGAATTGGAATACGCGGATGGCGGCGTCGACATCGCCTGGTTTAGCGGCCATCGGGCGAGCATGGACAACTCCGGCCGACTTAAACGTGACGTTAGACTTACCATTGCCATCTCATTGACCGCGATTGCACTATTGTCCCTGCTGGTGTATCGGCGCTTTTGGCTTGCAGTGCTCACTTTTGCGCCGGTAGCGTTCGGCGCATTGTTCGCACTGGGAGTTATGCGTTGGCTTGATCCTTTCATCGCCGCAATTTCCATTGGTTGCGGGGCAATGCTCATCGGAATTTCAGTCGATTACGCCATTCATTTGATCTATGGCGCAGATCATCCGCTGGATCCATCGGATGAACAAACCGACAATTGCGAGCGCCTTGCTCACATCGTCTCCGATCTGCACACACCCATTCTGCTTAGCGCCGCCACAACATTTTGCGCATTTGGAGTAATGCACGCATCCATCATTCCCGGTTATCGCAGCCTAGGACACTTCGGCGCGCTCGGTATCGCCGGCGCGGCAGGATTTACTTTGATCGCACTACCCGCCTTGCTTGCATACTCAATTGGACGGACTGATCGACAACCGTTAATTCGCATCGATCAATGGCTGAACAATAACTCAAACAAATACGGTTCTCGACGCACAACCAGAATCCTGGCCGTAGCAACTGCATGTATAGTAACAGCGTTTGGTATCATGAAGGTACGCTTCGATGGCGATGTGCAAGCTCTCAATGCGCTCTTGCCGGATTCGCAAGCCGATCTGCAACAGATACAAAATGCCGCAGGAGACATCATGCACGCTACTGCAATCGCAGTGCAACACGAAACGCTTCAGGGAGCGTTGCAAGCTCAGGAACGCTTCACGGCACACCTTCGCCGCATAATGGAAGACGGAACAATGATTTCCTTCGTTTCCCTGGCTGAGTTGCTGCCCAGCGAAAAAAGTCAGCGAAAAAACATGGAACGATGGCGAGCCTTTTGGAGTGAGTCACGACAAGCTGAAGTTCGCAACGCCCTCGAATCCGCCTGCATCAAACACCGCATCGACATGCATGCAATCGATGATTTCCTGGATAATTTGCTCGATCCAACACCCCCCATCACGCCGAACACTTACGATCGAGGACCGCTCAAAGAACTCGTCAAACGCCACATTCGACAAGATGTTGATCGAACAAGCTTGCTGGTACGCGCGCAGCTCGCTGACGACGTCAATTTGACTCCAATCCGCGATCAACTTGCGTCAGATGGCGAAAACATCCTCATTTATTCAGGGCCGGCTTTTATAGCCCGCATGATCGAACTTATTCAATCGGAGATGATCAGACTCGGCATAATCCTTGGCGTCGTGTTAATCGTTCTGGTTGTGCTTGCAGTCCGAAGCGCGTCCACAGTTTTGGCAATATTCACACCACTCTTACTCAGTGGCTGGTGGACACTGGGTATTTTGGGGCTCTTCGATGTGCCGGTAAATCTTATGAACGGTGTGGTCGTGGTCTTCATCTTCGGCCTAACTATCGACTACAGCATTTTCCTCGCCCTCGCCTACAAAAATAGCGGGGAAGAGTCACGGGTCGTTCTCACTCGCGTGGGAATTCTAATCTCCGCGCTGACGACAATGTGCGGTATGGGAGCGTTGGTTTTTGCCTACCATCCCGCTTTGCACTCCATTGGGCTCACTGCCCTGATCGGAATCACAAGCGGAATCTGCTCTGTTTTTCTCGTTGTACCAATGTTCGTTAGGAAACAACCGCCCGTTCGAACAGTCAAATAGGTTTCGTCTTCAGTATTATCGTGTCCAGGCTTTGTCGTGCGCATCGATGTTGAAAAGCGTATTGTCACCTTCAAAACCGATGATATCCGCTTCCTCTTCATACATATAGCCCAAGCTTTCCAAAGATCGCGTTTCCGCACGACCGCCAAGCCAGAGGACTGCTGCCTTACCAAGGTGCCGGTCATGGGCCGCCGTCCGTGCTTGCGGCGAATCGAAATTCGCCATCTCCCCATTTGTTGGATCAACACGTGGAGGGTCGAGATTGAAGCCCTCATTACCGAACCGAGCCGCGTCCCGACTGTTATTGCCGTAGTCAATCCGAGCCTCGTACGAAGCAGCCGTCCCCATGCAATCCGCAATCACCACCAGCGAGCCGGGCTTTTTGACCTGCGAAAGGCGAACTGGCCAATTCTTGAAACTAAATGCGTTGCTCGGATCGCGCAATCGTGAATTACCCAAGAACTGATAATTGTAGCCGTAACCACCGTTGCGCTCGTCCGTCCAATCGGGAACCGCCGGACAAACATATGCATCGGATGCGTAATTTTGACGATCCCCCGCCTCGCCGTCCTGATCGATTTCCGCCGCTGTCGCCATCGGATTTCGAAATGGTTGGACACCGATCGCACTGCCCATGATGGCCAGGAACGTAGGCCTGTACTTGAGTCCGCCCTCAATATCGATCTGCCAATTGACCCCATCACCCATATCTGGCATGCGCGATGGCGGAAGCACTTCACGATGTTGATTCGTGTAGATTGACAATCCTTGACTCAGGGTTCGAAGCCTGGTCAGGCAGACAGCCCCCTTAGC
Organism: Phycisphaerae bacterium; assembly: GCA_028282665.1. GTDB lineage: Bacteria > Planctomycetota > Phycisphaerae > UBA1845 > UBA1845 > JANQHN01. Next base: position 12,684 of record JANQHN010000266.1, on the reverse strand, counting down.
CTGTGCCCGCGCGCGAGAAAGCGTTGGAAGCAAAATGGTCAGCAACAATGCAATGATGGCGATCACCACCAACAATTCGACGAGAGTAAACGCGTATGTTTTACGATTTTTCAATGGTCCCCCAGTCCCCCGATGGCCTCTGCAACTTAAATTACAGACACAACGTTCGAATAGCGACGCCCTCAAGTCGCCCAATCGTCTATCGTCGACCTGGCTTAGCGGCTTGTGTCTATGAACGCACTGAAGCATACTCTACCCAGATGTAGCGTCTGACACCGCATTTGCAACGTCCGGAAAGTCGCTTGCCTTTAACGCTGCGCCTGGATTGAAACTACTATATGCAATTTTAGGTCACGGATTCGACTTGGGAAATCACCGATTTTAGGGATGGGTACGTGAACGACGTCGATCTATACGCTTGCGCTCCGGCCTGGTACGGTCTCGCTTTGGGCTCGTTTTGCGCCGATTAGCTGATCGACCGTCTTCGCCGGGTATCGTCGCACGCACTCTATCGACCTTCCCGCCACGTAGCGTAAACGAACCGACCACTTTGGTATTGTCCTTCATGGTGCAAATCAGCGTCACCATCCGCCCCTTGCCATCGCCAAACGACCAATCACCCGCGTCCGACACGTTATCGAGCGCCCACTGCAACAAAGATGCAGGAAGAACCTGCTCTTCATGGGCTTGGAGTTCTCCGTTACGCGCAATCTGAAAGAACACCTCCACGGAGTCGAACGATTGATTCTGACTGACAGCCCGCGCGAGAAAACTAGTCAGCGCAGCAGTGACCGCCCGCGCATGCGGCTTGGGAGTGGGATTAGCCGGCAACGTTACCCAATATTCGCGCCATTGCCGTTCGAACTCCTCTGTGCCCGCGCCGAAGTGCCGAAGCCAAGCCTGCTCCCAGGATTTTCCCTTGCTTACCTCATCGAGAAAACGCTGAAATGGGAGTTGATACCTGCCGTCTTTGGCATGGCCCAAAAAAAACACCATCGACCAAGCCATGTCGTAGTTGGCAACGTTCATTTCCATGTTCCACTGCCAATGTGGCAGTGACATCATTTCCGGAATCGTCTTCGTTTCACCGGCCTCGATCAGCGCCTTGATTCGTGTTGCACGCTCAGTACTCACATACCCGGCCACATAGCTATCACCCGTGAAAAGCGCCTCACCGAAATACTCCGCAAGCCCCTCATTGACCCAGATAGGTATGTTGCCGCCGATGACCTGAACCACGAACTGATGGAACCCCTCATGCTGCACGATGCGCCAAACGATATCGCCATACTCTTCATTGGCAATAGCCATCAAACGAGAACCGTCGAACACACCAGCCGATCCGGGCATGCCCCCATTTCGGTAATAGTCCTCTTCGTTGCTGAATAAATAAAAAGGAAGCCGACGCACCCCTTTGCCCAGGTTCGGCTTGGTACGGCGGGAATATTCCTCGAACATCAGCGTCATGCGCTGCACCGCTTCTTGCACACGCTCAGGCGAAAGATCCGTATGAAGATCGTAGTACTTGGTCCTATACAACTCTCCGTAAACGGCAACAGGAAAAGTAACGACGATAGCAAACCAAGTCACCAAAAAAGTACGCCAAATCATGCTTTGCCTCATACGAATTGGATAATGCCAGCAGCTTTCCCACAAAATACAAAGTAATAGTATAAGAATCTGCGCAAAAAATAGAAGGTAAATATTGCGTATCCTTAAGATACTTGTGAGGTGTGAACTATCGCCCTAAACTGAAACAACAAACAAAACAAAGGCTTAGGAATGATCGATCGCGGCAATCAGATCCAGTGCTTCTCTGGTGCGCCGCACACCATGCACACGCACGACACTCACCCCTTTTAACGCCGAATATACAGAAACAGCCAGTGTCGCCGAATCGCGATCTCCAGGATTAGCGACTCCAAGCACTTCGCCGATGAAGCGTTTCCGCGATGCCCCAAGCAATACCGGATGCCCCATCGCCACGATTTCGTCAAGCCGCTTGACAAGTTGCAGGTTGTCTTCCGTTTGTTTTCCGAAACCAATTCCCGGATCAAGAATGATATTCTCAGGCTTGATTTGGTGTGATCGCGCATACTCGACCCGCTCACGCAGGAACGAGGCGACCTCGTTGACCACATCGTCGTACTCGGGACCACCACCGCGCTGCATGTCCTTCGGCGTTCCCTTCATGTGCATCAACACAACAGGAACATTCCCGTCGGCGACAACCTTAACCAACCCTTCGTCATCGCGCAGTGCGGATACGTCATTAATCATCGTCGCCCCGGCGGCTAGCGCCGCTGAAGCAACCCGAGCAAGTCGCGTATCAATTGAAATAGGAATGGAAGGGTAAAGTCGGCGAATAGCGCAAATCACGGGCACACATCGCTCAATCTGCACATCGGGAGATACATACTCCGAATCAGGCCTGGTGGACTCCGGCCCAACATCAATCATGTCTGCACCTTCCTCGATCAACCGGCATGCGTGCTTAACTGCGCAGCCAGCATCGAGAAACTGCCCACCATCGCTAAACGAATCAGGCGTTGTATTTACGATGCCCATGATGTACGGGCGAGTTTGCGGCTTGGCCAGGTCCAGCATCGGTCAAAACCTTTCACAGGTATGATTGCCCCGATAGAACCTTAAACAACCCCAAAAACGGGATCGACCAGGGGCCGCGCGTATCAGCTAGGCTGAGGCAGTGGTCCGTCGCCCAACTCCGAATCGGGCTCAGGATCGGCCTGGATCGGCCTGGCTTGACCAGCTTCGGACCCCTCATCTTTGTCCACTTCGTCCAGTAAATCGGAAACACTGGCGCGGTCGATAGCTTCACCGCGAATCAGGGCGTTCACCTCTTCACCCGTGATGGTCTCATACTTGAGCAACGCTTCGGCGATGGCTTCCAACTTATCTTTGTTCTCGATGATGATCCGCTTGGCTTCGTTGTAAGCGTGATCAATCGTACCTTTCACCTCATCGTCAAGCATCTGCGCGGTCTTGTCAGACATCTTGTTCATGACAATGTCCAACATCGTGGGTTCACCATCCAACTCGCCGTAATAAATAAAGCCTGCCTCCTCGCTCATGCCCCACCCACGCACCATGTACAGCGCAATGCCCGTCGCCTGCTTGATATCCGAAGCGGCACCGCTGGATACTTCGTTGAAGAATATCTCTTCAGCAAGACGACCCGCCACCATCACGCGCATCGTAGCAAGCAAATAATTCCGCGAGTAATAGTATCGATCGCGTTCGGGTAACGAGAAAGTCGCTCCGCCGGCCTGTCCTCGTGGAATCACGGTCACTTTATGAACGGGATCGGCGTCCTTCTCCAACGACTGCACCAAAGCATGCCCCGCCTCGTGATAAGCGGTGAGCTTCTGCTCGCGTTCGTCGCCGACGCGGTTTTTCTTCGCCCGCCCCCACTTGATTTTATCACGGGCCTCTTCGAGATCGTCCTGTTCAACGTGATCTTTACCCACAAGCGTAGCGATGATAGCCGCCTCGTTCACCAAGGCAGCCAACTCGGCACCAGAGAACATCGGTGTTCCGCGCGCAACTCGACGAAGATCTGCCGTGGGTCCTAGCTTTATTTTTTTCGCGTGGACTTTAAGGATTTCGTAACGGCCCTGCAAGTCCGGAAGGGAGACGAAGACCTGTCGATCGAATCGCCCAGGCCTGGTTAGCGCTGGATCGAGTACGTCGTTGCGGTTCGTCGCAGCGATGACAATGACCTGATCCGAAGTCTCAAATCCATCCATCTCAACGAGGATGGCGTTGAGTGTTTGCTCGCGTTCGTCGTGCCCGCCACTACCAAAACCGGCACCGCGCTTGCGGCCCACCGCGTCAATCTCATCGAGAAAGATGATGCAAGGCGAGTTCTCCTTCGCCTGCTTAAACAGGTCACGAACGCGCGACGCCCCCACACCGACAAACATCTCGACAAAGTCGCTACCGCTGATTGAAAAGAACGGCACATCCGCTTCACCCGCAATCGCTTTAGCAAGGAGGGTCTTGCCGCAACCGGGCTCACCGATGAGCAACACGCCTCGCGGCGTACGCCCGCCCAGCCGCTGAAATTTCTTCGGCGATCGCAGGAACTCGATAATCTCGTGGACCTCTTCCTTCGCCTCATCGATCCCCGCAACATCCGCGAATGTGATGTGGGTGTGCTCCTTGACCGAAACGCGGTGCTTCGATCTACCAAAACTGCCTAACATCCCACCAGCTCCGCCTGCACCGCGCATCTGGCGCCAGATGAAAAAGTACAAAAAGACCAAAATCAAAAGCCAAGGCAACATGCTCAGTAAAACGAGCATGAATTGCGACGGTTTGACTACCTCGATCTTCGCATCGGGCAGGCTCGACTGAACGCGCTCCATGAAATGGTCGTCAATCGCTTGCGTCGCGTATTGCACCTTAAAGTGTTGAGTTTCGTTGGGCGGAGCGCCTTGCTGGGCAATTTTCTTGCCTTTGATCAAACCATCCTCCTGGATGGTAAGTTCTTCAATTTGCTTATTCTCGACGAGCTTCCAGAATTCGGTGAGTGTGATCTCTTTCGCATTGGGGGAAGATTGCTGGAACAATGCCACAAGAATCAACGCTACGCCCAGCAGGATAAGATAGCTGACGACGTTGCGCGGCATGCGCTGATTGGACCCGGGAGGGAGGGGTGGCTGTTGATCGGGTTTTTGCGGCTGCTGGCTGTTGCCTTCCGGCATGAGTTAATCTACTCCTCAATTTGCTTACACAGATGTATCGTGATCAGATATACTACGGCCGCAACGCACTCAAATGCATTGGGCGACTCGCAATCCGGCCAATAACAATCCATACTTCAAAACAATAGAACATCAAGCCTAAAAGTGTCGCTTATAGAGACGGCAATGTTCGTCAAAGTATCATAGATGCTCTACCAACCTGTTTCCATCGACTCGACAACCTGCTGCGCAAGTCCGTCCATAGCCCGCGTCATGCCCTGATAGAATGTCTCACCCACGATCGGAATGTAACTGGTTTGGTAAACAAAACGGGGCCTGTCCACCAGAATCTCACCCGTACGCATATCCTTAAGTCGATAGCGAATCACAACTGTCGTGCCGATTTCGCGCGGCAGATCCAAGTCGAAATCATCACCCAAAGAACGATTCTCGACTTTGAGAATCTCGCCCGTCAACAACGCATCAGCCGATTGAATCGGAGCAATCCGGCACGGTGTATCCAGTTCGATCCGCTTAGCTACGGCTTCGGTCAACCGAAACTCCAGCTCGCGTCGAAATTCTTTCGAATGGAATGCTTCAACGTGGACCGTTTGAATATCGGTCCTGAAAGGTCGCTCCGTCGAATACCCGCATCCGACGACAAAACGACCCACGATCCCCACAAAAATCATGTAAAGGCAAACGTGCCGCCTTGTTCGAAGCATCATTCGCCACCTCCGGGATTCCCATTCTCCTTGCTTTCAGATTCACCGGCCGGTTGCTCGCCTCTCTGATCCGCAGACAGATCCTCCGCCGCCCCCAAAAGCGCCAACCGCTCGCCTGCTAAAATCGCCGCCCGCGTGTCAGGCCAATTCTCGACCGTCAATTTGTAATAGTAAATCGCCGATCGCAAGTGATCGGTTCGCTCGTAATACTGCCCCGTCTCGAACTCCTTCTCCGCCCGCTGTACGCGAATGCTCTCCACGATTAAACCCACACCTTCGCGCGACGCCTCGTTGGGGTAGCGAAAACGGTACTCCTCGAATCGCTCTTCAGATTCAAGGATGGGCGAATTGTCGTAATCAATGCCCGCGTACGTCGCCAAGGCCGCGTCCGCCGATCGCCTCAAAGCAAACCGGTGATAACGATTCGCAGGATAGTTGCGTAGCAACCGTTCGTACTCGATTTGTGCGAGTTCGTACTCGCCTCCCTTAAACAGGTAATCCGCTTTGGTTTTGATTGCCGCCGGAGCGTATTCCGTCTCAGGATAATTGATCGAGATATCATCGAGGATGGCGAACGCAATATCCTCCGCATCGAGAATACGCATTCCCAACCACTTCCTCTTGATTCCAGTCAAGTAGGTTTCGGCTATGTGCATTTCAAGTCGCAACGCCTCGCGCGTCAGTTCGGCATCGTAGTAGGCATTGAGGAATCCAAGAAGAAGTTCGTGGGCTTTGTAGAAATCGCGCAAACCTATGCGTGCCTGAGCTTTCGCCAGCATAAGCTCCGCGTAGCGCGGGTCAGCCTCAGTGTACCTCTCTTCCCACTGCTCGACTTTGGATAGAGCTCTGCGGTATTCGCCCTCACGAACATCGAGGCGTAGAGCGTACAAATCACCATCCGGTGTGCCAATCGGTGGCGGCGGCTCCTCACGCCATTTGCCCGTATTCGCCTCATACTTCAGCGTGCGAGATCGGTTGGACTGAGCATAAGCGGGGGCAAGGAGTATCAGGCAAACAAACAAGGCCTGGACGTAGCACAACCGAGAGACCAATGCCCGCCTCGCCCCAAAAGATGCCCGTAAATGATGTGAATGACTCAAACGAAGGCTCCCGTTTCAATGCGACGAAACCGCGTATCTCGCAGCAGCGGGGAGCATTGTACCCCCATGTCGCCGAACGACGCAACGTCGCACTTTCGGCAGTCAACGGTCAACGAAAGTCACTCGTATCGAAGCGCCATGACCGGATCCAGGTTGGAGGCGCGGATCGCGGGATAAATGCCGCTAATAATGCCGACAACCAACGCCATCACGAGCGCATAGATAATAGTCGTCGCAGGCGTGTAGAGTTGGAGAACCTGCGTGATTTTGCTGAGCAGGTCACCCATCGCCATCCCACACGCCACGCCCAGCGCTCCACCAAACAAACTGATGATGCCTGCCTCCAGCAGGAATTGAAGCAAAATGTCAATGCGCCTCGCCCCCACCGCGATACGCACACCGATTTCTCGCGTACGCTCCGTGACCGACACCATCATGATGTTCATGATCCCAATGCCGCCCACCACCATCGAAATCCCCGCGATGCTGTAAAACACCACGGCAAAAATGATCGCGACTTGCTTAAGCTGCCTTTTGAACTGCTCTTGCGTCAACGTAATAAAATCGTCCTCGTCCCCCGCCTTGAGATTATGTTCCTGACGAAGAATGATCTTCGTACGCTCGATACAAGCATCCAGCTTCTGCGTATCCGCACACTGCACAATAAGCGACGTTAAGTACTTACTGCCGAACATCCGATCCATCGCCGTAGAAAGCGGAATGATGATTTGGTTATCCACTTCGAGGAACCCGATCGTACCACGCTCCTCCATCACACCGGCGACAGTAAAACTCTTGCCGTTGATCTTGACCGATTTCCCCTCGGCTGGCAGTGCCCCGAACAGTTCACGGGCAACCTTATGCCCAAGCACGACCACCATCGCGCTGGAGCGAACATCCTCCCTAGTGATAAAACTACCACGAACGGGTTTGTAATCGTTGATCTCGGCGTAGCCGGGTGTCGCTCCAAGAATGCTTACATACGCGTTCTTGCGGAAATATTTGATCTGCCCACCGCCCGTGTATTGCGGCGCGACCGCCTTGATTAAATCGCCGCCTTCATCCGCGAGCACCTGCGCATCTTCCGGCTTGAGCGAATTCACCGCCATCGCCCGACCACCGCGCTGCTGTTGGCCATTGAAGACCATGATTTTGTCCGCGCCCAACGACTCAAACTGATCCAGAAAATACTTCTCGCTACCCTGAAGAATCGATACTGCCGAAACGACTGCACCCACGCCGATGATCACCCCGATCGTCGCCAGCATCGAACGCATCAGGTTCGTCCGCAAACCACGAAGTGCCATCCAAATGATTCGCAGATAGAACATACTCAATCCATCCCGCCACGATCGGGCGTAATTTCGTCAATCACTACACCCGGCTCCATCGTAGATCCACCCGGTTCGCCTGAGCCCACGCGGTGCTTCTGCCCCGCTTTTTCCATCCGATCTTTCGCCCGCAAGAGTTCGTGCTGCGTGCTCTGGGCTGCCTGCAAGACGTAATTGCGGTATTCATCGTCCACACGCAGATCTTCGACAATCTTGCCGTCCTTCATGTGAATCATGCGATTCGCCTGCACCGCAACATCCATCTCGTGTGTCACCAACACGATTGTAATGCCGCTCTCATGAAGCGAGCGAAACGTTTCCATAATCGAAGTGCCCGTGCGCGTATCCAAATTACCCGTCGGCTCATCCGCAAGAATCACCTCGGGACTGTTGACGATCGCGCGAGCAATCGCAACGCGTTGACACTCGCCGCCTGATAGTTCGCCCGGCGTGTGCTTCGCACGATTTTTCAGACCCACTTTGTCGAGCGCTTCGAGCGCAATCGACCGACTGAAGGATTTGCGCGTATAGATCAACGGCACCATGACGTTCTCAATCGCACTCGTTCGATTAATCAGGTTGAACGTCTGAAACACAAAGCCGATATTCTTGTTACGCAGGTTGGCGAGTTGCCGATCGCTCATCCTACTGACCAGCGTCCCCTTAAACGCCAACATTCCGGAAGTAGGCCTGTCCAAACAGCCTAAGATATGCATCAGCGTGCTCTTGCCACTTCCGCTCGAACCCGTAATACTCACGAATTCCCCCGCTCCGATTGCGATATCCACGCCATCCAGCGCGTGCACAACGGACTCGCCCATGCGGTACTCTTTCCGCAATTGAGCAGCCTGAAGGATCGGATGTGTATTCGCCGACTCTTGACTCACGGGAATTCCTGTCGCTTGTGTTGAGGAGCGTCCAATTAAGGCGTCAGTCGCGATCTCTCGGTTTTGTAGGAAGTTTGGTGTAAACCTTCATGCCTTCCGAAAGGCCCGATTTGACCTCGGAGAACGTCCCGTTACTCAGACCGAACTCGCACGCAATGAACTTCGGCTCCGCTTCGGGATCGCCTTCATTGTCCGGCGGCACGTACACTCCCAAACCACCCTCCGGCCCCTCCCGAATAGCCTCGTTCGGACAAATGAGAACGTTGCTGACATGCTGAGAAGTGAACTCGACCTCAGCCCGCATACGGGGCATGAGTTTACGCTTGTTCTCGCTGATGATCACCACATCCACCTGATAAGTCACCACGCCGCTGAGCACTTGCGGTTCAGGATAAATGCGTTCAATGACTCCGATGAAATCTTCTTCGCGATACGCTTCCACCGTAACCTTGGGCAAGTGTTCGAGCGTCTTGGAAGCTGTTACAAAATCGTCCGGTGTAGGAACGTTCGTCCCATCCAAACCGGTCCGCGCCCAAGCCGGCGAAATCTCGCGCACCCGCGCAATGTCAGCCTCATCCACCTCGGCGCGCACCAGCATTTTGTCCACGTCCAAAATCACCGCGAGCACCGTTCCACCTGTCAGCGTCGTCTTGCCGCCCTGGATCACCTCGCCAACATGTGTCGCAACCTGCGCAAGCACGCCGGAAACCGGCGCAACAATATCCGTCTTCTCCAGCCGCCGCTCCGCATCCTTTAAGATGCTTGCCGCCGTGTCGTAGCCCGCCTTCGCCTGATCCCGGTCGTAACGCGCCTGCTTGGCCGCAAGTTTCACCTTTTCGAGGGCTGCCTGCGCCGCCTTGAGTCGAGCGACGTCGTTATCGTACGTACTCTGTCGCTGCAGCTACTCTTCCTCGTGGAACGACTCGGGAGTCTTGTGCACGGACTCCGCACGGAACTTGCTCACGACGAGCGAGGCTTCGATCTGATCGATGGCCGCTTGCGCATTAGCAATATCTACGGTTTCCGTCTGCTCTAACACGACTTCCGCGATGCGTAACCGAGCTTCTGCACGGTCCTGGTCCTGCCTCGCACGATCAACACTGCGTTGTTCTTCCGACTTCTCCAACCGAATCAGTAGCTCGCCTTTGTCCACCCACTCGTTGGCTTGCTTGAATATCTCAAGAACCTCACCGCTCGCCTCAGCTTTGAGGACGATACGACGAGCGGGCACGACCTCACCGGTCGCGTTGATCGGCAATGTCAAGTCCGAGGTGATCACCTGCTCGAGCTTGCCTTCCTCGCCCAGAGATATCCGAACCGTACTTAGGGCATAGTACCCAAGCGCAACAGTCGCCAAACACAGGATCAATATGATGACGTTTTTCATAATGCGTTATCTTCTACTCGCAAGCCCGCACAAGCCAAAGAGAATACGCCAAGTAGCGTACATGTTCTTACCCGCCATGCCAAAAAGAAATCCGCCGAAGCTCACACTCCGGCGGACCGTTCCTGTTGATTGTTTTACTGATTTTGTCGCACTGCTGGCGATTTTACCGCTCAAAACGGGTTTGTAACGTACCTATTTCTTAGCCACGCTGGAAGGAACGCACTCCAGACCGAACGCTTCCGCAACCGGACCATTTGTCACCTTGCCACGCTCGACGTTGATACCACGTTCCAGATGCGGATCACTGCGGCAGGCTTCCTGATACCCATGCTGCGCCAGTTCGATCGCAAACGGCAGCGTCGCATTCGTTAACGCCAAAGTTGAAGTACGGCCTACTGCGCCCGGCATGTTCGCAACGCCATAGTGCACGACGTTGTCGACCACGTAAGTCGGATGGTCGTGAGTCGTCGGCTTAATCGTCTCGCAGCAACCGCCCTGATCCACGCCAACGTCAACGATCACAGCGCCCAACTGCATCGAAGCGACCATTTCCTTCGTTATCAAAATCGGACAGCGCGCTCCCGGAATCAGCACGGCACCCACCACCAAGTCAGCTATTTTCACCCGCTCGCGAAGCGTAAGGCGGTCGGAGAAGATCGTGGTGACATTGGCGGGCATCACGTCGTCCAGATAGCGCAAGCGGTTCAAATCAATGTCAAGAATCGTAACGTTTGCGCCCAGACCCGCAGCCATCTTCGCGGCGCTGATACCAACTACACCTCCGCCAATAATCAAGACTTCGGCAGGTTCCACACCGGGCACACCGCCCAACAAAATGCCTCGCCCCATCATGGGCTTTTCAAGGTACTTCGCACCTTCCTGGATGCTGAGCTTGCCCGCAACTTCTGACATGGGCGTGAGCAGCGGCAAGGTACCCTGATTATCGGTAATGGTTTCATAAGCAATGGCGATCGAGCCGCTTTTGATCACACCATCCGTCAGTTCCTTATCCGCGGCGAAATGGAAGTAGGTAAACATCACCTGCCCTTCCTTCATCATCTCACGTTCGGGAGCAAGAGGCTCTTTGACCTTTACGATCATCTCCGCAGTGTCGAAGATCTCCTTGGCGGTGTCGATGATTTTAGCGCCAACCGCCGCGTAGGCGTCATCAGAAAAACCACTGCCAAAGCCTGCGTTGGTCTCGACCAACACCGTGTGGCCTCGATGAATCAGTTCGTCCGCCCCAGCAGGGGTCATGCTCACACGATACTCATGGGTCTTCGTTTCTTTCGGTACGCCAACGATCATGATCGGGTATGCTCCACAGCAGTAAGGCCAAAGGTTTCCTGGCAAAATCGCCAAGTCCAATGCACGCGGCGATCAGGCCTGCCTAAAAAAGCAAAATAGCCCGCTCGCGTGAGAATCGCCCATCTCCCATAAGGAAGGGCAAACACGAGGCTTATAACCGGCCTGCAATCCACATGCCACCTGCGCATCGCAGACGCGCCAACACGACCTATAGCAGCTTCGAGCCAAACGTAACGCTCAAAGCTGCATTTCCCACAGCGAGACAAATGGCGCCAAACACCACACCCCGCCGGAATTTGTTCCAATCAATATGCCAAAACCATAACGATTACGCCTCTATTCACAACCTGCTCAACAACGTAACTTTCATCGGTGTATGCACTTAGTGCCAAAACGCCACAAAATCAGCGTCTTCGGACGACGGTTTCCACCCTCGCCCCTTCCGACGTGAGCGCAATGACGATCGCTCCATCGTCAGCGGTGTTGTACAACGGACGGCCTGCACTGATCGCATCCCAAGCGGTAACCGACCGGCTAATCCGCCGGTTGCTCGAACACACTACGATCTCCGGATCGACCGCCTCCACAAAAGCCCGCGTACTCGGCCGAACCCCGCCATGGTGCGGCAAGACCAAAACGTCCGCTTTTAGCCCGCCCTGCTGCACTAGGTTTCGTTGCCCAAACTCTTCAATATCGCCCGGCAACAGGATCGATCGACCTGCGTAGCTCAGCCGCAAGACCGTCGAAGCATCATTCGATTCGACGTGCGGACCCAACTCGCGATCAGGCCAAAGGCGCTCGAACGTCACATCACCCAATTCCCACGCTCGATCCTCTAATTTGAGGATTCGCAAATCAATTCGATTTTCCTCGATCCATTTCAGCAGGCGCTCGACAGGCGAGCGTTTGCGGACGTAATTGTGGAAACACTCGTTAACGACCACGCAATCCAAATGCACTTCCTCGCTAATCGCCGGAAGAGCGCTGAAGTGGTCCAGGTTGGGATGACTGAGGTAGATCGCATCGATGCGGCGTATTCCACGCGATGCCAGATAGGGGAGAATCACCCGTCCGCCGGCGTCGAAGGGAGCGAGCGTCCCGGCGTCGAAAAGAACGGTATGCCCAGAAGGCAACTCCGCCAGAATTGCGTCCCCCGCGCCGACGGCAAAGACCGTAACACGCAACTCATCATGAGGTCGGAGCTGACTCACCCAAATCAACGACGCCGTCAGTAGTAACA
>JANQHN010000240.1 GCA_028282665.1 Phycisphaerae bacterium | reverse complement strand
CGTTTAAGCATGGCGAACGAACCGGCAACACATTACGTGGCATTGTCGAAGAAACGATGCGTCGCGCAAACATTGAAAAGATCGATTATATTGAGGTGGTCAACGCCGACTCGCTTACATACCTTGATGCGGTCGAAAGTCGCGCAAGGCTTTGTGTGGCCGCACATGTGGGTCGTTGTCGATTGATTGATAACATCGCATTGGAATAATCGCGGTTCCCGATTGCTTGCCGCGTCTTTGGTTTTGAAAGCAGAGGACTATGCACCCCCATTTCATTGATCTTCCTGGCGGCTTTAGCATCAAGACTTATGGTTTTTGCCTGATGCTCGGCTTTCTTACCGCCGTTTGGCTTTCCATGAAGCGGGCCGAGAAGCTGCGCAGCGATCCGGAAATGGTGTTGAATCTCTCATTTTTGGCACTCGTCTTCGGCGTGGCGGGATCGCGAATTTTCTACGTAATCCATTACTGGGATGAACGGTTCGCCAACGCGCCCAACAAGCTTTTCGCCATCGTGGATGTGCGACAGGGTGGCTTGGAGTTTCTGGGGGGGTTCCTTGGCGCCGCAATCGCAATCTTGGCGTACGCCGCAATCAAACGCATTTCGGTGCGTCTCTACCTTGACATTCTTACACCCGGCGTCGCCTGGGGACTTGCAATCGGCCGAATTGGCTGTTTTTTCAACGGGTGTTGCTTTGGAGGCGTTTGCCTCGATGAGGACCACCACCACGACGCCGACCACATCAGGCCTGCCTACGCATGGGCTATGGAATTCCCCTACGGTAGCCCAGCCCATTTGCGACAATGGGAGAATCGGCAAGTCACGATCCCCGCAGAACTCATCATCGCAGAACGCCCCACGAAGATTCCTATAACGGTGCCCGAGTCCGTGCTGTCGATGAGTGTCGAAAAGCGGTACAAACCTCTCCAGGAGTACCGCACAACGCTGGACAGGTACGAGCAGGCCAAACTAACCGAACCGGACTCCCCAAGCACGCAAGAGCTCAGAAATGCTGCAGAACAGGCGAAAAACAGGTTGAAAGCGCACGTCAAAAGCACTTACTTATCCCTGCTGGAAAGCGCGAAAACGTATCCATCACGCATACACTCCAATCGCCCTATTTCCGACTCGGAGATTGAACAACTCGCTGCAAAATCGCACAGCCTGCCGGTTCACCCAACACAGCTTTACTCTTCTTTGCATGCATTCGTGTTGTCTATCTTGTTGACGGTGGTGCTCTACGCCCGCAAGCGACATGGTTTGGTATTCGGGTTGTATCTGGTGCTCTATCCGGTTGCACGGTTCCTTTTAGAAGGTATCCGCGCGGACAATCCCCATGATACGGCAGGTTTTACCATTTCGCAGTTTGTGAGCTTGTCTTTGTTCACGCTCGGGGTGATTTATCTGTTCGTGATCTACAACTTCCTGCCCCAGCGGTCACCGTACGCCACGGTGTACGTCCCCCCGGAGGAGGATGAAGAGTAATCGAGGATTAGCCTTGTTGCACCTGTTTAGAGCGTTGAAGCAGCATTTAGCTTTCGTACCACTCGCACGATCGCCTCGGCCGCTGCATCCACTTGCGATTCGGTCAGCATCGATCCGGTCGAAAAGCGAACCGTCCCGATAGCTTGTTCTTCCGGTACGCCCATGGCTTTGAGCGTTTTTGATATCTTCACGCCGTCCGCATGACACGCCGCCCCGGCAGAGGCCGCGACTTCGGCAAGTTTCGCGAGGATGTCACCAGCGCGAATGCCTGGAAAGCTCAAGCTCAATGTATTGGGCAAACGCAGCTTCGGATGACCGTTGACACACACTTCCACGCCACTCGTTTCTATTCGTTCGTACAGGCGGTCGCGCAGGATTATGCAATGGGCGACTCGCTCACTGAAGCGTTCGCGTGCAAGCTCGGCCGCCTTCCCGAGTCCAACGATTTCCGACACATTTTCCGTTCCCGCTCGCATGCCTCGCTCGTGATCGGCGCCGTGCATCAGCTTTCGCAACGACACACCTGAACGTACGTACAACGCCCCAATCCCCTTAGGTGCATAGAGTTTGTGGCCTGCGATCGAAAGCAAATCCACTTCCATCACGTTCACATCCACGGGGATCTTACCAATCGATTGGGCTGCGTCGGTATGAACGGCGATTCCCCGCCGCCTTGCCTTCGAGGCAATTTCCTGAATCGGTTGAATAGTACCGACCTCGTTGTTGGCGTGCATGACAGTAATTAATATCGTAGCCGGACAAATTGCGCGTTCGACGTCCTTTGGCTCAACTTGACCAAAACCGTCAACGTCCACATAGGTTACTTCAAAGCCGTCTCGCTCAAGATCCTTGCAAACTTCAATCACGGCCGGGTGTTCGACCGCCGACGTAATGATGTGGTTACCCCGGTCTCGACGGGCATGTACGAGACCCCGGATGGCGTGATTGTTGGATTCCGTTCCGCCGCTTGTGAAAACGATTTCATCGTCCTTCGCGCCGATCACCCCGGCGACTTGCCGCCTTGCCTCTTCGATCGCGGACCGACATCGTTGACCGTATACGTGGCCACTAGAGGGATTGCCGAAGTGCGTTTCCCAAAAAGGTTGCATCGCTTCAATAACCGCCGGATCAAGCGGCGTGGTCGCGTTGTAGTCCAGGTATATCGGGTCCATAGCTGTCCCTCGGTGGCTTGATACCGTTTTCGTGAAAGAGCAATAAATTGGAATGTACTCACATACATCCCTCATCGCAAAGCGGGGTGTCTCAGCAAAAGGCGCTATCGCGGAATGGGCGAGACAAGAAGAGGGCACGGATAAACAAAGAAGCCGCGACACTCGTTAATGCCGCAGCTTCTGGAATGTTTAGATCGCAGTTCTGGCCGGGAAAGACAACTCGTGTCAGGAGATCAGCCCGCAGCGCCCGCGCCTACCTTGGCCAACGTCTGTTTAATTTTCTCACCCAAGGATTCGACCGTAAAAGGCTTGACTACATAGTTGTTCACGCCCGCCTTGAGCGCTTCCAGTACGCGCGACTTCTCCGCTTCAGTCGTACACATGATCAGCGGTACAGTCATGTTGATTTTACGAATTTCGCGTACCAGCGTGATGCCGTCCATGTTCGGCATATTCCAATCCACGAAGACCAGGTCGGGCGTCTTCTCTTTGAAGCTGGCTAACGCCTGTACACCATCTTCCGCCTCAGCCACGTCGGTGTAACCGAGTTGCTTGAGCACGTTCTTTTGAATATTCCGAATCGTTCGCGAATCGTCGACTAAAAGTATATTCACGATTGTGCTCCTGCCGTCTCGGGTTCAGCGATTTTCCGGGGCGCTTTGCCCATTACCATTCCGACCTCAACCATGAACCCGCCCAAGTCCGTGTTGCATGGAACAATCAAACGAGGTGCGGCCTTCGAGGCTGATACATTGTGATTGGGTCCCACGATCACGTTCGGAAGCGAGATACTGATGTTCAAGCCCTCAAACTGCGCTTTCGCACTACCGGCAACCATGTTGGCCAGTTCGCCCAGCGCGTCTGCAAAGTCAGGATGATTGCGGTCGATCTCAATTCCCGCGAAGGTACTCGCAATCTTGGAGGCGACTTCAAAGTCGAAATTCAAGACCACGGACCCGGAAGCATCTCCCGAGAAACCAATCACGCTGGACACGTCGGACAATGGTCCGTCATCCTGCTTAAGGAGAGGTTTGCCGACCGTAACGGGCAATCCACACATCATACCGAACGTGTTGCAGATTGATTTGACAAAGGGGTTTATATATCGCGCATCCATACTTGCACTCCATTTGCTTGGGGCCCGCTGACTCGAAGTGGCCTAGAGGTAATGCCCCGTGAACGGCGAAAGTCGGTGACAATCCCCGTGTGCATCAGGTGACTCGCGATTGTATCGGCGTAACAAAGAGCCGACTGAAAAGAGGTCTTTTGAGGGATGCCAAAAAAATGATGTGGAACAAGCGGTGTGGAATCCCGCAAGTAGATTTGTCACAAGCACTTCGGTTGTATGGCACAGTATGGCCACGCCAATCGCAGCTATCCACGCCGAACATCCCGTCCGATAAGTCAGGTGGTTCGACGCGGATAACGGTGAGAGCCTACGTCAGCTTTTACACCGGTGCGGATTGCAGTGAGTCGCCCCTCGAACGGGCACGAAACGCCTCGAACATCCGTAGTGAAACAGGACCCGCTTGGCCTGAGCCTACAACGGTCTTATCAATGCGTGTAACCGGCAAAACCTCGACGGTCGTGCTTGAAAGGAATACCTCATCAGCGTTTAGGAGATCATCCAGCGTTACCCTGCCTTCTTCCAAGGGCAGGTTGATTGATTCCGCACACTTCATGATGAAACCCTGAGTGATACCGTGAAGAATCGATTCGTTCCGCGGCGGAATTCGCATCGCCCCATTACGAACGACAAAAACATTCGCTGCGGTGCTCTCGCGCACTTCGTCCTTGTCAGTCACAAAAATTGCATCGAAAAATCCGCGATGCTTTGCTTCATTCTTCGCCAAGATGTTCGGTAGCAATGTGATTGCCTTAATGAAACATTTCGCCCAACGCATTTCCGGAACGGTCATCACAGCAACACCGTTTTCCCGAAGCGATTCCGGCAGGGATTCGAACGGCTTGAAAGTCATCACGACGGTCGGCGTCATACCGTCTTCGTACACATGCGAGCGCGAGGCTGCTCCTCGCGTTAGCTGGATGTACACAATAGCGTCCGCCAGCCCCGTACGACGCAGGCCTTCCTCAACGATCGGTTCGAGCGGTTGACCGTCAAAATCATACGGCAACCCAATCGCCCCCGCACTCGTGCGAAGACGCTTCATGTGATCCGAAAGCAAAAAGGGTTTACCGGCGTACGTAACGATGACTTCGTACACGCCGTCGCCAAATTGAAACCCTCGATCCTCGATAGAGACGCGAGCCTCTTCGATCGGACAAAACGATCCATTCAAGTATGCAAGCATATTCGTGTCTATTCCTCCGTGTCGATGCTTCCTGCTTCCGGTGCAGGCTTGCCAAGTTGCGTACGAACCTCACCAAGCCATTTTAGGCAGAGTTTGCGACGTTTCGTATCCCGCATTTCATTTAATGCCATCGTCAAATGCATATCCGCGGCCTCATAACGCTTTAAATCCCGCGCGTAGATGATCCCGAGCAAAAGCCTGATCTCGGTCGTCTCCGAAGATCGGGAGTAACAAGCGAGAAATCGATCAAACGCCGCAGCAGCTTGCGGATAACGTTTTCGACTATAAAATTCGCGCGCAACCGCCACTTGCCCTCGCTCGGATAGGCACTGTTTGGGGTCTTCCAGCATAAGCTCTTCATACAATCTGGCCGCGTCCGCAATTTCGCCAAAGGATAAATGCATCGCGATCTGCTCGCGGGTAGCGCTGACGCAATCGAGTTGACGCTCTTCCTGCTCTAGTTGTTCTTGAGAAACGTTCACGGGTCTGGCAACACGACCGTATTGGGCGTAAGCGGCGTTTTGCGGATTGGTCATCATCGCACGATAAGCGCGCCGCTGGTTCCACCGCTTCCAGAGTGCAAGCAAGTCAAATTGATCCCGTGGAACGGCGCGAATCGCGAGCATGGCGAGGGCTCCCACAAACCCCATTAGATAACCCGCCAAGTGGGCTTCATGAGCGACCAACGAACCTCCGCGAGTAAGTGACGGCGCAATGATGTTATCCCACAAGATGATCTTTACACCGATGATCACCATAGCAGGCCACTGGAAGAAGTGAATGAACAGGAAAATCGCGACCATCACGGTAACGCGGCTCCGCGGAAACAGAACCAGATAGGCCGTTGTGATCGCAGCTATCGATCCGGATGCGCCCACCAATACGAACCCTGACCCTTTAAACCACGCGTACCCCAAAGCCGCAAACACGCCACCCGCCAAATAAAACGCCAAATACGCCCAATCTCCCATTTTGCCGTTCACGCTGTTACCGAATACCCAAAGAAACAGCATATTCCCAAGCAAATGCCAGACATCGCCGTGACGAAACTGGTAGGTGACGAATTGATAGAGTTCCGGACTGCTACCACGTAAAGCGAGCGGATCGGTCATCACGTTGGCCATACGAGCCCCAAGCAAACCTTGGTTGACCAACAGAAACACGGCCGCGTTGGCAAAAATCAACACCAGATTCGCCGTCGGCGTTTTGCGAATCGGTGTTTCAGTTCTAATGGGCAAAATGAACATCTGGTTTTGCGAATCGTCTCGTCTGGGACCGGTGTGACGCGGAAGACACGGAGCATTTCTTTCCGATCTTCCAATATCGTCGCGCAGGCTTTCATCGCGATGTCGAAACTTGCGCGTTTGACTTCGCTGATCACCGGCGTAACGAACCCTAGCGACAGTTTAAGCGCCGGATGGCGGCATTGCGTCGCTCCCCCCCTGCGTACGCTGGATATACCCCATCCGAAGTTCATAAAGTACTGCATTGAGGGTTTTCTTTTCGTCAGCAGCCAAATTCCCCTCGGTTTTGGCATCGAGAACGTCGAGCATATCGATGCATTGCTTGGCTATCTCCAGGTTCGGTGGAAGCGCTTCGCCGCTCGGACCCTGATAGCCTGTCAATCCCACCATCGCCTGCATCGCAATCATGTTGACCAGTGCAATGAAGTTATTCTGTTCACCGGTGGCGCCATCGCCTGTTTGTTTACGCTGTTGTTCTTTCTGGGCGAGTTTTTCCTTCTCTTTTGCAGCCTCCTCTTTCCAGTCGCTGTCGATATGGAATCCGCCCGGATTGTTCTCATCGCTCATTGGTTTACTCCTTGTGGCCTGATCCCGGCGGAGCACCTACGGTGCCGCGCTGCAAGTCGACCACCCGCTTTGGCATCCAAACCGACCGCAGTCGACCAATCGATATACGGCCGGCGCCTTGGTCCTTCAGTTCAAAAACGCCGCCACAGGCGGCAATCGATCTGCAAGCATCCGCAATTCCTCGTCTGAATGCAAACAGAAAAAGTACTCACGCCCTTCACTCACGATATTTGAAGCAAGCATGTCCAACACGTGATTCACTTTCTGCCGCAAAAATGCCTCGCGCGCGGGCTCAAGATCGCGAAGGAGGCGGTTGCAAGCGTGAATTTCCCGGTAAACCCGCTCTCGCTCGCGGCGGTCCGCGCCTGTGGACTTAAACTCTTCGCCACTTCGAACAGCCTGCTTCCGTCGCTCAATCAACGCCATCGCAGCATCGCCTTCTTCGACATGGCGTTGCGGATTCCAAAACCAGTCCCGCACGCGATGCCGAGCTACCCGCAGCGCATCTTCGTCCACATCGAACCGAGGTAAATTCAAACGAAGCGTGGCCGACACGCAGGCCATCCGTGGCGCGGGCAGGTCGAAATATCGCTCGATAATGCGATCCGTAATGCGGTCGTATTTGGCTCCGCCTATCCCATGAACGAACAGGTCCGCAAACAATAGGCGAGCCCAGAGCGTCAACGTAAGCGCCCGAGGCCTGATACGCCACTCGCCCAAGGTCGATCCAAAAAGCCCACTTGCCTGGCAGTCTCCTGTTTCAAGGCCAGCAAAGGGAACACGTCCCACATCCTGACCTTCTGAAACAAGCACGACATCCTCGCCTTCACGCTTTGCGAACAGGCGTCGCCTTCTTTCACCGGATCGATAAGCCCACACAGGCAATTCGACCCACCCGCCTTCGTCCACGTACAAATCCGGGATGGGTCGCTGGGAGCCGGATAGGCTCTCCGCAATTCGGTAATCAGCCAATGCCGCGTTGTAAGCAGAAACAAACTCCGCTGCATGGGTGATAAGATCGAAAAGCAGAGGTCCGCACCACACGTCGCTGACGCGGCGGTCCTCCAACACGACCCCCAATCGCCCTTCGACCGCCCGCCGACCGGCCACAACCTGATCGACCCAATCGCGAGCGTGTGTCGCCATGCGGATCCCCGAGAAAAACTCAACCATCTGAGACTCGGCAAACCGCCCTCCCAGCACTGCCTCCACCCGTCGAAAGAAATCGTCCAGTGCTTGATCGTCGATGCTGGGCAGTTGTTCGAACGCATGCCCTGCGGGTAGTGAACCAAACGGTACACTTTCGACCTCCACTGATTGGCCATCTACGACCGGAATGCACAAGGCAGTAGATTTCGGTGTGTCATTATCCACCACAAGGTTGACGGCGACTCCACCCACGGCTTCCGCTAAACGATGAGCGACCACGTGCTTCGCCCACACGCCCGCGTGGATGAGGGCGGGTTGATGACCAGTCACGACGATAGGCACACTAGAATCCCCGATCAACTCGCGCCTCACATGTTCCCGCCATTGTGCAAGCGTCGCTCCACAAAGCGGTCGATCGCAACGGGAAAGCAGATCACGATTCCCAAAAACACTTTCAGCCATCACGTTAGGCTCGGGGAGAATCAGCGTATCCCCCTGCCCCGAGGGCGTACTCATGCGGGAGAAATCCAGCGTTGGGGCTTGAGTCATCGCACTGGTGCCAATACGTGTGATTTTGGATTACAATCTTCAGCAACTTGCGATGCGGACAACTCCGCTTCGAAGACATCAAGGTAATGCCGCAGTCGAATCTCCGGATCGTCCAGCAAACCACCGAAATGGCGATTGGGGTCATCGTAGATGAGTGGTACGGAAAGCTCGCTGACGCGCAGACATGTCATGCGCGCCTGCACCCAAAACTGCATGGGCATAGCGTAACCAGGAACGGTAATACGAATAGATTGAAGGCTGGCCACGCGGTAAGCTTTGAACCCACAAAAAGCATCCGTTAAAGAAAAGCCGAGTCGCCGGTTTAGCATCGCGGTGATTTGCCGGTTAATAGCCCGACGATCGGCGGGAGCAATGTCCGCACCGTCGTCATGGCCGCGGGGGTAGCGT
>JANQHN010000139.1 GCA_028282665.1 Phycisphaerae bacterium | reverse complement strand
CGCTGCGCTTCTGGTTCTTGGTCCGGCTCGAACCAATCCGAACCAACCGCGGACAAGTAATCGCCGAGCCATAAACCGACTTTTTCAGGGACGACTAATGAAGGCTATCGTTCTTTTGTACCTCATCGAGCAACGCCTCAGCCTTGCTTAGCATCTTCTCGAACAGCTTCATGCAGTCTTCGAATGTCTTTGGATCTTTCATATCCACGCGGGCAAGCTCCAGCATCTCCACCGGATACTTGCGGCTTCCCCCCTTGAGGAACTGCATGTACGCCTCGACCGCTCCTTTCTCGCCATCCATGATTCGCCCGGCAATGTTGGCTGCGGCGCAGAAGCTCGTTGAATATTTGTAGACGTAGAAGTTGTAGTAGAAATGCGGAATTCGGATCCAATAGTTATCCACGAGTTCGTCGTGCGTGTAATCCGGCCCGTAGTACTTCTTCATGATCTCGCCGTAGACTTCGCCAAGCTTACCTGCCGTTAGAGGCACACCTTGCTCGGCCAGCTCGTGGATCTTCTGCTCGAATTCACTGAACATGGTCTGGCGGAAGACCGTACCACGGAAATTCTCCAAAAACTCCGTAATAAGGTAAAGCTGAACCTTCGGGTCATCCGTTCGATCAAGCACGTGGTTAATGAGCAAAATCTCGTTGCAAGTGGATGCGACTTCGGCGCAGAAAATATCGTAATCCGCATAAATATAAGGCTGTGTGCCACGCGAGAAATACGAATGCATCGAGTGACCCATTTCATGCGCAAGCGTCGAGACATCCTCATATCCGCCGTGGTAATTCATAAGAATGTACGGCTGGGTCAGAAACGTACCACTCGAATACGCGCCACTCCGCTTGCCTTTCGTCGGGAACACATCGACCCATCTGGACCGAAATCCCTTCTTCATCGCGGCGATGTATTCAGGACCCAGTGGTTCGAGCGCCTCTTCAATCAGAGCTACCGCGTCTTCATATTCGTAAGACGGCGGAGTCATGGATGTGGAGAGTGGCGCGAACAGGTCATACGCATGCACACCATCCTCCAAGCGGAGAACGCGTTTGCGCAACGTTTGGTAGCGATGAAGTATGGGCAGGTTGTCGTTGACCGTCTCAACGAGCGTATCGTAGACCTCTACGGGGATGTTTCCACCGTGTAAGGCTGCCTGCAAACAACTGTCATAACCTCGCGCTTTCACCGTAAGAATGTGACTCTGCACAACGCCGTTGAGCAGTGCGGCGGTGGTGTTGCGGTAGTTTTTGTACGTACTCACAATCGCCTCATACGCTGCTTTGCGAACTTTCCGATCGTTCGAGCGCATATAGAGATAAAACGCCGAATCGTCGAGTTCGACCTCTTTTCCATGTTCATCGCGAATTTTCGGAAACGTAAGATCCGCATTGGCCAGATTGCTGTACGCCGTGTAGGGGACCGACCGAACTTGTCCAGCCATCGCGAGAAGCTCCTCTTCCCGTTCAGAGAGGATGTGTTTCTTTTGACGGTACAGGTTATCGAAGTAGTGTTTGTAAAGGCGGAGTTCGGGCTCTTCGTCCATCCAGGATTCAATCGTCTCGTAAGGGACGGCCGTCATTTCGGGTTCGATCCAGGCGAGCTTCTGGCTGTAATTGACAAATAATGTTCGCGCCCGGCCGAATAAAGCCTGGTTCCTGTCAACGCGCGTATCCTGATCTTTGAGCAAGTTGGTGTAGACATAAACACGCGTCAAGCGCGGCTCCAACTCATCACGCATTTGCAAAGCGCGAAGCAAATACCCGGCTCCTTTACCTAACGTACCTTTAAGCGTCGCGACCTTCTCGATTTCAATTTCAATTTCTTTGTACTCTTTTTCCCACTCTTTTACGGAAGGAAAGATGCCCTCCGTCGCCCACAAATACTTCGTTTCAATATCTTTTCGTTCTGGAACGAGTTTCGCCTGATCGCCGGATGCGTGACCGGAACCGAAGCTGGGCGATGGAACATCCTGACCGGCTTGACAGAAAATCGCGGGCAATACGATCGCGCAGCAAACGACTTTTGCCGCCAAGTGGAACAAATCGCTGTTTTCCATTGTTGGGTATCTCAATGCGGGGAGTGAATGAGGTTGCGGCGCCGACGCGAAAACCCCGCGATTAGCACGACAGCGACCACCGAATCACCTAAGCGTATCCATTTGCCTTACGTGGGGCAAGGTGCGAAGAGCGGTGAGCGCTTAGCGCATTTTGTAAAGAAATGTCCGACCGTATCCTAGTTTTCGTACCAGTATTCATGGTCTCCATTCGCACACGCAACACGAGAATACCGTGGCCTTCTATGCGAAGGGCGATCCAGCGCAGTCGGGGACTACGGAAACGGCGAGGGCTTCCAGATCAGGGACCTGGTGGAAAACTCTCCACGTCCGCGAGTTGAAGATGGCTCGCCGACATCAAGTAAACCTCGTAGCACATCTGCCAACGAATGGCGATAAATAAATATGCGAGAAACACAACGATTGCGGCAAGTTCCACAACACGGTGCCTTCTGAACAAAAGAAAGCTTATCGAACCTCCTCCGCAAAGAATGGTTTTGTAAGCAATGATTGGAAGCGTTCCCAGCGGAAGAAGCTGGACCGCTATGGGGTTTTGCTCTGTGAGGAACCCCTCTTTGTGAGAGTGAATCGTCAACAGCAGGTCAAAAGCGTTTAACAGGTAGATGCCAACGACGAGGCAGATGACCCTGTGTGCACGGGATCTGGCGAGCCACGAGCCGATCCGAGAAAACCTATCGGCTACACCTATCTGATAAGCGCCGACCAACGCCTTCAGATCTTGGTGGCGCGTTTCCATACTATTCATATCGGCAGATTTCATGACCTAGTGAACCTTGGGCGCGCCGTGCAGAAGTCGCGACTCCGGTTCGCTGCCATGACTATTGATAGGCGCCTTCCCTGTTGATTTCCACTTTTCTTTGCGCGATTTTAAGTCCATATCGCACGCAGCAATGATCAGATCACACATAGACCTCAATCTTTAATGACTTTGTCGAATCGCACGGCACGGATTGGGAAAATCGAGCACAAGACGGTTCGAGCATGCACCATCATAGAGTGCCACTGTGTGGCACTTGAATTCAGTCAGCAAACGATTGCGTGTTGCAAGAACTCCTCGAATAGCCAGTCCGGCACTCGATGCCCCATTTGCTCGTCCCCCGCTTGCTAACGGCGCCGAACGAACCTGTGGAAAGCTACGATACGCAAAGAAGTTGCGGCAAACCGGAGGCTATTTCGATCAGGATTCGCACAAACTGCGAAACAACAACGGAATTATGGGTGCAAGCAAACACCATACGCCTCTGGGGACGGCGCTTTGTGCTGTTGAAAGGAAAAGCGAAGGAATTAGCCTGCCCTCTTCATTTTCAAAATATTTGAAAAGAATTGAAGGCTCAACACTGGAAGCTCTACAATCGGACTTCAATCCCATTTTGGGCTTTGTTACAGGAAACACGCAAATGAAGATAGCCCCAACATGCTCCAAACATCGTGACGCGCTATCACTGGATGTGCTTTACGCACCTATTGTGGAAGATATACGCAAGGTTGAGCGGATCTTCGACAGCGAGTTGAAAAGCGATTTGCGGTGTGTTGAACAATTGTGCAATCATGCGCGAGGCTATCGCGGCAAGATGCTCAGGCCTGCATTGGTACTTCTCGCCGGACAAACTGCCGGCAAGCTAACTCCCGACCACCACGTACTTGCCGCGGTAGTCGAGATGGTCCACATGGCAACGCTTGTCCACGATGACGTGCTCGATGACGCTTCCAAACGTAGACGCCAGTCAACGGTGAATTCCATATCGGGCAACGTCGCAGCGGTCCTTCTGGGCGATTACCTGATCAGTCACGCATTCCATCTTTGCAGTTCGCTGGATAGCCAGCTTGCTTCACGCCTGGTCGGAGCCACAACGAACACCGTATGCGAGGGGGAATTGCTGCAAAACCACCTTCGAGGCAGGTTAACGCTTTCGGAGGATGAGTACTTTGCTATTATTCGCCGAAAGACCGCAGCCTTAACCGCCGTATGCTGTCAACTGGGGGCTCTCCACGCAGGCGCAAACCCGGAACAAGCTGCCCGCCTCCACGAGTACGGCCTGTCGTCGGGAATCGCCTTCCAAATCGTAGACGACGTGCTGGATATCATTGGAGAAGAAGAAACTGTCGGTAAGACACTCGGTCGGGATTTCGATTCGGGCAAACTTACACTGCCTACCATCCACTGCCTCAACGAAACGGACAATGCGACGCGCGAGCGTTTCCTGTCGATGATGCGTCCGGGCTCGGACACGGACTCGTCCACTTGCCGAGAACTGTTAACCGCCTCCGGCAGCATCGATTATGCCATAGATGTAGCCCGAAAATACGTTGATGCGGCCGTTGAAGCCCTTTTGCTTTTCGATCCTTCTCCCGCCCGGGAATCACTCACGACGATGGCGTCGTTCATTGTGGACCGACAATTTTAGGAACTTCGTCATACAGGCCGACGCGCAGGTCCTAGAATAAACCGAAATCGGGATGTTGCTGTCCAAGCAATCCGAACATCCCCAACCTCGGTTCGCCATTCACCGATCAGAAGCCGTCCACTGCTTTTGGTAGTGAACGCGCACCGCCCAACAACCGACATATCCAATAGACAACATGAACGTCAACCGCGGGGCTCCGGTGCGGAGTCCAAACTTGGAGTGCGCTCCCCCATGACTACGATCTGCGGAAAAGCTGTATGTATACTGCTGTTTGCAGGTATTGTCCCTGTTGCACCTGGCGAAGACGAAGCAATCGATTCAAGGGCATACTCGGTCATCGCTCAGGCTGCAGATAGCGTGCGGCGTTTCGAAAACTGGGAGGTTGAATCCGAGCGCATAGAGCAAGTCATCGATCGGATATGGGAAGAGAATGGCTGGAAAAGCGACTCGGACCGATTTGTCCAGGAATTGATGATTGATGTCTCGTCTGTTCCCCCGTGGGACTACTTCACCAAAATGCAGGTCGCAACGGACCGGGTAGCGGAACGGTACGACCTGTCCCCACTCGAGTCGATGCGATTTCGCACTGCTTTGATACGCGAGGTTGGAACATTTCTGGGAAAAAACGCCCAAACGGTGAAAGAGCAGTCGCGCGTCTACTTCGACGTGATCAATGACAATGGTGAATTAACGCCGGAAGTCGTCGCGAAGTTGGCCAAAGACGCCGAACCGCTCATGGACGAGATGCGTGAACGGATTCTGGGCATGGCAGAAGGCATGCGAACGGTACTTTCCGAAGAAAGCCGCGAGCTTCTAGACAAAGATATCAAAGCCCATCGCAATCGCATGGCGTATTTCCAAGCTCGATGGCTCGCATGGAGCAAAGGCGAGTGGAAGCCCGAGGAATGGGGCTTCGAACCCAGCCCCGACCTGCCTAGTGACGAATGGCTCGATGAATTTTTCTCTGATCGAGAGTCGGAGAGGGAAACGCAGGCTGCGAGCATCATTCTCGAAGAGGATGAGGAACTGGATGTTCCTGAGTACTTCCCGCACGATCCTGCGACATGGTATGCGTACGTGCTGGAATTCGAACGGAGCCATCGCCTTGATCGCTGCCAGGTTGCGGCTGTACGCTCCATCTACTACGAACTGATCGATCGTGGTTTCACTCTCCGTCGCAACCACATGGACGTGTTGAGAAAAATCCCAGAGGAGCTTCGAAGTTCGGATCCCATTTATGCACCTATTCGAGCGACATTCAACGAACTCAAAACCCGCCTTCATGCACTATTAACGCGATCCCAACAAGCCCAGAATGGAAGCTAACTTCAGCCCTGGCTGGACTTTACCGAACGTTAGGGGAGAGGCTTGCGTATCTTGGGTTCGTTGATATCGGACACGGAGCGCAATAAGATTCCCGTTCGCATCACTGACCTGTGAGTCTCGAAGGTGCGAAATGGTGAACTCTACTATGAAGATGATACGTAAATTTTGCGCCCATACAGTACCATTAGGGATCATTTTCTACGGCATGATGGTGCCGTCCGCAGTGGCTCAATCCGTTCGGTCCGCCGGGACAACCTTGGATGACTATGGTAACGCCAGGGGCGTGTCGGTAGATTATCTCCAAGAACGACTGACCAATCCGTTGCGTCCACGCCAGATGCACGATCTCTCCTTCCAATCGATTCTGCGTGGAATGAATCCGGGTTTCGGCGCAAACCTCAACCGAGGCACAGGTGCGAACCTGCGATCGCCCTCGTTCGGCGTTCCATCGAGTCTTGCACATATGGGCAGATTTGGACTGGGCAGTTCGGGCGGAGGTGTGACGGGAGGAGGATTGCAGGAACTGCACAGGCCCATGCGTTCGTTTCAAGAGTACTATGGCGGGTTTGGAAGCCATCGGTCCTCCTTTACGGATTTGGACATCGATAGTCTTCTTCGGCGAAAAGCATCGATATTAGCCGCCACGGCTTCGACCGCTCCACTCGCACGCATCGAAAATTTGAAAATCCAGCTCGCTCCCTTTGGAACCCAAGTCAATTCGACACCGAAGGCGGAGCTTCAAAAACTCTTGGAAGATCAAAAGGTACAGGCACCTGCGCTGAGCGATCAACTTGCACCGCGGTTGCAAGGCCTGTTCCTGCGAGGTTATAAGGACGCCTGGACCTATTTCGAAAAGGGCGAGTACCAGCGCGCGGCGACCACCTTCCGGATGGCGAGGAATCTGGCTCCCCTTCAAGGAGAGTTAGTGGTTGGCGAAGTGTTTTCTCATTTGTCGATGGGACGGCTGCATACCGCTGAGGAAATCGTGGGGAGATTTGCGCGGCATGAAACCAATCCTTTTGCCTACCGCTTGAACATGCTGGACCACTACCTGTCGCAAGACACAGCGGATGAAATGCAAACCGCTGTAGGCCTATTTGCTCAGCGGGTAAACACACCCGACTCGCTTGCTCTAAACGCATTCGTCATGTGGTATTGTAACAAACAAGATGAAGCGATGCGTCTCGCTGCGGGACTGCCACGCACCAATAATCAGTGGTACAGTGATTGGTTCACGCGCATGCAAGAAGCGCAGGAGACGCTACGAGCAATGCCCGTCGAAAAAGAAGGCGCAGGCGCTCAAGCCACCCAGGAGCCATGATCGCACGCCTAGCGGATAAGGAACAAATAAAAGCAAACTCTCGACCCAATATGGAATTGAGTCTGGCCAGTGAGTGAACAAATCATACAAACGCCGAAACCCCTTTCGTTCGTTCAGCGATACCGCACCCCAATCTCCGTGGTGCTGCACGGCGTGTTGTTCTCGATTGCACTCTTCGCCGCGTTTTTACTTGCCTACAACTTCCTATTCGTCGTACAGATAGCGGGCACTAAACATGTCTGGTTCACGGACCTATACCTCAAGCTCCTCGTGCTTGCATTGCCCATTAAACTTCTCGTGTTTCACTTTACGGACCAGTATCACGGCTCTTGGCGTTATGTCGGTCTGCGCGATCTGATCGGCGTCTTCAGTTCGTCCCTGATTGGAACGTTTCTTTTTCTAGTCGCGTATTTTTTTGTCGAAATTGTCAGCGGTTCGTTTCTAGGCGGCGCTTTGATAGATAGTGGCGTTCCCTACCTTCGCCAATCGTCGCTCTTTCCGCTGGACTGGGCATTGACGATGGGTTTTGTCGGCGGTGCGAAAATAATTGTGCGCATGTACTACGAGGAGTTCAGGTCTGAACGCCTAGGGGAGCGCCGCGTTATCATTGTGGGTGCAGGTGATTCCGGCGAAGCCTTGTTGCGCGAGATGCTTCGCATGCGCAACGGCCGCTTCGAATGCGTTGGATTCGTGGATGACAAGGTAACAAAACACCACGGCCGCATCCACGGTGTGGAAATCTTAGGTGATACGCAACACCTAAAAGAAATTTGCGAGGACTATGGAATCGACGAAGTGCTCATTGCAGTTCCCAACGCCAGCCCAAAGAAGATCCGCGAGTTGGTGCAGCAGTGCGAAGGCATGGGCGTTCACTTTCGTACCGTACCCGCCATGACGGACGTTATTGAAGGGCGTGTCACAGTTAGTCAGGTACGAGATGTCGAGATTTCCGACCTTCTCGGACGGGAAGAAGTGCAGCTTGACCTTGATCGCATTGGTGAGCAATTGCGTGGCAACACCCCCCTTGTCACCGGTGCCGGTGGAAGCATCGGCTCGGAAATGTGCCGGCAAATCGCCCGCTTCGAACCGAAACGTTTGATTTTGGTAGAGCAGGCGGAGAACAATCTCTTCGAAATCGACCGTGAATTACGCCGTAGTTATCCCGGTTTGGACGTCGTACCGTACGTTGCCGATATCGTGGACACGAAGCGGCTTACGCATATTTTCGCATCGGAAACGCCCAACATCGTCTTTCATGCGGCCGCGCACAAGCACGTGCCCATGATGGAGATTAACCCGAGTGAAGCGCTGAAGAACAACATTGGTGGCAGTAAAGCCGTTGCGGACGCCTGCATCGTCACCAACGTCACCAAAATGGTCATGATCTCCACGGATAAGGCGGTCAATCCCACCTCCATAATGGGATGCAGCAAGCGCGTTGCGGAGATGTACGTTCAAGGACTCAGTAGACAAAGTACGACCCACTTCGTGACAGTACGGTTCGGCAACGTCCTGGGCAGCAGTGGAAGCGTTGTGCCCATCTTTCGAGACCAGATTGCCAAGGGAGGACCCGTTACCGTCACGCATCCCGACATGACTCGTTATTTCATGACAATCCCCGAAGCTGCTCAACTCGTATTGCAGGCTGGTACGATGGGTAACGGTGGAGAGATCTATGTTTTGCACATGGGCGAACCGGTCAAAATCGTAGACCTCGCCCGCGACATGATCCGCCTCAGCGGTTTGACACCCAACCAGGATATTGACATTGCATTCACCGGTACACGCCCTGGCGAGAAGCTCTACGAAGAACTGATGAGCGAGGGGGAACACGTCTCCGATACTGCTCATCCAAAAATTGGAATCTGGAATCACCGTACCGAAGATTGGGCACTGGTTTGCGACGCGATTTCAAAAATACTGCAAGAAGCGGACGACCTAACGCCGGATGAAGTTCGTGATCGATTGCAATCGGTTGTTCCCGAGTATACGCCAGGCGACTTCATTCCCCCGAACATCAGCCCGAAAGTGAATATTTCGCCCGGTGCCAAATCGGTTGCAGCCCCCCAAACGGGTTCCTCCAAGTAAACTACGGCATCGCAGGCTGATTGCCTCCTCATCCACCCCGGATAGAATCGTCGTGGTGAATCTCCAAAATTCGACTTGAGCGACGGTATCTATCCGATTGTTTACGATTTGAGCGTCGATACAGCTCCACGGATACTCATCATGCATTGCACACTCTCTACCTATCCCTGGGAACTCGTCGAACTCGGCTTAGACAAAGCACTTGATCAAATCAAGAATCGCATGGGCGCGACGGGACTTAACGTTGCTTTTGCCGTTCCGCCAGTGCGAGCTTGGCTCGTTCGAGGCGGAAGCCCTTTGCTAGTCAATACCGACGGAGGTTTCGCCCAGGCATTGCCTGAAAAAAAACTTAGCGCGACGCGCATCGACACACCGATCATTTCGCGTCTTAAACGCAAAGAAACGATGAACGCCCTCTTCTGCGAAGCAGCTCAGCGAGACCTAGCTATCACACTCGACATTTCCGTAGCCGGCGTCGGGAAAGTGGCAAAAAAACACCCTGAAACCGCAACACGAAACGCATTGGACATGCGATCGAATGTGAGCATTTGCCCGTTCAACCCAGATGTCGCCGCCTTACTCGAAGCACAGCTTGCTCACTTTGCAACATTCGAAGAAGTTGATGGTTTTTTGCTGTGCGACGTATTCGCAGGATGGGCGGAAGCGTGGGACCAAACATGCGAAGGAAGCGCAAACTTCAGCGAAGGTTTGCGCGACATCCTTGGAACATGCTTTTGCGAGTCGTGCCTGCAAAGGGCTGGAGACGCAAAAGTGCATGCACAAAGTGCGCGCGAGGAAGCGATCCGGTCAATAGAGACCGTACTTGGCGCAGGAACAAGTGAACCCACTGATGCAAGCGGTCCATCCGCACTGACCGAGTACTGGTCTTGGCGGGCGGAAGCACTGGGCATCTTGTTAGAAAAATGGAGTCAGTCTACCTCGAAAAAACTCTCAGTATTGTTGCGGCGTGGGGAACCCACAAACTATCAACTGTCAATGACGGACCATTTCCCCGGCTCCGTACGACGAAGAGTCGTATTAAGCGACAAGGACAAAAACTTAACGGCACTGCGTAACGACGCCCAGGTGACCGAATTGCGATTCGACGAAACGTTGCTCTCGAGCTGTGAAACAGCGAACATTGTACGGTTGGCCCACGAAGCGAAGGAGGCGGGTTTTGAAACGATCGATGCGGGAGCATTCGGCCAGATAAAAAACGAAGCGATCGAGGCTATTTTCAAGGCTTTC
>JANQHN010000250.1 GCA_028282665.1 Phycisphaerae bacterium | reverse complement strand
CCACCTCTTACACAAGAATATGCGCCGACCGATTTCACGCCAGTATGAAATTCGTGACACGTTCGCACATCCCTTATAATGGCGTCTGACGGTACTCTTTCGAGCGATACTTGGCGCTCGACGCCGAGGGTAAGTTGCTCCATAATAGCACGAACGGCCTGGAGGCATAGGCTGGCCTGAATAACGGTACGGTGGACTTGGGACGCCCCGCATGCAGCGCAAGCTGGACTTATACTGATTTATTCGTTGTTATCCAAAAGGCATCCCATGCTCTGTTTTGCTGCTTTTTCGAATGAAAACCCCATCAAGGATTTGGACCTCACGGGTGCGTACTTGATCGGGAGTGACGAGGTACCCTTACGCGCGGAATTGTCCTTGAACAAGGGGATCCTCACCTGCAAGAAAAGGGCTGCAGGTCCCGCCGGCCTCGTGCTCCTTTGGGAAGTGACCGGTGTCGGACAAGTCCTCCTTGAAACGACCCGCCTTCAGGAACGGGACAAACCCTACATCCTTTCGGTGGAACTCGCCAGAGGTCGGCTTACCCGCCTTAACGGCAAAATCGAGGATTGGGGCATACTAGAACATCGCGATGCTGCCAAAGGACTCGCGATGATGGACAAGTCTCGCGAACTCTTCATCAAGGCACTCCAAGCGGATTCGTCCGAGGAAGCCTCCAAGCTGGGAGATGAGGCCTTAAGTGTCGTCGTGCGATCCTCGGAGGAACTCGCTTTTGTTCATGCCGAGGTGTTGCTCAAGCGTCGACGCCAGTCAGGGGGGTTCGGCAAGCGCGTTTTCGGGTGTGGCGTGGGAATTGATGCTCCGTCCGAAGAGGTGCAGGCTGCCTTGATCGACGGGTTTGACTACGTTGAACTACCCGTACTTTGGCGGGATATCGAACCTGCTGAACAGACTTTCGACTGGAAAGCGCTCGACGCCTGGATAGAGTTCCTGCACAAAAAGCGCATTCCCATGAAAGGTTCATCGCTTCTTTCGTTTGAGGAAGAAAATGTGCCAGACTGGCTGTATATTTGGGAGCACGACTTTGAAACCATTCGTGATCTTGCCTTCGAGCACATCCGCCGCGTAATGGATCGCTACAGCCAGTACGTAGCTGCTTGGGATGTGGTTAGCGGATTGCACGCACAAAGCTCGTTTACGTTCAATTTCGAGCAGGTCATGGAGTTGACCCGCATGGCGACTGCTGCGGCGAAACAGGTATCGTCGCGCTGCGTTTCCGTAATCAACATCGTCAGCCCGTGGGGGGAATATTATGCGCGGAATCAGCGAACTATTCCGCCTTTGCTTTATGCGGATATGGTCATGCAGAGCGGCCTGAATTTTGACGCGTTTGGCCTATCGCTGACTTTTGGAGTGGGGCGTGACGGCATGTTCGCCCGCGACATGTTCGAAATCTCGTCGATGCTCGATCAATTTGGAAAAATAGGCAAACCGCTCCATTTGACTGCCGTTCAAGTTCCTTCTCAGCCGATCGCCAGGACCGGCACCGATGAAAATGTCGTGCCTGGCGGGTGGTGGCGTGTGCCGTGGAGCGAGGAGGTACAAGCCGAATGGCTTGGCGAGTTCTACGAAATTGCGCTGAGTAAACCGTTCGTGGAACGCGTGGGATGGCGGGCTTTGACCGATGCCGATCCTCAATTCGCACTCAACGGAGGTTTGTTCGATTCGAATGCCGCGCCGAAGCCTGCCGCAGAAAAATTGGCGGAGATTCGCACCGAACTGCTCCAGCCAAAGCGCCGTGTATCAAAGCGGACGCTCGGCTGATGTCAGAGGGGCTTTAGCTATGCGAGCCAAGTCATACCCCGCAGACCTAATAATTGTCCTGTTAGCTCTTCCCATGCTATGGGCTGTGGTTGTTTCGCTTGAACGAGACGACGAGCGGCAGGCGCCACTAATTGTCGATTCTCGTGTGAACCCGAACGCTGCGCCATGGTGGGAACTCACCAGTTTGCCAAAGGTTGGAGAGGTAACGGCCAAAGCAATTATTGCTTACCGGGAGCAAGAAGTGGGCGCGGCGTTAGACCGTGGTGAGCAAGACGTTCGCGCGTTCAAAGAGGCTGCCGATCTCGATTCCGTTCCTCGCATCGGTGTGAAGACCATCGCGCGGGTAGCGCCGCATCTGCGATTTCGATAAATCGAACGGATTGACATTGAACGACGATCCGCGCGTCTAAGGCGAGGGCGATTTCCTGCTCGTACTCGCTTCGGTACGGTCCATGTCCCGCTTCACTCGTGCGATCACAAGGATGGCGAACCCGCCAATCGCGATCATGGCAATCGCACCGCACGAAAAAGGCCAATGCGGTGAAACATCGTACAATAACCCGGCAATGGGCGGACCGATCGCCCGCGTGAAGCTTTGCAGCCCGTTGGAAACGCCCATCGTAATTCCCTGCACGTCACTTCGTACAAGACGCGACAACATGCTGTTCAACGCCGGGCTGCTGATTCCTCCACCCAGCGCCACGGGAATGCATCCCACGAAGTACAAGATCCATACAGGCCAATTGGGCTTTACGTCTGCGTGATCCACGCCTCCGTAAATAGCCGGCACGAGTGCAAACATGATCAACCCGATTGCCGTGAGAAATGGTCCGGCGGTTACTAAATGAGGTTCTCCGAATCGTCGCGAAAGCGGGCCGACCAACCCTCCCTGTACGACGATCATCATGATACCGAAGTACACGAACAACAGGCTCAAACCTACTTCATTCCAGCCCAGATGACGTGTCGTCAGATAGCTGATTCCCACTTCCCACAAGACGATGGCGAGCGTGCCCCAGAAAACGATGACCAGCACTGTCATCATCGACGGTACCTGCGACGCCGCACGCAGTCCCGCGAACAAAGCCAGTCCGCCTCCGGTCTTGGAAGACGCGGCTTGGGTTCGCGTTTCCGGCATCTTCGTCCAGACGATAA
>JANQHN010000249.1 GCA_028282665.1 Phycisphaerae bacterium | reverse complement strand
AAGAAGGGCGTATAGACACCCGGCTCTTCGCCCGGAGGGCGGACGAACGTTTCGAGACAAATGGATGGTTCGTTCGCCCTCCGGGCGAGAGAAGATTTTGTAGAGGGATCGCCAACCGGGGGCTTGCTGCACTGCGCCCCTGGCTAACATCGTCGGCGTCTTGCAGGTCGCCACTCGTGATGAAGTGTCGAATCGGATGAAAAAGAAGCTACCTGCGTTTAATTCGCTTTTCCTCGATGGCGTTTGCCGCAGATTACAGGCTCGAGGAAAGTCTCTGAAGCATAGAGGCGAACTGGCGTGGGACACGAAACAACCTGATGATTTTGAGTGGATTACGTTCTATTTTACGCCCGTCATCGGCCACTACGTTATTGTTCAGTTGTGCGAAGATCAACGGGCCAGCATTTATCTTCGACAGAGTCGAGGAAAGCGTCGAGGAAAAGTATTGCTCAGAATCGAAGATATTTTCTTATTCGATAACAGCGTGGCAATTGTTGAGGCAATCGAATTTACCATCTCAACGGCTGCAACGATGTGTTCCTCTGCGGAGCCGGAAATCGACAAATTGGCTTTGGGTCGAATACATGCAGCCTGGTCGAAACTTCAGGCGCATTTCAGATCGGGCAGGGCGTGAAGTACTTCACCTGCAACGGGGTGCATGTTATCGAAGAGATAGAACCCAGGGTCGCTTGGCTACCGAATTTCAGTCACATGGCCGTTTTCGTTCAGTCAAAGTGGCGAAGTCAGGTTCGGGGCTGGTGATGTCAAAAGGCGTTTCTGGCTCCAAATAGGCGATTATCGAAAGTAAACGTATATGATGTGGAATTTCTTCTCAAACCGGCGAGCGTGGCTACTTGCCATACTCATCGCGATGCCCCTTTGCATTTGGCTGATCTTCCTATTGGGTAGCCCCCTTCCATTTGATTCTCACCGCTGGAAGTCAAGTGACTTAAGGATACGAGGGCGAATGATTAAGCATTCGGATTTTGTCTCTTCTGTTAGCAATATGACGAGGAGTGAAGTTGTAGATCAACTTGGTTCACCAAAAGTCATTCTAGACTATATAGACAAGAACGGTATTGAGCGATTCATGTACGAGTACCACTTGCCGTTCGACGTGTTCGACTCGTGGCTCATCGTGGATATACGGGATGGTCGTGTTTCCGACCTGGCCACTCTTCATGGACTCGACTCGGATCCCCGGTCTATGCTGGATCAGCGAGATCCTTCGAATCACGACTGATAGCCATTTATTCGCAATGAGGCCTTCTTTCCGCTCTCCGGGCCAAGGGGCAATGCCTTCGCCCGTCAGGGTGCACGACGTTAGCAAGAGCGCGCGGGTCGCGAAGCGACCAAGCCCCTGGAACGGGAACGCCCCAAACAATTCCTCACCACCCGGTAGAGCGGACGAACGTTTCGAAACAAATGGATAGTTCGTTCGCCCTCCGGGTGTGAGAAGATTCTAGAGTGATCGCCCCGCGGCAGCGTGTGTGGGATTATTGCAGTTGGCAGTCATTACCCCATTCGTCGTAGAGGAGCAGCATGTCACTCACGTCAACAACGCCATCGTCATTGAGGTCGTTGACGTTCACTACGTCGTCGCAGGTGAGGTCGGCTCGTCAGCCGGGGAAAATCGCCTCGAACGCCGCGCGGTCGGCCGCGTCGATATCTCCGTCAAGGTCGAAGTCGCCTCGCGGGTTATAGACGCCGTCACCGATCGTGGAACCGACAAGGGCGGACATGGCGGCATCATCCAGTTCGCAGAAGAGGCCGTCGCCGTTGATGTCGCCGTCGTGCTCGAACACATCCTGCGATTGGGTGACATTAATCTTGGTGGCATTGGCCGGAACGTTCAAGGGGATGAGGTGGTTTACAACGTTCAGTCCGTAGCCGTCGCCGATCGGGCCGGGAGCGAATGCCGAATCGCTGAACATGCCGAGTTGGTCGGCAGAATAGGCACCATTGCCGTCACTAGCGAGGCGGATGACTCCCTGCTGATGGGCAACGGATCGGGCGCCGTCGACGACGAATCTCAGGTTGAGCGAGTAGGCGAGATTGATGGAGCCGGAACCGATAGAGCACCTGGGGCAGGAATCACCCTTCTGCGAACTGGTAATGGCCTCGCAGAACGGGGAGAACCTGGCAAACATTGACACTTCGAGCCCGCCCGTGAGGCCCGTGCATCCGCCACTGAGTTCGCCAACGGCAAACGCAGTTTCGGTACCGGATGAGAAAGCGTGGCCGATGACCTCGATGATGCGGAAGTCTTCGCTGCTGACGTCCTTCGTGAAGTGTTCGTAGCCGAAGACGTGACTATGGGAGCCACTGGTGGTCAGAGTCACCCCACTCTCCGACGCGTTGGCTTCTGCGGATCCGTCATAGCTGGATGATATTGTTGACTCAATCGCAGAAGTGGCCTCGACTGACACCGAGGAACCTTCATCCTTGTCAAGATTGAAATCGAAGTCCTCCCACACGCATAAACTGGTCTCGATTGTTTTGCGGGTGGAGGCAATGGCGATTCCAGCGACGTTGGCACCGCTGTGTGCATTTATTATTGAGCAGCCAATGGGATTAAACGTGGCGGTAACGCTGTACGCCGTATCGAATTTCACGTAGGACTCCGTGTCGCACGCTCGACGTGTGTTAATGCTTAGCAGTTCGCAATCATCACCTTCTTCGGCCACTGCGATGCCGGCGATGATCGAGGCTGCGATGCAGGCGGGGATGACATAACGCTTCATGGTTTTCTCCTTTGGAATTGGCGCGGACGGTGAATCGGCGCCTTGGCTGCAATGGTTGAGAGTGCAGCCGAATGATGAATTGGAGACCTTTGCAATGGCGCCCGCCTACCCCAGCGGGACCACGGTCTCACACTGGCAAATACGGGAGGAAGAGGTACTTATCCGTTTCTTTACATGTGTGGATCGTCCTCACCCCTGATGCGCCGAATCCTAAGCGATTCCGGACTCGGTTTCAATGAACGTTAGCGCTTGCGGCACGTTGACGTAACGGTCTTTCGCCCGGTAAGGCGCACGACGTTAGCCAGGGTGCGCAGGTCGCGCAGCGACCAAGCCCCTGGAACGAGAACGTTTCTCAATAATTCCTCCCCGCCCGGCAGGGCGCACGAACGTTGCCGGACGATCCGGAGCTTCTCATATGAATTTATCCAACATC
Source organism: Phycisphaerae bacterium (assembly GCA_028282665.1). Classification (GTDB taxonomy): domain Bacteria; phylum Planctomycetota; class Phycisphaerae; order UBA1845; family UBA1845; genus JANQHN01. The sequence goes on along the minus strand of JANQHN010000249.1, from coordinate 6,317 downwards.
CAACGCGCATGCGCAAATTTCTCCTAACCGCGAATGCCTCAATTTCTACGAACGATTCGTTCGCCCTCCGGGCGAGAAGAGATTTTGAAGAGAGATCGCTATCCAGGGGCTTGCTTCGCGGCGCCCCTGGCTAACATCGTTGGCCCTCCGGGCCAAGAGGTGGCATTCGAACACGTTGACGTGACGGGGTTCCGCCCGTCATGCACGACGTTGAACGTTGGCGTTCGAATGCGTTGACGTAGCGTGTCTTCGCCCGGTAGGGCGGACGAACGTTGCAAAACAAATGAACAATTCGTTCGCCCTCCGGGTGTGAGAAGATTCTAGAGTGATCGCCCCGCTACGCCGTGCGTGGGATCATTGCAGTTGGCAGTCATTACCCCATTCACCGTAGAGAAGCAGCATGTCACTCACGTCAACAACGCCATCGTCATTGAGATCGCCGAGACAGTATGAAGTTTGCTGCGACTCACAGGTACCCCAGTAGGCGAAGAGTCCATGAAGGTCGTTGACGTCCACGATGCCGTCGCAGGTGAGGTCGGATCGTCAGCCGGGGAAGATCGCCTCGAACGCCGCGCGGTCGGCCGCGTCGATATCTCCGTCAAGGTCGAAGTCGCCTCGCGGGTTATAGACGCCGTCGCCTATCGTGGAACCGACAAGGGCGGACATGGCGGCATCATCCCGTCCGCAGAAGAGGCCGTCGCCGTTGATGTCGCCGTCGTGCTCAAACGCGTCCCGCGATTGGGTGACATCGATATTGGTGGCATTGGCCGGAACATTCAAAGGGATGAGGTGGTTTTCAACGTTCAGTCCGTAGCCGTCGTCAATCGGTCCGGGAGCGAATGCCGGATCGCTGAACATGCCGAGTCGGTCGGTAGCAGAAACACTATTGCCGTCACTAACGAAGCGGATGACTCCCTGCTGACGGGCAACGGATCGGGCGCCGCCGACGATGAAGTTCACGTCGAGCGAGTAGGCGAGATTGATGGAGCCGGCACTGCTCGAACATATGGGGCAAGATTCACTCGGATCATCCTTCTGCTGACTGATGGTCATTTTGCAGAACGGTGTGAAATTGGTACGAATGTACACATCGAGCCCGCCCGTGAGGCCCGTGCATCCGTCACTGAAGTCGGCATCGGCAAACGCAGTCTCGACTCCGGATGAGAAGGCGTGGCCGGTGACCTCAGTGGTGCAGATTTTGCCGTCGCCATCTTTTAACTTATTGACGCTGTTGTAGCCGAAGACGTGCTTATGGTAGCTCTCGGTGGCCAGGGACAGCTTACTCGCCGTCGCGCGGGCCTCAGCGGATCCGCGATAGATGGATGATATGATTGAATTAAAAACAGCAGAGGCCTCGATTGACACGAAGGCGTCGGCAGGTCCTTCGGTGATGAGATTGATGATGCCTTCGGAGTCGTCACCCAGGTCGAGATCGAAATCGAAGTCCTCCCACACGCATGGACCGAACTCGATTGTCTCTCTGCTGGAGGCAAGGGCGATTCCGAGGGCGAGGGCACCGCCCTGTGCATCCGTTATTGAGCAGCCAACGGGGGTAAACGTAACAGCAGTGTTGTATCTCGTCTCGAATTTCAGGTAGGACAGTGAATCGCACACCGGAGTAAAGACAGCGGATTCTGGCGGTTTGCATTCTTCGGTTTCGGCCGTTGCGATGCCGGCGATGAACGAGGCCGCGATGCAGGCGGGGATAACATAGCACTTCATGTTTTTCTCCTTTGAAATCGACGCGGACGGTGAATCGGCGTCTTGGCTGCAATGGTTGAAAGTGCAGCCGAATGGTGAATTGGAGACCTTTGCGATGGCGCCCGCCTACCCCAGCGGGACCACGGTCTCGCACTGGCAAATACGGGAGGAAGAGGCACTTATCCGTTTTTTCAAATGTGTGGACTGTCTTCACCCCTGATGCGCCGAATCTTAAGCGATTCCGGGTTCGGTTTCAATGAACGTTAGCACTTACGGCACGCTAATGTAACGGGTCTCCGAGCCAATCGAGTATGACAGACGACCTCGTTCGGATGTGTATGTTTTTGTCGATGAACGTTAGCGTTCGAGTGCGTTGATGTAACGGTCTTCCGCCCATTCGAGAATGACCGTCAATCTCGTTCGGACGGGTGCCGTTGGGATTGATAAACGTTGGCGTTCGAACGCGTTGACGTAACGGCCCGAAGGGCCGGGAGGCGATGTCTTCGCCCGGTAGGGCGCACGATGTTAGCCAGGGTGCGCGGGTCGCGCAGCGACCAAGCCCCTGGAATGAAGTCGCCCAAAGAATCTCCCCGCCCGGAGGGCGGACGAACGTTGCCGGACGAATGGAACGTTCGTATATGAATTCACCCAATACCCAACGTGCACGCGCAAATCTCTTCTAACTGCAAACGCCTCAATCTCTACGAACGGTTCGTCCGCCCTCCGGGCGGGGAAACACATTCCCGGCTTACACCGTTCACCCTATCGGGCGGGAAGGCGCATCCTCGACATTCGGCCCTCGGGTGGGAAACCTTTCCTGGAACTCGCACCATTCATCCTCCGGGCGGGAGAGCAACGGCACCCGGCTACGTTTGAATTGAAATTGCTATAGCGGAAATTGAAACCTGCCCCCCTTTTCTTTGCGTCAGTGAGCATCACTGTCTTTCAGGTCCGCGTACCAACAACCATCGCATTCATCACGATGCACGGTGTCAGCCGGATAGCCCGAACTTCTCGATACCCTGCATTTGCAACCGCATCTACCATTTGTTGAATTGATCCATTCAAGCCATCGGCCACATGGAGGCCGAATAGCGCTGCGCGCAATCCGGGGTTGTCGAATTCGTCTTCAATGTAAAGATCGGGGATTAGTATGCGACCGCCGGGACGCAGCGCTTCAAGGGCGCGTTTCAGAATGTCGTCAATGGCTGCCGGTGCCTCACCGCGGAGGACATTTGAGATCAACACTGCATCGAACGGCCTTGGAAACGAACCCTCTCGATAATCGTGCGCCTGAATATCGATACGGTCATCCAGTCCGGTTTTGTGCAGAACTGCCCTTGCCGTATTAACTGTCTTTGCTAAATCGAGAACCGTAACGGCTAACTTAGGATTAGCCTTGCAAAGTGCAATCGCGTACGGTCCAGTCGCGCCTCCTACGTCGAGCAGAGTGCGGCAGTCCGAAAGGTCCACGGCATGCACCAGAGCTTTGGCTTGGCCCGCCTGGGCGGTCTCCGACATAGCGCGCAGAAATCGCGAGTGATAGCTGTCCGGATCTTCCTGGTCCGGCGCCAGCCCGAGCCGCTCACCAAAACTACTGATGCGGGTGAAATATTCGGGCTGTGTGTTGTGCAGAACCATCTCGCCTTGGTACGCCGATGATTCGGCAACAAGCGTGTGTCTTGCTAATTTTGTGTTGCGCCACTCGCCCATCTTTCGAGACACGAATCCCATTGCTGTCAACGCAAGAAGGAGCTTATCGAGTTTGTCCTCAGGAACTTGGAGTTTTGTCGCGAGATCCGACGAAGTCCACGCATCGGCGCCTAGATGATCAAATAATTTCAGGCGTACGCCAATGCGAAGGGCAACCGACGCTCGATAAACTTCGCTCCACATCTGTACTTCCGCAGCTTCCGTTTTGGGACCTGCGAGTACCGCGCGGGGAAGTTCGCATCCATTGCTGACAACATCGAGAACGACGGTCTCCACACGCTCGTAGTACTTATCAGCACCAGCCATCTCTGCAATGCGATCGTGGTCGGTCTCCATCCATCGTTCATAATCTTCACGGCTTCGCCAGAAAAACTGCGATTGCACAATATCCGGAGCCGCGGGCTCCTGGCCACAGAAATAGCCCAGGCAGGAAGGATCTCTGCATGATTCTCGATTCCAGACCTCTTGAGCCTCAAGGTATTCAGTTAGGTACCCAGGTTTGACATGCACGGTAATGAGCTTACAAATCATTGATCATCTCCCCGCATCAGGTAAAGGGGACACAAAAGACAGTCGCCCCTTTCGAGTATTTTTTTCATCACGTGCAGGCTCCTGCGAGCATACGCTTTGCGTCATCCAATCGGTTTGACTGTAATCGGAGCGAATCGACCACACCAAGTCAGTGAGCATATGACCTATCCTCCGCCTTGTGCGTCACAGCCACATACGTCCGATAATTGCAGTCTTCGCTTCTGGTTGTTTTTTTGCGATTATCGCAATGGCAATGCGCTTCTCCGCATAGCGTCCTTAAGCCGGCTTCCCACCTGGTAACCCACGTGCCGTGCGTCGGATGCCGATACACGGTCACCGAAAGGAGGCCTGTGGGGCGATGGATGGCTGGGTTATCTTTGCGTGGTGTGCGGTTTGCGTTGGCGGGGCGCTGGTCTTTATGACGATTGTATCCAATGAGATACAACGTATAGTGGCCGGGCTGGAGATGTTCAACAAGCAAGAACGTACAAGGCTTCAGCGACGCATTGACAGCACTGGCGGGGCTCCGTCCGGCTCAGTGGTCCAGGAGGTGGAAGAAGTTGTCGAGAGCGAGGCAGCTTAACAAAACCTGCGGTTGACTGTCCGGTACTACGAAATAGCATTGAGTAAGCGGTTTTTGTTATTGAACTTGCGCGCGACGCAGCAGGAATCATCTCGAACCTCAACGCGTCGTCGCCGGGAAAGGAATGATGAGTCATGCCTTCCGGACCTTCCAGATTCTCCCAGCTTCGCACGTTTCAGGCATTTTTCTGCGCGGTCGCGATGATCGGCGGAGGCCTGTTGATCGCCCTCGCCCTACTGGGATACGCAACTTCGCCTGACACCGCCAACACCTACGCGTGGGTTGCGTTTGGGGCGTTTTTAATATTCGCCGCACTGGTCGTGCTGACGATTACACCCCTCATTTTGAAGATTGAGTCGACGACCGCGAGACAACTGAGCGACATTCGCGACGGCAACGAACTGTTGGAGAAAATGCTGGCGAAATTAGAAGCCATCACTGAAAACACGCGCATTTCCGATGCCGCCAAATCGCTCGCTCACCGTGATGAGGAAATCGAAGCACTCAGACAAACGATTCGCGAGGACATTCGCAACGGTCGCTGGGAAGCGGCCTACAGTCTGGTGCGCGAATTGAGTCAGCGGTTCGGCTATGAAGAAGAAATTACGGAACTTCGAGGCGAATTGGAAGGTGCTCGAGAGGATGCAATCGCGAACAAGCTCGCGGAAGTCATTCAGACCATCCAGCGTCACATCACCGCTCGCGAGTGGGATCGCGCAAAGCACGAAATCGAACGAATCAAACGCGCTCTGCCGGATGACCCGCGCGTCATTGAGCTGGAATCGCAAATGAACACCGAACGGCAACAATGCAAAGATGCCCTCCGCTCGGAATGGGACAAGGCCGTCGCCAGCGGTGAAACCGATCATGCCATTGAAGTCCTCAAAGCGTTAGACCACTACCTCACACCCGAAGAAGGCAAAGAACTTGAAAATATCGCGCGTTCGGTTTTCAAAGAGAAGATCGTACAGCTTGGCGTGCAATTCCGTATGGCGGTGAAGCACAAGGAGTGGCAGTCGGCCCTCGATACGGGCTTAGAGATCGTGCGTGAATTCCCCAACGCCCGCATGGCTCAGGAAGTTCGCGAGATGATTGACATCCTGCGCGAGCGAGCTCGCGAGGTCGCCGAGCAGGAAGCCTCTGCCTGACGATGGCTGCACATGTGTGGCATTCGGACGTACATCCCTTTTCGCCGAGACCCTCGTTTCAGAGTTCGGGGTCTGTTGTTCTAGCCCGAATATTGCAGTGCGCCGTGCAAAGCGTTCGTCCGCCCTCCGGGTGGGGAGAAATTTTGGGAGGCTCTCGGTCCAGGGGCTTGGTCGCTACGCGACCCGCGCACCCTGGCTAACGTCGTTCGCCCTACCGGGCGAGGAGCCGACAGCCGAGGTTGGTTTCGAGGGATACACGCCGGATGCCTTGACGGGCGAAGAGGGAACGATTCGAACTCAGCCGAAAAGAATAAATGCATGATCATAAAATAAAATGACCAGGCAGGTTTCGAAGGATAAACGTAGAACCATGAAACAAGGCGAATTATCACAGATCACGACATGTAGCCTAAGCCGGTAGAACCCGCTGTGCGGACCGGATCATACGAACGATCTGCGTTGACATTTGAAAGAACAAACGCATTTGTCGAGGATGCGCTTCCTCGTCCGGAGGGTGGGGTGCCGAGGATGTGTTTTCCCGCCCGGAGGGCGGACGATGTTAGCCAGGGGCGCGGCGAAGCAAGCCCCTGGTTAGGGAGTGTTTTAAAAATTCCACCGCCCGGCAGGGCGGACGAATCGTT
>JANQHN010000426.1 GCA_028282665.1 Phycisphaerae bacterium | reverse complement strand
CATGTCGGAGGAAAGTCCGGACTGGGCAGGGCACGGTGGTTGGTAACGCCAACCCGGTGTGAGCCGAGGGAAAGTGCCACAGAAAAGACACCGCCGACGTCGGGCTCGTCTCGACAGGTAAGGGTGAAAAGGTGCGGTAAGAGCGCACCGCGTGACCGGTGACGGTCATGGCAGGGTAAACCCCACCGCCAGCAAGCCCAAATAAGCGGCGAGAGGCTGCCCGCCTCGCTGAACTTCGGTCGAAAGCCGTGGGTAGGGTGCTTGAGCCCGTAGGTGACTACGGGCCTAGAGAAATGATCGCCGTCGCGCCTGATCGCGCGGACACAGAATCCGGCTTATCAGCCCACTCCGCTTCTTCTTAACCGTCAGCCGGCATTTTTTGGCAATGCTTCATGAACTACCGGATTGCGGCAACGGTCGAACATCGCAAAACGGTTCAACAACTGTTAGCGTTTCAAGGCCGGGCTGATCGCCGGCGGCTCATGCAGGGTGACAGATTTCGTTTGCTGAATGCTGTTCTACCGGGATTTGTCGGATTTCGTGGATTTGTTCGCCCCCGTTGCTTCATTGTCTCGTATGGATTCGTCAGGTGGGTGGAAATTCGTGCCGTAAATGTCGCGAACGATTTTGGGAAAGCAGGTGGGCAGAACTGTTCTGTTGTGATCTCGTTTCATGCTGATTTTGCCTTGCTCCTTTTCAGTGCCATCCAACGCCTTGGCCATCTGCACCTCGATACGGCGATGTTCCGCCAGCACTTTGGCAAACGCGACCAATTCATCCGTGGGCAGTTCGCTTTTTCCGGCGGCGAGGCGGTAATAGATTTCGCCTACGAGCAACAGGTACGTGCGATGAGCCCAGGTCTCGGTAGCGCACTTTGAGAGCGGTCCAAATAGTCTTTCAAGAATCGTGGCGATCGACGCCTGCCTTCTTCGATGATCTGCCAAGCGTACGGACCAGTCAGGCTCTTTTTCGGTTTTCTTATCGAGTGGTTCACTTTCGACAGAGATAATTTCACTGGGTATGTGCACGGAATCGCGCCGGTTTCGCTTCTTGTGAATTCTTTTCAGAAAATTCCGGAAGCGAGAAACCGTCACGCCGCAACACGACCTGATTTTAAATTCGTCATAGAGGGTTTGCGTTAATTTTCGGCTGACATCATCCTCAGGTTGTAGGAGATCGGTGAGGTGTTCGGTAATTTCGACGATGAGGGCGTTGGGCAATAGGCGTTCGATAGGGGTGCGTTTCGTTTTCGAATTCGACTGTTTGTCCGCCACTTCGCCCGATTGGTTTGATTGGTTGGAGTTGGTGGACGGCATGGGGCTACTCCAAAAGAGCGGGGTCCTGGATGCAGTGATCGGCGATTTCCATGCCGGTCGGTGTCAGTCGGAAGCATCGGCGACGCCAAGGCGTGAATTCGGGATCATCTTCCGAGCCCGAAACGACCCGCTCGATGTATCCTTTAGCACACAAGTAATGCAGGTTGCGTTTGAATGTGTCGAACTCCAGCACGGGGAACAGGGTGAGCAGGCTACGCATGAGTCGTTCAGCCTGCATGGGGGCGGGGTAAATCACCTTCAGCGCGACGAGAATTTCGTTGCGTATCCGTTTAATTTCGAGGGCGTTTTTTGAGCCGGCCATCAGATTCGTTTCTCATCCTGGTTGTTATCGGTGGATTGGTCGGTTCGATCAATGCAATCCTGTTCGGTGACGGAATCAATATCTACGTTGCGTTTGTGGTGCCCAAGCGAGAAGTGCCCGTGAGCAGCCTCCATGCGCCATGAGGATTCCTTGAGTTCATCCAACTGCTTCCTGGTTCTTATTTCCTCGCGAAGCCATTCTTCTTTGGTGGTGTAGTCTCGTTCAAAGTCGAATACGTGTTGTCTAATCTGGGTGACGATGCTCTCAATCGTGTTAATGCGATGGGTTAGATCTTTGTGCCAAGTGGATTGGTGTTCGCGAAGAGAACGCAAGTAGAAAGTGAAGACCGTCAGTGGTAGAACAACCAACGGGGTGAGAACAGCCAAAGCTGACCCCGCTGATTCCATGAATGCAGGCAGGTTCGACACGTCAATTCCTCAGGTCCATGCGTGATCCGTTCGCTCTTTACGGTGAAACCGTATTGGGGAGCACTTGAAAAAACGTGAGTTGTGTTCGCTTACGTGGTGTCCAATCGCGTGCTACTCAAATCCAACCATTTCCGTTAAAATTGGTAATTGACGCAGCTTGGGGGGATGCCTAAACTGGATTACGGGAGTTTTCTGTGAGCCTCGCACACTTCCTATGGATGGGTAGGTTTCATGCCGAAATCAACACAATCCAGGCCTTTTTTTGTTTACCACGTCAATCCCGCGACGCAGGGCGGTGATCAATCGTGTTTAGCACGGTTGAACGCTGCAGGCGTTGAGATGCTGGAAGTCACCGATGTGTATCGCGCACTCGCTCGACTTGGACGAATGAATGCGAATGATCTGCGGGCGGTGGTGGTGTGCGTTGATGGAATGGCGCGCCGCGAGTTGGCGTTTTTCCCTTTGTTATCTCGCGTTGTTGAGGGTGTGTCGGTTTACGTGTATGGGTCGGAGCCGGCGATGATTTCCTGCAGCGCGACGATTGAAGCGGTTGGTGCGAAACGGCTCGACGATTCGGCGATTGGCGTTCTTTCCGCGCCAACGATGGATTTGGATGTTGATTCGGCACCGAACTTGGAACATTCCAAACCGATCATGCCGGCAGGAGTGGACATTGATCTGGAGGATCGTTTGCTTCAGCAGTGTGCTAAGGAAGATCAAATCGTTGAGGAGCAATCCGAAGGTCCTGTGGCTGAGCCGAGCGACGATGTGAAGGAAGATGATCTGGAGGGGGTGTTCGATCCTGAGTATCAAGACGAATTGGACTTGTCACGTTTCGATGCACCCGAACCGGTTCGCTGGCCGGGAAAGGACCTCAAAGCGGTTACTGAGTTGACGGAGGCATCACACGGTGAGTCGGAGGTTTCCGGAGGCGTTTTGCAAGGCGATATGAACAGTACGGCGGGATTGCCCCAGAAAGAACGCCTGGGTGCTGAAATTACCATAGAAGATGTGGATGTGCCGGCCGAGGAACTGGTCGAGCGATTGCGTCGTCTGGAGGGTGAATCCAGTGCGTCAACTGATCTGGATGCATCAGGCCTTACCGGGACGCCTGACAACGTCGTGCGTGTGCCATGGGGCGAATATTCTGATGCGCCGACGCGCACTCCGCCAGATGAACAGGCCAATTCTGCTCATGGTGACCTTCCACCCAATAATGAGAACACGAGTCGGGCACAAGATGATGACGATCTCCCGCTGATTACCGACGAAGAATTGGACGCGCTGATTGGCGATCGTCACGGAGAATCGGATACGCGGCAGGAGGGGGAGGATAGATGATGCCTCCCACGATCAAAGAGATGGACCCATTGCTTCGTGATCGACTCGTGGTCGTTGCGGAGGGGATGAGTGATCGCGATCTTCTGGAACGGGTTCGCCGGGTATATGCCAATTGGACTGTCGCGGCGTGTGACAGCTACCTATCCGGTATTGCGGATTTATCGCGTCATAAGGCGAGTGGTGTATTGGTTGGTGTGGATCCGTCAACCGCTTCGTTGAGTGATGCGTTGGCCGGTCTGCGGGAAGCGGCGGGGAGAGACACTCGATTGGTTTTGATCTGCAGGCCTGAAGGTGAGAGGATTGCCCGGGGGTTTATCGGTGGCGTTGCGGATGATTACCTGGTTACGCCTCTTTGTGAGGATGATCTCTCTCGGGCTTTTGGGCAGGAGGAATGCCCTTTGTATATTCCGGCGTCGCGCCGTCGCGTGGATGACGAGCCCCGCGCATCGGAACTCGCACAATTGAGTGAATTGCTTCGTCATCTGGACGCGCCGGGTGGGGAGATACTCCGTCGGCTTGCGGACCTTGTGGTGTTAGCTATTGGCGCTCGCGGCGTTCGGATTGTGGTGCAGGGGACCGCTGCCGTTTCGGGTTCGCCGGTTATGAAGCCTGTGTTGAGCGTGCCTGTTGATATTGTGGGCGCAGGCGATGGACAGATCTGTGTTAGTGAATCAGTGGAAGGAGCCTACAGCCCTGCCACCGTGAGGAAGCTCGAACACTATGGTAAGGTTGCTTCACACCTTTTGAACTCCGCCAGGGCACAACGTCGATGGCGTGAAATGGCGTATACCGACGAACTCAGCGGTTTACCTAATCGTCGATACCTTTTCTTAAAGCTGGACGAGATCATCGGTCGGGCGGCGATCGGGCAGTTGAACGTATCGGTGTTGTTGTTTGATGTTGATGATTTTAAGAGCTACAACGACGAATTCGGTCACGACGCGGGAGATGAAATCATTCGGCTTTGTGGGGAGCTTTTTCGCAAGCATAGTCGCGAACAGGACATTGTGTCGCGGTACGGCGGCGATGAGTTTGTCGTGGTCTTTTGGGATCCGGAGGGGCCTCGCGTGCCGGGTTCGCGCCATCCTGAATGCGCGCTGACGGTGTTGAATCGTTTCAAGGAAGCGCTGGCGAGGCAGGATATCGCCAAGCTTGGACCCGATAGCGCGGGACGGGTCACGATCAGCGGTGGAATCGCGACGTATCCCTGGGACGGCATGACGCGGGAAGACCTGCTGGCGCGGGCGGATGAGGCTTTGCAGGCTGCGAAGCGCGGCGGCAAAAATCGTGTGATGTTGATCGGCGAATCGGAAATCACAGACTAGAGCAAGCTCTAGCCAGGTGTAGCGTCCAGCACCGTGTTTTGTACTGCCGGAAAGTCGACATGGAACGCTACGTCTGGATTGAAACTGCTATAGAACGAGCATTATGGCTGCACTTGACCACTCCCCCGGTTTATCGGCGGTTATTTTCGATTTTGACGGTACGATTACGATTCCAACGCTCGATTTCGATGCCATTCGTGCTGAGATCGGGATCGAGTCCGGCACGATTCTGGAGGAGATGGCATCGTGGAATGAGGCGCGTCGGGCATCGGCATTTGCCATTATCGAACGTCATGAACGCCTCGCATCGGAAGAAGCACGTCTGCAGGATGGTGCGGTTGAGACGCTATCGGCACTTCGGGCGGCAGGGCATCCGATTTCCATTTTAACTCGCAATGCTCGTCCGAGCGTGCTGCCCGTTCTGGCGCGATTTGGCATTGAAATCGATGCGATTCGCACGCGAGAGGATGGTGCGATCAAACCGTCTCCCGAGCCGGTGCTGTCACTTTGCGAGGAATTGGGTGCGGACGTGAGTGTGAGTTGGATGGTCGGGGATCACCTCTATGACATCATGTCCGGCAAGAGTGCGGGTGCGACGACTGTGTTGACGCTTGCGGGTCCTGACCACGGCGAAGAAAGTATGCTAGAAGCGTGCGAGCTTGCTGACTATCAGATCAACCAACTGAGTGATTTGCTTGAAATCGTTGGATCAGAGACGATTCTCTAGAGCAAGCTCTAGTTAGGTGTAGTGTCCGACACCGTGTTTTGTACTGCCGGAAAGTCGACATGGAACGCTGCGTTTGGATTTGAAACTGCCATAGAGGGTTTATCCAACATTTTTTCCTTGTTTTTTCGAGTCGAGCGCGCGGTGCTTTTTGTAGAGGCTCCGCATACCCGCGATTTGCGGGTATGCGGATGAGGAAGACAGTCGCTGAATGGGAAGGCCCAATCTTCTGACCTCTAGAGCAAGCTCTAGCCAGGTGTAGCGTCCGATACCGCATTTTGTACTGCTGGAAAGTCGGCATTCAACGCTACGTTTGGATTGAAACTGCTATAGCCTTTTGGGAGGTTGGTAGTTCTCGTCATTGAACCAATAATTGACTATGGGCAAGGACCGAAGCCGTTCTTCACCACACCGACGTCACCGGGCCCCACTGCTCCATTCTCATCCAAATCGAGTGCCGCACAGGCCGGTTCGTTCAAATCGCAACCAAAGCTGTTTTTGATTACGCCGACATCACCCGGTCCGATACTGCCGTTTCCATCGAGATCCAAGGGGCAAGGTGCCTGTGGCGCGGCCGCGAGTCGGAAACCCAGGTCAAATTCCTGGTCTGAGTCCTCCCAGTCGATCCACGTTGCAGCGGACAGATCGATCGAGCTGGTTCCCCACCAGCCACCGCCTCGGACGAGCGGGTCGTCAGGATCCGGCGGCACCGACCACAAATCCTTTGTATCTGAGAGTTCCCAGACGTTACCACCCTGGTCAAACGTTCCCCAGGGGCTTTTGGCTTCCAAATAAGCTCCGACATCGGTCAAATCGGTGACAGGTCTAGCATAGTTTGCGGAGTTTGGCCCACCTGGAGGAGCTTCAGAGATGGGTGGATTGAAGTTGCTCGTTGGATAGTCCCAGTAACCATTGCCTGTTCCAGGCTCGTAGTAGGCCGCTTTATACCATTCATTTTCGCTGGGGAGATGGAACAAAGCTCCCGGTTCGCGGCTCGGGCTACCGACTGGGTTTGGCGTCAGGTCGTATGCTCCGTCCTCGGTCACGCCCGGCCCAACGGGTGCATTGGGTTGTCCGTTGTGCATCCAATTTGCGAAGCGCATCGCATCGCGCATACTGACAAAATTGACCGGGACTTTTTCTCTGCCCGGAACGACTGTGTACGTGTAGTTGCCTGGGTCTCCGCTACGCACGATTCCGCAGCCATATTCGTCTTCGGGATCCTCCATATCATAATTGTACAAGTTCCACGGGTCAGTGGCGGCCACTGCATTCAAAAAGGCCGTGTACTGTCCTGCGGTAACTTCGTACTTCATGATCCTGTAGGTGTAATCCACCGCACCAACGCCACGTCCTTCGTAGCGGTAGTCGGCCTCGTTTCCAGGTTCGTCGATGGTAATCCATTCGATTTCGATTGGCTCAGCTTTGGCCTGGAAGACAGCGATTGCAGCCACACTGATCGCAACTGGGGCGATCAACAATAAGCTAGTGTTCTTGGGCATAATTCTCTCTCTCCTCATTTTGTTATTGATATGTAGCTCTCGAACGATATCAATCAGACGCGACCATTGTTCCTATGCTTGACGAATTAAGATCGCCGAGTTAGGATTGTCGTTCAGACCTCGAATCTGCTCTGAGAACTAGTCTACATGATCTGAGGTCAGAAATCAAGTATTGGTCCGTATTTTTTGGAACAGGTGTAGTGTTTTAGTTTGTGGTGTATTATGTGCGGGCAGTCGAATTGACAGACGAAGCGGGGTGTCAGGACCATTTTCGACCAACTGGAACAGCAAGATACAGAGTTCCTCTCGCATGCCGAGCAAATAGGTCACCGGTTGTGTGAGACACTCACACACATTCTTTCAGGTGTTCCTTCACAGCATCGGGGCGCCAGTGCGTTAGCGCGGTACCTATCCGCAGATCGACCGACCTGCCAACGGATTGTTCAGACAGTCCAGAAGCCGGATGCCGGGGCGGTTTCTTTGCTCTCCCTACCGGGTGTTGACGGGATTCGAAACTTCATCAAAGCCTGTCAGGTGTGCAACCTCAACGCGGATGTCCTCGATGCGGCCGAAGCTGCGGTTAGCGAGTACGAACGATTAATTTCAGAAGCCGGTGGTTCTCACGCGAAACTCTGTCGAAAGATTGCAGGAGAGGGTGATTCGGCTGCGCGCTGTATGAATGTTGACAGTTTTGCGAAGTTGCAAGGCGACGTAAACGAGTTTCAGTGGCGTCGCCACTTGTATGACAGCGCCAAGCTCGTTACCGGCCGTTGGTTCACATCGACGTGGACGATTTTTATTTACAATATCGTTCCCGGCAATCCGGACAGTGTGGATCGTGCTATGGTGACGGCTTGTTTTGGGCACGTTTCCACCGCCAAGGCACCACCGTTCGTGATTAGGCTCGGGCGAGACACAGAAAGGCAGCATGAGGCTTTCGATGGCCGCAAGCTGAACGAAGGCGGCGCTGCGCTTTTGGAAGAGTTTTGTTCGCGTCCGTTGCCGCGCCTCGTCCTCCAGGGCGAAGGAAGCCGATGTTTGAATCACGTGATTGAGCCGGCATCGGCCGGGATGGAATCGCGGCTGATCGACATTGCCATTGCAAACCGAATTGCCGATCCGCTTCCGCACCCGCGTCTTAACGATCCACCAAGGGAAGAAACATGGAACCTCATGAGTTATCCTACGGAGTCGATGGTGCTCGACGTTTTTCTGCACCGTGACTTGGCTCGTGTGAGTCTACCCTCTGTGGAAACGCACCTTTGGTCGCCCAGTACTTTGGATAGCGCGTGGGATCGTTGGATGACCCGATTGCCGCATGCACCGCAACTGCAGGTGTTGGGTCCCGGGGTAGAAAACATCACGCACCCGCCCAAGCCGCAGTATTCCGGGCTTGTGCAACATCTTTTCAATCTTACAGGCTGGAATTCGAGCGAATTTTACGGCTACCGTTGTTTCGAGCAATATCCGATTTGGAGAGTCGGTTATTGCGTCGTAAACGATTTCAGCACCGGTCAAGATAGGATTTACGATTCGCAATAGGCGTTTGTGGCGCAAAGATAGATTTGCGTCGCGAACGCTCGGCGTACGATTAATCGTCGATGGTATCGCCGCGTTTCACCGCTTCGCGTTGTTCATCGGTGGGTAAGGCTTCGACGCGGGTTTTGAGTTCCTGAAACATCTCGTCGATCGGGCCATAGACTTCGAACAGATCTTTCTTGAGTTGATCGAGTTCTTTTTCCGAGCCGGTATGTTCCTGGATTCGTTTTTCGATCATGGCGATGCGTTGTTCGTTGGCGTCGCGGTAGGAGATCGCTCGTTCTTTCATTTCTTTGAGGGCGGATCGCGCTGATGCCTGCTGCGATTCATCGAGTTTGTAAATCTCGATGTAGCGTTCGACAAACTTGTCCCAGGCTTTGAGTTCTTCGATGACCTGGTCCGTGGGTTCGGGCATGATTCCTTCCTCGGCCAATCGTTCCTGTTCTTCTCGACGGTGCCACTCAGAAGTCGGTGGATCCCAGAATTCGCGTTCTTCGAATTCGCCTGTTTTCCACTGCTTGATCTTTGCCTCCGCAGCGGCCATGCCGGCGCTGAACATCAGGACTTCGCTTTCAAACTTCGCCTTTTGGAGCGGATTGAGCGCGCCGCGAAAATCCTCAATCGCGCCGTCAATTTCGCCTTTGAACAAGTTGAGCGCTTCTTCCGCTTCCGTTGCCCAGTTTGCGACGCGCTCTTTGGAAGGTGGAGACATTTCGAGACGCATCTCGATAAATTCGTTGACGACAGGTTGGAGTTTGTCGCGGTTTTTGCGTATGAATTCAGGCCAGCGTTTGAGCGCGTCCTCTCGGGCTTTGGCGACCTGATCATTGTCCATCTTGTATTTGTGGGAGACTGCATCAAGCCATCGATCGATGAACAGTTCCGTCATCTTTTTTGTGGGCCAAAAACCACCTGGATCATTTGAGGCGCTCGGTTGTCCGGTCGCATTTTGAGCAACCGAGGCGTGAGGCGTTGTGAGGATGATTGCCAGGAGTATCGCGAGAAACGTGCGCATCATGCACTCCTTACTATTGTTTTTGAGTCGCCGGGCAGAGATTTGTGCGAACGATAGCATGTTGTCTTCCGATTTCGTCAACTACCCAACCACAAAAAAAGGCCGATAATGGAAGAAAATGATATCAACACGGATCCCTTTTGGAGAATGCCGTGACAGATGCCCCAATTGTGTCCATCGTCGTGCCGACTTTCAACCGTCGAGACAGGCTCGCACGTTGCGTCGACAAGATCAAACAAAATGTATCCGCAAGCCATGAAATTATAGTCGTTGACGGCGATTCTACGGACGGAACTCGCGAATGGTTGGCACAATGCGCAAATTTGCACGTCATCCTGGAGGAAAAGCGTGAAGGTGCGGTGAAGGCGTTCAACAAGGGGTTCCGAGCGGCGGAGGGGCGTTACGTCATGTGGCTTAACGATGACGCGTTCGTGCTCCCCGGCAGCGTTGAGGCTGCGGTTGAAATGATCGCACGTAGCGACCTCACCGACGTGGGCATGGTGGCATTCTACCATAACTGGCATCAGGAGCGGAACGTGCTCGATGCCGTCGAGCGGGATGGCGAACGGTACGAAATCTACCATGTTCGGGGGTATCCGTACGCTAACTTCGGGCTGTTGCGGCGTGAGCTTCTCGAACGGATCGGCTTTGCGGATGAGCGTTATTATTTTTCCGCGTTCGACCCGGACTTATCGTTGAAGATTCAGATCGAAGAGGGGTTGAAAGTCGTTGGATGCCGCAAGGCGGTGGTCTCGCATGAGGAACTGCACGACGAGCGAAAATTGGACGAATTGACGATTCGCGACGAAGATAACGCCAAGCTTTTCGCTAAATGGGGCCTGCCCGAGAAAGGGAGTTACCCTGATCCGGTACCTGCGTACCGAGCGATGATCGAAGAGCGCGGGCTCATTTGATGACTTAACGCCAATGGGGAGCAAAATTTGAAGTTTGTGACAATCAATACCGATTTCGGCGATATGAAACTGGAGTTCATGGCGGACAAAGCTCCACAGCACGTGGAGAATTTTGTGGAACTTGCCGAGCAGGGCTTTTACGACGGCCTCAAGTTTCATCGTATTATCGATGGGTTTATGATTCAGGGAGGATGTCCGCGTGGCGATGGGACGGGGGATGGCCCGCGTCGACTTCCCGCCGAATTCAACGATACACCGCATGTAAAAGGTGTGTTATCGATGGCGCGGGCGAGCGACCCCAACTCAGCCTCCTGCCAGTTTTTCATCTGTCTGGATGATGCTCGGTTCCTTGATGGGCAATACACCGCATTTGGCAAACTGACCGATGACGCTTCGATCGCAACACTGGAGAAGATCGGTCAGGTTGAAGTAAAAGACCCAGGTACGGGAGAAGCGTCGCAGCCTGTCGAGTCGATTGCGATTAACAAGATGACAGTTTCGGAAGAGTAGGGTGGATTCTGGGTAGTCGCCTAAGCGCGAGTCGAGAAATCGTTAGGGTTCTAGGAGTATTGCGCGTGGCGGATTATCGACTGCGAAACTACGAAAGATCCGAAGACTGCAAGCGGCAGTACGAATTCTGGCTGCGCGCGACGCAGGACCTCCCTTACGCCTGGGCATCCAACCTGCGCAATGTTCGTTACCTGATGAAGGAAATGGACAAGTACCCCAAGGCGCGCATCTACGCCGAGGACGAGTCCGGCGAGTTGGTTGGCTACATCGGCACGCACCCGCCGTTCGACTTCGGCGATGGCGTGCGGGTAGTACCTTTCGGGTATCCCTGGACGTTTCCGCGCGACGAAACCCTCGCCGCTGCGTTGTACGATCAAATGCTCGAATCGACACCGAACTGTTACGGAGGGATGCGGTTCGACCTTTACCTGCAGCGATTCCGGCGATCCTGGAAAGATGAGATCACGTTCATGGAAGCGAGGGGCTGGCGTGAGAAATGGTCCTACCCGATCCTCGCGCAGGAGATACCGGGAGTGGAGGGGTGTCCGTTGCCCCGGCTCATGAAAGTGACCGCGTGCGATTTGCGCCAGGTGGAGTCGCTGGCGAAACGCGATGAACTGATTGATGATGCTCCCAGCAGCAATCTGTTGCACGACAAGCTTCAGGCGGGTTGGCTTAGTTGGGATGCGATTTGGATTCTTCCCTGGGACGGGGCGTTTTCCTTCGAGGTTCGCGACCGTGTTGCGGAAGTGAAGTTGTTTGTGGTGTCGGGAGGTGTTCGGGCGGCGGAAAATCTGATGCGCGGTACTTACGCGATGGCAAGGCAGGCCGGTGTTTCGACGTTGAGCTTCACGCTCTCTGGATACAATGCAAAACGGCGCGAGCAATTCGAGGAACTTGGCTTCATCCACGTGGATGACGAAGTCTTCCTTGAACTGTCCGCAGAAGCGTAAACGGGATGAAGCACCGCCAGCGTGCGAAGTGAGGTTTCACCTTTAATTTCAATCCTGCTTGTCAAACTCCCTCAGGAAACGGAGGGCTTCGTCTACCGTGACGACAGAGATTCCTCGTTTGCGCGCCTGCTCGTCTATATCGGACAGCGTGAGCAGGTTGTCGAACCACTTTGACCGCATCAGCCGCTCGCGACGGCGCTTCCCCAACGAACCGTTTAGAAACGCTCGAGCACCCATGTGATGTTCGATGAGGAACACTCCCGATCAGTGAGTGTGCCTTCAAGAGCGCTCACGGCAGCACGAGCGTGGTCTTGTGGGCCAATCGCCTTCCCGGCATCGTGTAGCGGCGCAGGCGTGATCATTTCAATGTCGTAAGGGAATTCATCACGCGCGAGTTCGAAGGCCTGCAAAGAGTGATACAACGTATCGCCTTCGGGATGCCAATGTGGATCCTGCTTCACTTCTTCGAATGCGGAGAGCAGGGCAGACTAAATCATGAATCGATCAATGTCCGGCAGAGCGATAAACTCTTCGAGGTCCGGATGATCGTTTCGAATCAGTTGATCCAATTGGTCGATCTCCAACCGTTCGATGGGCTTGCCGGTGATGGAACTCTTGAAAACGTAGCTGTGTTTGTCGCGCGAGTAGACGGTCAGTTCATAATCGAAGTCGGCGGTGATATGGATGTGGGTGAAGATGCGCTCCTCATTGTGTTTAATGATGCGTTTGCGTTCGATTGTGTGATCGAGCCGATGCAGATGGAGAACGTCCGCGACGGCCGAAGCCGAGTCGCTGAATACATGGATGTCGATATCAGAGCCGTTTCGAATGTGTCCGGTGCAGACGCTGCCAATCAGACGTGGGCGAAAAGCGTGAAGCCATCGCATGATTCGCAGCGCAGCGAGGCGCATCCGGGCGAGTTTCTGCCGCCGCGCATCGCCTTCATGCAACTGGGCGAGGATTTGAATTTGTTCCCGAATTTCGCGATTGGATGGAAGGCATTGGGCGTTTGTCTTTTGACCCAGTCCAAGCCTTGCGGCGGCTTTTCGCTTGGCGGTGTAATACTCGGATTCGGTGCGTTCGTACATCAACTTGGCGGCTTCGATGGCGATGTGCCGCCTGATGGTGCGATCGGTCATGAATGAGACGCTCGTTATTCGAGGGCCAATCTTGCGAGCGCGGTCCCCGCTGCTGGAAGCTGATGTCGTAGCGACCTCGCTATCGATCCGCTCGCTTCGCCGGAGCAGCTGAGTGAATTGTAGCGGATTCCCACCTGATTTCACGCTGTTCTTGACTTTTTGTTCTCGAACGCGACAATGAACTTACAGTTCGTTAATGATCAATTGAGCTTCTGTAGAATCAGCCATCATTGCGCCTCGTGGGGCTTGAGGGAGGGGTTTGCGATGAAACGCCCAATTCACGTTTTATCCATGTGTATGTTGTTTTTTTGCGTATGGACGGCAGCCGGTCTTGCAGCGGAAACTGATCTTGGACAGACAGTGTTGGCAAAAGCGGGCGTGGAACGATTCGAAGTGCAATCGCTGACGCCGATAGCCCAGCCGCTGGGGTTGACGTTGGTCGTGACTCTCGACGGACGGGAACGCGAACTGGTCATGGTGCCGCATTCTGTCCGATCGCCGCGATTTGCCCTCTTGGTGGATCGCGGTGATGGAGTTGTGGATCGAGTCGCCGTGCCGGTGGCGCAAACGTTTCGCGGATACGTTCGAGGCGTGGCCGGAAGTGAGATCGCGGCGAGCGTACGAGAAGGACGCGTCCAAGCCAGGGTGCAACTGGGCGATCACCCCGAAGGGCTGTGGATCATCGAGCCCGCAACGAAGTTCGACGCAATGCGGGCAAGAAATGAGCACGTGATCTATCGCAAGAGCGATGTGATTCCTATGGGCGGAACCTGCGCGACGGAAGTGCAGGATGAGCTTCTGAATCAGGCAGCTTCGGGTATCGTTCGTGAACGCGGCGGTGGATTGGCAGGTTACGTATGCGAGATCGCTTGCGACGCGGATGTCGAATACTTCACGGCGAACAACGAGTCCGTGGACGACACCGTGGCGGACATCGAGTCTGTGATTAATGCGATGAGTCTCATCTACGAGCTGGACGTGCGTGTGTCGTTCACGATCAGCTCAATCATCGTACGTACGGTCGAACCCGATCCGTATGGCACGACCAATCCGTATGCATTGCTCGATCAAGTGATGGACCATTGGAACGCGAACCATCAGGACATTCAGCGCGACGTGGTGATGTTGTTCACCGGTCGCGATTTGGCAGGCACGCCTATCGGCATCGCCTACCAGGACAGCATCTGTCGCTACACATCCTATGCGGTCATTCAGGCACGGTTCACGACTGACTTCGATCAACGAACTGCGCTCGCTGCCCATGAGATCGGGCACACGTTCAATGCGGCCCACTGCGATTTCGCTGATCCTTGGTGCCGCATCATGTGTCCGAACATCACCGAGTGCAGCGCCGGGTATCATTCGTTTGGTCCGTTCAATGCGGATCGAATTAAGGAAACGACTGGAGAAGAAAACTGCTTCGATCGGACAGTGATCGAAACGGTTCGCACGGCGCTGCCGTTCGTGGATCTGTTCAATGACTATGGAGACTTGGATCCCGCCCTGTGGACAGCAGTCGACGACGCGAGTGTAGTGGGCGGTTCGATCCACGGGCGGATGGAGATCGACGTTGGTGGGGGATGGGACATCGTGCAGGATCTGGGGACCGTACGCACGAGGCCGATGCGGATGCCCAATCAAGGTACGTTGGCGTTCAAAGTGAAGCCCAACTACGTGGATGCAGGCGATTCGCTCAAAGTCGAGTATTTCGACTCGGCAAATTACGATTGGATTTTGCTCGATTCAATCGTCTCGCCGGGCGGTGCGCCGGATTACGAATCGAAGAGCTATGTGATTCCACCCGATGGGGTGGGCGAGTATTTCAGCATCAGATTGAGTGGATGGGGAAATGCTTCGGGCTCGGGCGATGAGTGGATGGTCGATGATTTTCGTATCGTGCCCGCCACAGCGCCGCAAGATGTGGATTGGGACGGCGATGTGGACGCTGACGATTTCGTCGCGTTTGTTGATTGCCTTGGAGGTCCAAGTGTAACCTCGCCCCCGGTGGACTGCGATCCCGAGGGTTTCATCGCGGTGGACAGTGATGGCGATGGTGACGTGGACGGATGGGACGTCGGAGCGTTTCAGAGGGCTTTCACAGGCGAACCGGTGTGCGGGAACGGTTACACGGAAGGACTCGAGTTTTGCGATGACGCTGTGGAGTCGGCGGCCTGTGATGCGGATTGCACGTTCGCTGAATGCGGCGATGGTGTGGTGAATAGCCTCGCGGGTGAGGAGTGTGATCCACGCTGGGAAAGTGCGGATTGCGATGGCGATTGTACTTTTGCGGTCTGTGGAGATGGTTGGCTGAATCCACTGGCAGACGAGGAATGTGACGACGGCGGTGAATCGTACGACTGCGACGCGGACTGCACGCCTGCGGAGTGTGGCGATGGTACGGTTAACCAGACGCGCGGCGAGGAATGCGATACGGAAGGACAATCCGCGGAATGCGACTGGGATTGCACGTTCGCGATCTGCGGTGATGGCTGGGTCAACGGTGCGGCCGGTGAACAATGCGAGCCGCCCGACGGCGTTCATTGTGATGAGTCATGTCAATGGGTTTGCGGTGATGGGGTGGTTCAGCAGGGTGAACAGTGCGATCCGCCGGATGGTGTGACGTGTGATGAAGACTGTCAGCGTATTCCGAGTTGCGGCGACGGCTATGTTGATGAAGGCGAGGAATGCGACGATGGCGGTATGAGCGAGATGTGCGACGGTGATTGCACGTTTGTGGAGTGCGGAGACAACTACCTGAACTGGGTTGCCGGCGAAGGGTGTGACGACGGGAATACCGTGGATGGGGACGGGTGTTCCTCGATTTGCAGCCTGGAAGCTCCGTTGCCAACGTGCGTGGTGGATTTTGAGTCGGGGTGTCCGGAGGACGACGTCATTTGCGGGATGGTGATTCACGGGGTGGGGTATTGTGGTGGATCAGGCATTCCCAATTGCATCGATACCTGGCCGGTTTCTTTCAAGATCCCTTATTCGGGGAGCGGGGACATATACTTCATGGGGGATGTGCACGATATTTCCTTATACTTTACTTACTCAGGTGAAGCGTGGGGGGAGATTGAGTTTCGGGCAGCCGATGGTAGCTTCGTGGATTTTATCATGGCGAATGAGGATTGCGAGTATGGCGAACCGCACATCATGACTTTGCAGTTCGCTCAACCCGTACGCAGCGCGCATTACGACGTGAGTGCTTACGGAGGAGGGGCGGTGTATTTGGATACGGTCACCATCAACCCTTAGTGTTTATAAGACGAAGCGCGTGAATGTGATTTGATTCGCATTAACAGTGTCGTGCGATTATGTTGTTGGGGTACTGCACGAGACGATTTCCGAGGTCTGACTGCAGGTTTAGCCTCTGTTCGGAGTCGGACTAATGAAGATGTACGCATGTTTGCAAAATACGAAACTGGGTGGCTAAACTCATGCCGAGCCGTGCGTGGAATATCGGATCGTGCGACTCGCTGTATTGACATGTGCACGTATTGCAAAAGCCTAGGAATGCATTGTTTTGAATCACCCCGCTGGAACCTACATTTCTGACGAAATTCACCGCATTATTCTGAGTAGTATTTCGGATGCGGTGTTCATAACTGACGAAGACGGTGCGTTGACGTTTATCTGCCCGAACGTTGCAGTGATTTTCGGCTATTCGTTCGAGGAGGTCGAAGAACTGGGGAATATTTCGCGTCTTTTAGGTTGTAAACTCGCAACTAAGGCGGACCTTGACGAGCAGCGCGAGCTGTGCAACATCGAACGGGAGATCAAGGACAAGTCAGGCAAGTTGCACATCCTGCTGATCAACGTAAAAAAAGTGGATTTACCCATGGGTTCGATCCTCTATACCTGCCGTGACATTACGGAGCGTAAGTTGGCGGAAGAATTAGCGCAGCGCCGGCAAGAAGAACTGGCTCATGCTTCGCGTGTGAGCACGATGGGGGAACTTGCGTCAGGTATTGCTCACGAACTCAGCCAGCCGCTGTCTGCAATTATGAACTATGCCCGCGCTTGCGAAAACATGATTCAGACGAACAGTCGTGAAAAAGAGGCAATCGTATCACACCTGGCCCAGGTTTGCGATCAAAGCGAAAGAGCTGGGGCGGTTCTCGAGCGATTGCGAAAGTTTCTTAAAAAACAGCACCAAGGCGTGCAGTTGGCGGATCTTTTGTGCGTTGTCCATGAGGCAATCGAATTGGTCAGGCCGCAAGCGAATCGCGAAGGAATTAGCGTTAGGGTGGTGGCCGAACAAGGCGTCGCCCCACTTCGTATGGATGTGATTGGTGTGCAGCAAGTGCTGGTGAATCTGTTGGTGAACGCGATGGAGGCGAATCACGCGTCGAATTCCGAGGGGAGCTCGGTTTTGGTAGAAATCCGATGTTGCGGCGAGCAAAAGTATGAAGTGCGGGTTTCCGATGGAGGTGCTGGGGTAAATGCGGATGTGGCCGATCGTATCTTCGAGCCTTTTTTTACGAGCAAGGAAGATGGATTGGGTTTGGGGCTTTCCATAAGCCGTACCATTGTAGAATCTCGAGGCGGACAGATGTGGTATGAACCCAGCGACCAGCGAGGCTCGACGTTTTGCTTTACTTTGTTCGATTCCGACCGAGTTGCATAATTCAGCTTTGCGGCTAAAGTGCCAAGCTGTGTCAGCAAGTCGCCAAGAACCACTTTTTGTGTCCCACCTGGAGCGCAAATTGCTCCTTCGTTAGACCAGATTGCATAGTTGCCCGATTCTAGAGCGAGTGAGACCCACATGGATATGGAACCGGTTATCTACGTAGTGGATGACGATCAGGCTGTACGTTCTTCTTTGCAGGCTTTGGTGCAGTCTGTGGGATTCAAGTCGAGAGTTTACAATTCCGCACAATCGTTTTTGGATGATTACGACGGCGTTTCGCCAGGTTGCGTCGTATTGGACGTTCGAATGCGAGGCATTAGTGGGCTGGATCTACAGGAAGAATTGGCCAACAAAGGGATAACGTTGCCAATCATCATCGTCACTGGGCATGGCGATATTCCGATGGCTGTTCGAGCGATGCGCGCTGGGGCGCTCGATTTCATCGAGAAACCCTACCGCGATCAAGAACTTCTGGATCGAATCCAACAAGGTATCGAAGCGGATGTTCGACATCGAAAGGATGCCGCTGCGCGCACGATTATTCAAGAACGTCTCGATAACCTTACCGCGAGAGAGCAAGACGTACTTAACCTTGTCATGCGGGGCATGATTAATAAGCAGATCGCTTCTGAGTTAGGCATCAGTTTGCGTGCGGTTGAGTCACATCGCGCGCGGGTTATGGAGCGTATGCAAGCCGGCAGCGTAGCTGAGCTTGTGCAGATGGTCGTAATCGCGCAGCCGGAATTCGCAAAGCGCATATTAGAGGAGAAGCTCCGTTAATCCGACGATAATCGTTTCACCTCATTTCCTTTTCCTTCATTCCGTCATCCAGGTTGATTTGCCCCTTCCCGATACATTTCTTGGCTGCGTATAAGGGTAACTGCCTAAAACTCATTCGCAAGCCGTAGTGCGTGTATTTCTCGCTATGTAGGCAGTTCACACCTGTTTTCGTAGCTGGGACCGGTCATCGGGCGCGACGCGGTTTTTTTCGCAATGGTTTATTTACGCGTTTCAGATCAATAGGGGTAGCGAGATGAGTCTCGGAGCAAAATTGCTAACGGCGTTTTTGGCTTGTGGTGTGATTCCACTCGCCGTGGTGGCGTTGATCAGTTACTCGACAGCGGACTCAGGAATGTCGGGGTTAGCAGCAGAGGCCTCAACCGCGCTCGAGTCGAAAGCGTACGACCAATTAGTCGCCATGCGCGATGTTAAGAAACGGCAGATCGAGCGATATTTCGAGGAACGAAAAGGTGACATGGGCGTTCTGGTCGAGAATGTAAGTGCGCTGACGACTAATGCGACGCAGAAGCTCGAAACGGTTCAGGAGTTGAAGAAAGGACGAATTGAGGGTTTCTTTAGGCGCGTCAAAAACGATGTTCATATGCTTGCAAAGAGCGCTGCGGCTCACAAAGCATTTGAGGCGATCGAGTCGTACGGCGACACGGCCGGTGCTTGCGGGACCAAAACTTTTCCCATTGACAGTCCAGCTTATGAAGTGCTGTGGGCGGAACACAACGAGTTCCTGAAAGAATACATGGACTCCCACGGCTACTACGACGTATTCATCATCAGTGCGGATGAAGGCCACGTTCTGTTCACGTCTGCTCGAGAATCAGATCTGGGTGCCAATTTGAAGCATGGCATCTACTCTGATTCAGGTTTGGGGCGGTTGTGGCTTAAGGCGAAGTCTAATTCCGACGTCGTGTGGGAGGATTTTTCGCCCTATGCGCCGAGTGATGGTGCCCAGGCGGCATTTGTCGGGGCAAGGATGGTTGGGAAAGACGGGCCGATACCAGCTATCGTGGTTTTGCAGATCCCCACTGATCCTGTGAATGCGATTGTTCAGCAACGTGCTGGTATGGGTAGGACCGGCGAAACCTACCTCGTCGGTCGGCAGAACGGCTTGACAGCATTTCGTAGTGACATGTTGACTATGGGGGAAGGTGAGTACGTTATCGGTCGCGAGATTCGGACCGCATACATTGATCGCGTGATGGATGGGGATGACGAGTTCCAGGACATTTACGGAGACAGCATCGGCAATCCAGTGCTGGTCGCAGCGGATAAGCTGGATATTGAGGGTTTGAACTGGGCGTGCATTACCAAAATGGATCTGGAAGAGGCGATCGTGTTGCAGGCGCAGGGGACGAGTGAAGACTTCCTCACACGCTACAACAACATGTACGGCTACTACGATCTCTTTCTCATCAATCGGGAGGGGTACTGTTTCTACAGTGTTTGTCATGAGTCGGATTACCGTACGAACCTTGTGAGTGGTCAATACAAAGATTCGAACCTGGGCGAACTCGTCAGGGAAGTGCTTGCCAGTGATCGATTCGGGTTTGCCGATTTTGAGCCGTACGCACCCAGTGCGGGGGCACCGGCGGCCTTCATCGCTCAGCCGGTACACGACACGATGGGACGGTTGCAATTGATTGTCGCTTTGCAATTGCCGCTAGAGCACGTTAACCAAATTATGAGCGTACGTGCGGGTATGGGTGAGACTGGTGAGACCTATCTGGTTGGTCCGGACAAGCTGATGCGTAGTGATTCATTCCTGGATCCGACCCATCATACGGTCGTGGCGTCTTTCAAGGACCCGTCGAAGGGATCGGTGGACACGGAAGCAGTACGAGAGGCGCTTTTGGGCAAGACTGACGCGAAGGTCGTCATTGATTACAACGGCAATCCCGTCTTAAGCGCGTACATGCCCGTGAGCGTGTTCGGAACGAGTTGGGCGTTGTTGGCGGAGATCGACGAATCGGAGGCACTCGCGACAGTGGTGTCCATGCAAGCGTCATCAAGTGCAGCGGGCAATCGGCTGATCACCTGGGTCACGTCGGTGGGCGTGATCGCAGCCGCTTCGGTGGTGTTTGTGGCGGTGTTCATTTCCCGATCGATCAGCAGGCCTATCAGTCGCATTATTGGTGGATTGATAGAAGGGGCTGATCAGGTCAATGATGCGGCGGGACAGGTATCAAGCGCGAGTCAGCAGCTTGCGGAAGGTGCAAGCGAGCAGGCGTCGTCGCTGGAGCAAACGTCCAGCGCGCTGGAGGAGATGGCCGCGATGACGCGGACGAACGCTGAGAATGCCAAGGAAGCCAACGAACGCAGTAACGAGGCGCGCGATACCGCAAAGAGCGGTGATGAGACGATGGGACGCCTCAACAAGTCCGTGACCGGGATCAACGAATCTTCGACGGAA
>JANQHN010000305.1 GCA_028282665.1 Phycisphaerae bacterium | reverse complement strand
GACCCCCACCTACTCAATCGTATCGAAAAGCCAATACGGGCCAACTCGTCAATCAGTGCCACTCGTTCTCGAACCTAGTGATAGCCAACTCGATGATTGGCATAGTTGCTACCTCGATCTGTGATGCATCGAGTTGCCGGCCTCAATCCCTTGCCCGAGATGAACCGCTGTCCCGTGGATACCGGGTATGTTCTGCAAATATCGTTTCTGCGAGCGCGATTACTTTAAGGGACACCGGCGCTCATTGTGTGCGTGCGTCCGATACATCGTTGAGTCATGCTGTAGCAGTTTCAATCCAAACGTAGCGTTCGATGTCGACTTCCCGGCGGCACAAACACGGTGTCGGACGCTTCACCCGGCTAGAGCTTGCTCTAGCTTACGGACAACTCTGCCGGTTGTGAGGTTTTCGCGCTTTGGCCTTGGTGTGACGTGGATTCGGGATGTGCTGATCAACAGGGTTTTAGCTTGGGTGAGGACAATGACGCGTCGATGAGCAGTACAATGTCGGGAACCGGACGTTCCCAGCCTTGGGGAAGGAGGTGGTACGCTACAGATCGCCTACAGGAATCGCTGGCATGAAGCCCGGCAAGAAGGTTTTGACAACGGGCCAAGTGGCCAAGCTGTGCAACGTCGCGCCGCGCACCGTATCTAAGTGGTTCGACCAGGGTCACCTTCGCGGCTACCGTATTCCCGGCAGCAAAGACCGACGCATCCCCCTTGATCAACTCATCAAGTTCATGCGCGAAAACGGCATGCCTTTGCAGGGACTTGATATCGCACAAGTGGAGGTATTGCTTATGGTTGCGGATTCGTCCTACGGCGAAACCCTTTCGACGACCTTGCGACAAACCGGGGGATTCGACGTAACCACTACCTCCTCTGCCATCGAAGCCGGTGCGGCTTTGCAATCACACCAGCCTTCCGTATTCGTCGTTGACACGGAGTGTCCTGACCTGGTTCCCGAAACAGTCGTCCGTTTCCTTAAGAGTTCTGAAGGGCTAAGCAGCATTCGAGTAATCGGAATAGGGAGCGACCTGGACAACGGTCATGGAGAACAGCTGATGCAAACCGGGTTCGCGGGGTATCTGCTCAAACCTTTTCAGACTCGCCAGCTCATCGATCTCATCGAGTCGATTATCGAAAACCAGGACTGAATCATCCCATTTCGCCAAAATCATCCACATCCTCATTCATTGACATGCGTGTATTGCAGTTCACCTGACGCTCCGCAAGTTCCGTGGTAAGCTGAGCAACGGATATTCAGTCGGGCGCGGAAGAAATTGCACGCTGGCGATGCACGTGCGCTACGTGTGCGGAAGGCACAGATAACGCAATGGCCGATCCTGCAGTACTAGAATCCCATTGTGCTTGGTATGTGCGGCGTGACGGAAGGATAGGCATGTCAACCAGGACTGCAACGAATCAAAACATGGCGCTGGCGAATTGCGAACCAATGCGTGAACTCGACTCCAAGCATCCTACACTGCTGACGTCTGACGATTTGCACCTCTTTAACGAGGGGACGCATACTAGACTGTACAACAAGTTAGGTGCGCATTTGTGTGAAGTGGCCGGCGCGGCGGGGGCGTACTTTGCGGTCTGGGCGCCGAATGCGTCGCACGTTTCCGTAATTGGCGAATTTAACGGCTGGCTGCCGGGCGACAAGCCACTTTGCCGGCGCGACCAATCGGGCATCTTCGAAGGCTTCATCCCCGACGTGAAGCGTGGGACGCTCTACAAGTTCCACGTATCCTCGCAGGATGGCTCGTATCGAGTCGATAAACCCGATCCGTATGGGGTGTTCTTTGAGCAGCAGTTACGCGGCGCGTCGATCGTTTGGGACTTGGGCTATGAGTGGCGTGATTCGGAATGGATGTCTTCGCGTGGTCTGCGACACAAGCAGGACGTGCCAATGTGCGTTTACGAGATACATTTGGGCTCTTGGCGTCGCAAGGTGGAGGATGGCAATCGCGCTCTAAGTTACGCTGAACTTGCGGAGGAACTGCCCGCGTACGTCAAGAGCATGGGCTTTACACATGTCGAGTTCATGCCCGTGATGGAACATCCGTACTATCCGTCATGGGGCTATCAGGTGACGGGTTACTTCGCGCCGACCTCGCGTTATGGCAATCCGCAGGAGTTTATGCACCTAGTCGACCGCCTGCACCAGGAGGGGATTGGCGTGATCCTCGATTGGGTGCCCTCTCATTTCGCAACCGATGAGCACGGTTTGGGTTTGTTCGACGGCACGCATGTGTACGAGCATGCGGATAAGCGTCAGGGGCGGCATCCGGACTGGGACTCGTACATATTCAATTACGGTCGCAAAGAAGTGAGGAGTTTCCTGCTCAGTAACGCTCTTTATTGGTTCGACAAGTTTCACATTGACGGCATGCGCGTGGATGCAGTCGCATCGATGCTTCAGCTCAACTACTCGCGTAAGGACGGCGAATGGATTCCCAACGAGTACGGTGGAACCGAGAACCTTGAAGCCATCGATTTCCTCAAGGAATTCAACAAAGAAGTTTATGCGAACTACCCCGACGTGCAGACTATCGCGGAGGAGTCTTCGACGTATCCGATGGTGTCGAAACCGTTGTACGTTGGCGGGCTTGGCTTTGGGTACAAATGGGACATGGGCTGGATGAACGACACGCTGAAATACATGCGTCGCGATCCGGTTTATCGCAAATATGAACACACCAAACTGACCTTTCGCCAAATGTACGCCCACACTGAGAACTTCATGCTGCCGCTCTCCCATGACGAGGTCGTGCATGGCAAATGTTCGTTGCTACATCAGATGTCGGGCGATATGTGGCAACAGTTCGCTCACCTGCGGTTACTTTACGGCTATCAGTACACGCAACAGGGCAAGAAACTTCTGTTCATGGGCGGGGAGATCGCGCAGCGCAACGAGTGGTACCACGAAGTGAGTCTCGATTGGCACTTGCTCGATCATCCGCCGCACTGGGGCGTGCAAAAGTGGGTGTCGCACTTGAACGACTGCTACCGTCGTGAGCCGGCGTTGCACGAAATGGACTGTAGACCTGAGGGGTTCCAATGGGTGGACTGTAACGACGCGGACAACAGTACGCTCGCGTACTTGCGGTGGGCGGACAGGCCTAATGAGGTGATTCTCGTTGCCTGCAACTTCACGCCCATGCCCAGGATACATCATCGCGTAGGCGTACCGTATGGCGGTCAATGGCTTGAAATCCTCAATAGCGATTCGATGGATTATGGTGGATCAGGCTTGGGGAACATGGGAGCTGTGCAAAGCGAGGCCGTATTCTGTCACGGAAGAGAACATAGTGTAGACCTCACCCTTCCTCCACTGGGTATGGTGCTGTTGAAGTACGGCATTAACTCGTCTGAATAATGAAGAGGCTTTCGTGGACCCTGAGCAAAGCTGAGGATGCGGCGAACGAGTCTTGGTGCATTATAGCAGTTTCAATCCAAACGTAGCGTTTAATGTCAACTTCCCGACAGTACAAAAAATGGTGTCGGACACTACACCTGGCTAGAGCTTGCTCTAGTGTGTCAACAATAAAGAAGCCGGTCGCCGTTAAGATCGCCCGGACAGTCGGTGCATTGGCAGAGTCCGGAATCGCAGTACATCGGATCAGGGCAGGGAACACCGCCGGATGCTACGCAGCCGAGTACGGCGTCACAGACTTCACCGCTACAATAATCGCATGCTCCGTTATCCGGAGTATGTTGGCAAAAACCATTTTCGCAGGTGTCCACTGTGCAAGCCACGCCATCCTCGCATAAAGGATCGGCCAGGCACTCTACGCATTGATCGGTGTCCTCATCGCATAATAGATCGCTCGAACAAGGCGAATTCCCAGGCTCGCAAATTCCGTTAACACAGGTTTCCGTGCCGGAACAGAACAAGCCGTCATCGCAATCAGCGCCGGTCTTGCATTCACAAGTACAGGTAGCGCACGGGCCGCAGACCACAAGCATACCCCAAGCGTCTCCGCCCATGGTCGTGTCGCTGTCTGAGCCTCCACAGTCCAAGCCGCCAACTCCGGAAAGTGCTCCCAGAGAGGTTTCGTAATGAACTTCCAGCACGTACGATCCGGCGCTGACCGTTACGCAGGTTTGCGGTGAACCGACCGTACCGATGCCGGCAATTGTGTGGGAATCTCCCAAGCCGGTGTTTTCGATCGACCACGTAAATTCCGAACTGCCCGAATCCACATTTCGGGTCAAACTGGACAGCAGCAAAGTAAGGGAAGTGTCCTCGGTAACTACGAAGGGTACGGCCAAGTTGAGTTCCGCGTCGGAAACCGAGGAGCCGACATGTCCGATGCCGGGAGCGCAAGGACCACAATTGGTACCCTTTGACGTGCTGGTATGAATCGCCAAAGTTTGGCCGGCCACCGCAATTGAAGTATCAGTCAACGTTACTTTGACTGCCGAGGCATGCAGCCCGTTGGCTTCCGACTCGAGCACACAGGTGCTGCCCTGCTCGCCGGAATGGAACGTATTGGCGGCCGCAAATGCAAAATCCCCTAACCAAGGTGTACACATGGAAGATTCATTACAGCACGACACGTCGTCGCAACTGCCGCCGTAAGGTATTGGACAATGCGCCGGATTAATCATCGCTGTAGCGTGCGAACAAACCATGCCCTGCCCTACCGGTGGCTGATCGAATTTGAAGTTTGCCCTCAAACTCGTCACGCTCAAAACGAGACACACGCCCGTTATGGAAACCACTTTTTTGACCATCATGATTGACTCCTTTCGATGGTAAACTAGATATGAAACTATTCTGACTTCTCAATTTGGCGGCATTTGATGCGAATATTGATAATATTCGATTGGACGAATTGTGGGTAGTGTAATTTTCTGACGTTTTCGCTTGCCGGGAATATGCAGGTCGCAGTGACATGTTGTTTGTCAAGATTCCGTGAAGGACTTGGCCAGGCGCAGAATTTTGCAATTACATTCGTGCTATGCATTGGGTAGTTTCGAAGATTGATCCGTCGCCGCTCTCCGCGGCCATAGAAGGTTTTGCAAAAACAAAGAGGAACCTCCGGTGAGCAGAGATTGCCGGAGGTTCCTGGGAAAGTGGTTTTAATGTTGGATAGCCGGGTCTATGGAAAAAATCAGTAATCGAAACAGTTGCCAAAGTGATCTTGGACGGCCAAGTAATCGAAGATGTCGACTTTTCCGTCATCGTTGACATCGTAGTTGTCGAGTTGCTCCTGCGTACAACGCGGTGAAGTGTCACAGTAGTTGCTTTGTATAGCGATAATGTCGAAAGGGTCGACTGTGGCGTTTCCGTCTACGTCCCATAGGCAGAATTCTGGATGATCGGTCTGGAAGTAAGTTACCGCTTCAAGTGTTCTGTCTATGGCGGGTTTGACGGTGTTGTCTCTGTGCAGGTTACCCCAGAAAGCGATGCGGACGATTTCATTGCCTCTGAACTCATCTTCGAATAGGCGGATATAGTTTGAGGCATAACCCTCCGCCCTTCCACTTTGTACTGTGTTGTTATCTATCCAGATCTCGCCGCCGCCTCTTTGATTGTCCGCTTCATTTACCCAGTTGTTAAGCTGCCCGCAAAAACTGATGTTCACCCATGTGTTGTCCGGCTCCAAATCCGCAACACCCGCTCGGCAGGCTTCCGCATCTGTGAAGTAAATAGGCTACTGAACTCTGCCGTCCTGGATTCGTTAATTTTAAACGGCTTATTTGAGTGCCGGGTACGAGATGGCATAATCTCGCTTCTTTCCGGCCTTTTGGCCAATTGGAATGCAAGGACTGGTAATCAATATTCACTTCGAATAGCGCGAGTCCAGACCTCATTCATTTTTTGTGTAATTAACTAGATGCCATACAAGACCGGTCTCATTTCAGTGCGGCTCATTTAGATGAAACAGATTTGATGATTGGCTGGACGCGGATCACGAAGAATGAACCGGCCATGAATTGCCGTTTCGAGTTTCAGTTTTGCTTGTCGCCGGCTTTCGAGAAAGGGCGTTTGCCGTAAGTGGCGAAGTGGCCGGGAGATGGGCGATATGGCTCTCGGTTCCACCGCCGCAATAAGTCAATTCAAGGGTGGCTTGCATCGATGCCTGCTTTCATTAAGCTCGTCCAAGTCGCTTTCATTCGTGATGGGCGACGCGGTTTATCCAGGTGAAGGTGAGTTCTGTGTTGGCGATCGTATCGTTGGAGGAGAGCCGCTCGGTCTTTGGGAAGCGATCTTATGGTGATTACGATTGACGGTCCGGCAGGATCGGGGAAATCGACGGTTGCTCGGAAACTGGCTGCGAGGCTGGGTATCGCTTACTTGGACACCGGGGCGATGTACCGGGCGATTGCCCATCAGGCTTTGGAGCGTGGTTTTTTGCCCGATGATGCCGATGCGCTATCAGGGCTTGCTCGTTCTATGGATTTGGAGTTGGATTGCGGTCCGACCCATACCCGTGTTCGCGTGGATGGGTTGGATGTCAGTGAGGCGATTCGTTCGATGGCGGTCAGCCGCATCACCTCCCGCGTCGCTAAAAATCAGGCGGTTCGCGACGTCATGGTCGAGCAGCAGCGTAAGATCGGGAAACAGCTTGGTTCCTTTGTGACTGAAGGGCGCGACCAGGGCAGCGTCGTGTTTCCCAATGCTGATGTGAAGTTTGTGCTTGAAGCTACTCCTGAAAAACGTGCCCACCGGCGCTTGACGCAGATGGAGGCTGATGGCGAGGACGTTACGTTTCAAGAGGTGCTGGAAAACCTCACTACGAGAGATGAAATTGACAGCCGACACTGGTCATCGCTACTCGGGTCCGGCGCAGCGGTCGTTATCGACACAACGGATATGAACCTGCGCGAAGTTGTGGACATGCTCGCGGACTACCTCTCGCAATAAATCACAGGCAGTCGAACTGCAATTTTCCCACCCGAAGGCGTGTAGAAAGCAGGGAGGCAGGTGCGCGCGGGGGAGCATGGCTTTTTTGGGTGGTGAAGATTTGATTGACCCGCGCGTAGCGTAGGGATACGTTTTATCAGACGTACATTCGGTGAGACGAAAAGGGAGCTTTTTTCCCATTTCGATTCCACTTTTGGATTTAGCAATGCCCAGCTATACGTACAGGGCGGTGAGCAGCACGGGCGAGCAGGTGGACGGCGTATTGACCGCCGAGAATCACCAAGTCGCTTTGCGCCAACTGGAGGAGCAGTCGCTTTACCCGGTTCATGTCAAGGAAGGCGTAGCTGAGTCGAATGTGCCTTTCTCGGGCGGCGGGCGGGTGAAATCGTCACATTTGACGATTTTCTACGGTCAGCTTGCGGACCTGCTCAAAGCAGGCGTGCCGTTACTGCGTTCGCTCGACGTTCTGGGTCGCCAGTCTTCCCACGGTACACTGTCGCAGATCATCAAGGAGTTGCGTGAAGACGTGGCCGGCGGAACGTCCCTGGGCGACGCTATGGCGAAACACCCGCGGGCATTCTCGGATTTGCAGTCGTCCATGGTCCGCGCAGGCGAGCAGGGCGGTTTTCTGGAGGATGTGCTTCAACGAATCGCTATTTTCTCGGAGAAGCAGGACGAGTTGCGCGGCAAAGTTATCGGTTCGATGATTTACCCGCTGATTCTGATCGTCGTAGGCACGGCCGTGGTATTGCTGCTCATGTTGTTTGTGGTTCCCAAGCTTCGAGAACACCTCAGACCGGAAACATTCAACTTTCTGACACATGTCGTTTTCGGCGTCACGGATGCGCTTCAGACTCACTATTTGACGATAGGATTAGGGATTGCGATGGTCGTTGCGGCGATTGCCGCGTTCACGAAGACTGATTACGGCAAGCGCAAGTCGGAGCTTTTCAAGCTTCGTGCGCCGCTGTTCGGCAAGATTTACACAACGATGGCGATTTGCCGGTTCTGTCGAATTCTGGGCACGATGCTGCACAATGGCGTGCCTATTTTGCAGGCGATCCGAATTTCGAAGGACTCGGCCGGTAACGAGATTCTTGGCGAGATCATTGGGGAGGCGGGTGACAGCGTAAAGAAAGGCGCCGCCCTATCCCTGCCGCTGGCGGAGAGCGGTCTGTTTCCGCTGGACGTCGTAGATATGATCGCGGTGGCAGAGGAGAGTAACAACCTCGAGACCGTGTTGGTGCAAATTGCCGAAACGAACGAGGTCCGGACGGCCCGTCAGGTGGACCTTGCAGTCCGGATTCTCGAGCCGCTGTTGCTGGTATCGATGGCTATGATCGTGTTCGTGATCCTGATGGCGTTACTCCTGCCGCTGCTGACGATGGGTTCGTCGGTCGGGGCTTGATTGTGCTGCAGGGCGTTTGGACAGATTTTCACAAACGCCTCAACCGCGGACAGGTCGGGCGGTTATAAAGCTAAGTAAAGTAATTTCAACAACTTCTCTGGCGGATGGGCGGCGTGGATGTGCCGCTGGAAGAGCAAGGAGACTTCAGATGCGACGTAAGAGGCAAAGGCGTAAAGCGGCGTTCACGCTGATCGAGGTTCTGTTGGTGGCAGGTATTTTGGCGCTGCTTGCGGCGTTTGCCATTCCGAAACTATTTGGTCAGGCTCAGCAGGCGAGGATCAAACTTGCAGAGGCCGCGGTGGGTAGGAATGGCCCGATTGGCAAGGCGCTGGAGAGTTACAAATGGGATGTGGGGCAGTATCCAGATGAGGACGAGGGATTGGCTGCGATGTACGTTCCTGCCAGTGAAGCTGATGAGGACTCCGGCTACAAGGGACCGTACATGGAAGGTGCTTACGAAGAGTTGAAGGATCCTTGGGGTAACGAGTTCAATTATAAGGCGCCGGGTGAGTTCAACGAAGACAGCTACGATTTGTGGAGTTCCGGTCCGGACAAGAAGGATGACGAGGGCAAGGAAGGCAGTGACGACATCAAGAATTGGGTTGAGAAGTAGAATTTCGCAGCTTTTTCACGCGCCCGTCAGCCCATCGCGTAGACCGTTGCGTCCTGGTTCGATGCCCAGGCCGCAAGGTGTGGCTGACGGGCGTGTTGTTCAAATGGGAAGGTCCGAAAGGATTGCGCACTGTGAGGATCTGTCGGTCGTTGGGTTTTGGTGGTGAATTCCGTGAAGCGAGGTTACACAATCCGGCGCGGCATGACGCTGATTGAAGTGTCATTGGTTGCAGTGATGCTTGCTGTAATCGCCGCTATGGTCATGCCCAATTTCTTCCTCCGCGTGAAGCAGCAGGAACTTCCCACTTCTGCCAATCAGATGCGCTCGTTGCTTACGATGGTCCGAGCCCATGCTCAGTTTGACACAAAGCGCTACCGCATTCGATTTCTGGATGAGGACGAGATTGAGGATGAAGAGTGGGAATGGGTCGAGAATCCGCATCAGCCCATTATCGAACGCGAGGACGATCCCATCGATGAAGCGGGAGTGTACAACGTGGTGGCCGAACCTTGGGCCGTTGGGGATACATTTTTGGGCGAGATCTGGTGCGTCGAGGTGCGCATCGGCAAGCCGAGCCTGGAGGAACTCCAGATGCTCCAACAGGAAGAGCCCGAGGACTTCGAAAAGACGGAGATCAAGATGTTTGAGAACCTCGATCCCTATCGCCCGCCGCTCTACATCGAGCCTGACGGCACGAGCGAATGGGCGACGTTCGTTGTGACCGACGCTCCCAAGGACGTCCAATATGACGAACTGCCTGATTACAGCCGGATCGAGGTCATCTACGACGGTGAAATGGGTCTCGTTTGGCTCCAAAGGCCTTTGTATGAAGAAGAGCTTGACTTGTTCGAAGAGAAAAACTGGCCTGTCGTATTCCGGCAGGATTTCCTGCGCAAGCAGGTACTTACCGAAGATGACGTGCTCGAATTGATGGACATACCCGTGCAGTAGTGAGCCGACCACGGAGATCAGGCATGATCCGAATACGCAAGAGAACCACGTTCGCGAGACGGCCTATTTATCGTACGCGCGCTTATCTCTTGCTTGAGACGGTGATTGCGGTGGGCATGTTGGTTCTCGGGCTGACCATCATCGGTGGGCAGATCCAGACATCCAACCAGGCCGCCCAGAAGATGGAAATGCGTATGCGGGCGATGGCGCTGGCGGAGATGCAACTTGCTCACCTGGACACGGGTTTGATCGAAGTGGATTCGATCGATGAAGTCGAAGAGGAGGACTTCGGCCCGCGATTCAAGGACTTCGGGTGGCGTCTGATTACGGAAG
The DNA here is from genome assembly GCA_028282665.1 of Phycisphaerae bacterium. Taxonomy (GTDB): domain Bacteria; phylum Planctomycetota; class Phycisphaerae; order UBA1845; family UBA1845; genus JANQHN01. The sequence continues at coordinate 841 of JANQHN010000305.1, read as the reverse complement.
AAACCGCGACCGAGGAACTTTTCCGTTTGACGCTCGAAATCTTGTACCAACCGCGCGAAGACTACGACGAACTGTTCGATTATGACGAGGCGGAGGTGCTTTACCGGTTTTTCGTTTTCCGGGCGGCTCCCAAGCCCATCAACTTCTCTGAAGACCTGGGTATGAATGAAGAGCAGTTTGATGAGCTTGCGGAGAAGTTGGACTTAATCGGCGTGGAGGGGATCAGCGCGGAGGAATTTGATCCTTCGATTTTCGCCAAACTGGAAGCCGAGGAATTATTGGAAGTCATGCCACTGGTAGCGAGTGCGTTTGGCATCGATATTTCGACCTTATTGTCACAGTTGCCGCCGGAGATGCTCGAGGCGTTGCAAAATTCCGACGCACTCCAGGGCTTGGAAGGTATCGAGGGACTGGAAGGTCTCACTGGCGGAGATGGTTCATAATTTATGCGTTCGATGACACGAACAGTTTGGCTTAGGCGGCATTGGAACAGCATGGTCCGGTCGCGCGCATGGGGCATGACGCTGATTGAAGTCGTGCTCGCATTGGGGCTTATGGTGTTGATTTCCGCGATGGTTTATTGGTTCTACGGTTCAACGGTCGAGACGCGGGACAAGGACCTGAAGCACGTGACCAAGCTGAAGCTCGCTCGTAGCATTACGGGTCGCATTTCGCAGGAACTTCGCCAAGTCGCCGCCAACACGCAGTTTCGCGATGTGGCGATTCAAGGTCAGCCCGAGCGTATCTGGATTGCGGCGGTGCGTAATCCGGTTGAACAAGCGGGCCAGCGCTACATCATGCGTGGTGAGACCCCGCCCGCCGAGTTCGATCTGTACAAGAT
>JANQHN010000295.1 GCA_028282665.1 Phycisphaerae bacterium | reverse complement strand
GCATCGAGTAATTGTCGAACGCCCGCCCCTACGCCGTCCTTCTTACGCTCCAGGTCGGTGAGCAATTCTTGCCGAGACACGAGGGCGCTGCGCCGTTCTTTCTCATTGGCCAGTTGTTCAGCGAGTGATTGCCGCGACTGGGCCACACGTTCCGCCTCGGCCTTCTTTTCCTCCAGGCGGGCCGTTTCTGTCTCGATTAGTTGAGCGACCTCCTCAAGTCGCAATTCCAACTGCGATCGTTGGCGAATCTGATCGTGAAGCTCTTCGCGAATCTGCTCGACGCGCTGATGCAACCGCCCTTTCTGGCCGATCAACGATTCGCGGTGTGTATTGAGACGAATGATCTCGTTGTGAGTTTGTGCGCTTTTGCGTAACAGCTCGATGATGCCGGCCTTCTCGTCTTCGAGAATGGACTGGGCCTGCGTCAAATCCCTCGCGAACGATTGATCCTTCTCCCGCAATTCCCCCATCTGCAAATCGAGTGACGCTCGGCGCTGACGGTATTCGTCCACCGCTGCTTCAAGATGCGAAAGTTCCGTCCCACCTTCTTCAAACTTGCGGCTGTCCACCTCCTCGCGCTGGACAGCACGCGCAAGCAGTTCCTCCTGATCGCACAATCGCTGCCGAGCGGATTCGATCCGCTCTTGATACGCGCTGCGCTCGCTCCGCGCCTCCATCAGCGCGTTATCCGTCGCAGTCAACTCTTCCGCAATCCGGTCGAGCTTCGCAGTCAGCTCAGCCTCCTCAGCCTCATGGTGATCGATCTTCGCGGTCAGCTCGGTGACTTGATCGGAAGCACCCAAAATCTGCGACTCCAGACCGTTTATCTTCTGCGTGAACCGATGAAACTCCGCCATAGAGTAACTCGACCGCAATTCGTTGAGCCGTCCCTGATACTCCAGAAAATTTCTCGCTTTACCCGCCTGCAACTTCACACTGCGAAGCCGCTTCTCAACCTCCTCGACGATATCCTCCACACGAAGCAGGTTCTGCTCCGTGCGTTCCATTTTACGTTGGGCTTCTTTTTTGCGGGCTTTGAATTTACTGATACCGGCCGCTTCTTCAAAGATGGTCCGCCGCTCGGTCGGACTACTCTGTAACAGCACATCGACCCGCCCCTGCTCGATGATCGAGTAGGCGGTGGTGCCTACACCCGTATCCATGAAGAGCTCGCGAATATCTTTCAGCCGGGCCGATTCGTTGTTGATCAGGTACTCGCTCTCACCAGAGCGGTAGAGCTTGCGCATGACCGAGACTTCCGTCTGATCGGAGGCGAGACAGTGATCGGTGTTGTCGAAAACGAGTTCAATTTGGGCGACGCTGGCGCTTTTGCGAGCACTCGATCCGTTGAAAATCATATCGACCATTTGACGCCCGCGAAGTGATTTGGCGGATTGTTCTCCAAGAACCCACTTAACTGCGTCAACAACGTTGCTCTTCCCGCAACCGTTAGGTCCCACGATGCAAGTCACACCCGGACCAAAGTCGAAATCGACTTTGTCCGCAAACGATTTGAACCCCGACATGGTGACACGCTTAAGGAGCATTGTTTGGGGGTACCTCCTGTACCCATGGAAACCCATCCATGGTGTAGACCGCCACTTGCAAACCACAAATCCTTGTACCTTGGCAACTTACCACAAGTCAAGGGCGGCTGGCAAGCGTAAAACCGGCAGAACACAAATGCGTCATCGGAAAGGTATCGGCTTCCCGGCTCTAAAACGCCCAGTCAATTCGGCGTCAGTACGTGATACACAGGAGTGACCATGTGGAGGCAGCTGTTTTCTGCATATGCCAATTCGCAGCCCGGCGATTTAGATGCAGGCTGCGATGCGGACCTCGGCAACTTCGCACCGTACGCCAATAGCATTTTGGGGCCAAAACAGCCGGCCTTAGCAGGCTGCAATCCGGTCGGATTTCAATGCCGATGGACTCGTAGATATCCGCGACTTGAGTGAGTTCTATAGGTTTATCCGGACAACCATAATCACGTTGTCTACTGCTAAAACTACTGACACGATGGTGGATTGTTACGGTTTGTTTGCGAAAATCATCAATTCGTATTCGTCCAGTTTCGCAGGCCTCAATCCCCAATTGCCTGCAGTTCCACCATAGACACCTTTCACCTCGAAACCGGTCCACGACAACATTCGCCGGATTTCCGGCGCTGTATAGCCTCGCTCGCGCATCGTGCCCATTTCACTACCGTCCTCGCCAAGCAGCGCCGGTGCTTCACTGACCTCCGTAAGATTAACCATATCGAATTGACCGGACGCAACGTCCTCATCCGTGAATCGCCGAATCGCGCGGCAGGCGTTAAGCACATTCAGAAGAAATCGTCCGCCGGCGCGAAGCGAGGCATGTATGTTCGAAAGGAGTTTCATGTCCCGGTCCAGCGGATCGTCCTCGCCAGCGTACAAACACATCGCACCCTCGCACAGACAAACCACCACGTCAAACGCATCAGGTCGCACGAAATCAGCCGCGTTTGAATGTACAAATTCGACCGAAACGCCCGCTGACTCCGCCCGTTCCCGGGCCACGGTAAGCATCCCCGATGAGATGTCCACACCCGTTACTTCCAAACCTGCAACCGCAAGACCGACAGCATGCCGACCGGTCCCACAGCCCACATCCAGCACGCGCTGTTCGGGCTTGAGCTTGAGCTGTTCAACAAGAAATCGCAACTCCACCTCAGTGTTTTTGGTGAAGATCTCCCCATCATACTGTCGAGCGAACGTATCGAAAAATTTCGCCCAGTCATTCATGTCGCAAATTCCTTGTAGAGCAAAAACAGCTATGAGCTTGAAGATGCCATCTCTTCAATTCCGCGATCGCTTTCCTGACAAACTGCCGCTCCACCCGTAGCCAAACTTATTGCTGGATTGATCACGAGTGAAACCAACATGCCGAGGGTTCCCGCCTCGGGCGGGCTCCAACCGTAGAAGTACAATAAAAGGCATACGGCTAAACCCAACACCGAGGACGCGATCGCACCGTACCTGTTCGCCCAGTTCGTGTACAGTCCCCACAAGAACGGCCCTAAAAAGACCGCTCCAATTGCGCCCCAGGAGATGCTCAAAATCGCCACGATCGTTTGGAACCGACTCGCCGCGAGAATGACGGAAATAAGAATGAATGCTGCGCTGGCTAGTCGCATCAACAGCGTGAGCGTTCGGTCGCTCGCCCGCCCTTTCGCAAAATCGGAGTAAAAGTCTTTAACTACCGTAGCGCTGGATATCAGCACCAAGGCAGCCAGCGTCGACATCGATGCAGACAGCACCAGCAGCAAGATCAAGATCCCCAGCGACTCGGGAACCACCCCTGCCAAAAGCTCCGGCATGAGTCGATCAAAAATAGGCTCGCCTGCTTCGTTGAACGCCTTCGGAGTCGATGCCGGCGATAGAAACAAACGAGTCGTTGCTCCGCAAAAGTATGCTGTCCCGCCAATGAATACCGCGAGGCAGGTCGACACGATCATTCCAATTTTAATTGCGCGATCGTCTTTGATCGCGTAAAATTTTTGGAGCAACTGGGGCATTCCAAACGGTGCAACGCTGGTCAAGAAAACCAAACTAAACAGCGGCCACAGACCCGGAGGTCCAACTGCGCCGCTAAGCAGTGGATCGACCTTGGCGAGTTGTTGTGTTATTCCGTCAAAGCCGCCGCCTTTGTTCAACGTGAAGCCAAGTAAGATGCAAACGCCCACCACCATGATCATGCCAAAGATGACATCGATCATCGCCATTGACTTATATCCACCGAGCACCATGTAAAAGGCCGTAAACCCGCCCATGAGAATAAGAGCGGTTTTAAAACTTATGTCGAAATGCGACTCGAACAGATATGACAAGCCCATGAACACCGCGCAGGAATATGGAACGAAGAACACAAACACACACACCGCAGCGAACAGTTTCAGGAACCGGCTGCCGTAGCGTTCGGCTAAGTATTCGGGCATCGTGTGGACTTCGGATTCCATGGAGAGTTTCTTGATGCGCCGCCCCAAAAACCACCATACACCCAACACGCCAATCAACGCATTTCCTGCCGCGATCCAAAGTCCCGAGTATCCAAACGCCCAACCGATCTTGCCGGCAAAACCAATGAACAAAACGGCAGAGAAGTAAGAGGCGGCGTAAGTAAACGCGGTCATCCACGGACCAATCCCTTGACCTCCCAGGAAAAAATCGGAAAAGGACTTTGTCCGTCGCATCCCCACAATACCCACGGCACCGATCATGATAGCGTACAACACGAGGACGATCGTCTTGACGGTCATGCGATTGCTCCCGTTTATCCAAATCGGCCTGCACGGTCATGCGACTAACCGATTCCGCTGCTCGACAAACTCAAGAAACGACTATTCCAGAAAGTCGCAATGCGTTGCGTCACTAATTAAAACCGAAACGAAACCTCGGCACGCAAAAACACTGCCGGGTCGTTCCGTTCGTTGGAGTAGTAGTCGCCCGGAAAGAACGCTTCTCCGGTTAGCCGACCTGAAAGCTGTTCATTGAACCGGTATGACAACTCCGAGACCAGCAACTGACCGCGAAAACAACCGCTCTCGCTAAAGCCGGAGAACGCCTCGAAGGTCGATTGATCGGCAAAGAGCAGATGGTAATTGGCTTTCAAACCCAGTTTCCCGCTCGGCCTGCCTGACCACCCGCATGAGATGCGATGCAGGTTCGTGTAGTCGCCAATACGTGTTTCACCTATAAAGGTATAAAGGTATAAATCACTGAATCTAGGCCAGCGCCCCCACAAAACATCGAAACCCTCATTCGCCTCAGTGCCCGGCTTGTCGCCTGAGAGGAATTCATAATCAACGTACAATTCACTCTCCAGTTCATCCTGAAGTTGGTAGGATAAACGCGAAAGCACACCTAATCCGCATTGACGCTCGCCGTTTTTGCGGCCGAACTGCCCAGCAAGGTTCACCCTCCCGGAAAGGCGATCGCTAAATTGATGTTCACATCGTGCCCCCAACGTATAGATTTCAGCCTGATCACCATTGGCGAGCACGGGCTTGCGGCGTGTGTAAATGAAGTAACCGTCAATTTGCGTTTCTTCAAACGAACGATTCGACACCCATACTATAACACCAGTCTCATTGTGTTCGAGAATGAATCGCTCCTCGTCGACGACGGGCCCAACCCAGTGTTCCTGCGACGCATCCTGGTCGATAAACACCAGATCCACGTCTGTAGAAGTTTCATCGAAAGAGAGCGTGAGGCGTACCGCGTCGAAGTACGCGGTCGTCGAACCATCCAGCGGAGTGCCGTCCAAGACAAGCCATCGATCTCCAAACATCAATTCCTGTCGACCAACCGTTAGCGTCAACCCGCTTCCTGCGATGTCGCTCAGTTTGAGATTCAATCGATCGAACACGGTCGACGTCGGCTGCCAATTCTCGCGAGCTGCCGGCTTGTCGAAATGCTTACCTTCCCACGCGACGCGCAGATTGAACTCAACATCCTCCAGTAGCGTCATGGTCGTCCAGAGGCGAAGGCGCTGTCGCTGCCAGTGCGTTTCGTGATTGGGATCTTTGCTGTTCAGCGTGGCTACATTGTTCATGTAAGTCTCACGCAAACGGATGTCGAATCCCCACGAAAACCAACCTGCCGGCTCTTTGATCCTGGTACGTATGCAAGAACCCGGCGCGTCGTCCTGTAGGACAGTTTTTTCATCCTGCGGCGAATTCACTGAACTGTCTTTTGGATTGCAAACTGCCGGCGGTTGTTCACCGTCGACCTGCTGTGCGCGGACCGGCGCAGATGCAAGCTGCGCTGCCACCACAAGGCCTAGAGCGATTCGCCAGAACGCCATTTTCACCTGCTCCCAACCTTCGGAAAGAACCTGCTGGCTGCACTAATAGACCGCAAGACCAGTCCAACGAGGTAGAAACTGCAAGCACAATGCGCGCCACTCAGCAGAAATCGGCGTGAATTCGTTGACCGGTCTTTGACGCCCTACTTGGTAAGCCGTGCGTGGTAGTCCACGACGCGAAATTTCGTTCCGCTCTTGTTAGGTTCGACAACGTGACCTTCACGGCTAAGAGCCAAAGCCTGAGCCACCACCCCACCAGGATACTTCCCATTCAAAGATCCGTCGTCCTTGAGCACCCGCCAATAAGGCGTAATTCGCTGCTTTCCTTCAACTCGGGCTTCCTCCGCGGCGTTGGCGATGATTTTAAGGAAGACGCCCGTGGTGAAAGGGCAGGCGTGATCCGCCCCTGCCGCATCTGCGAGTTTGGCGCGTAACAGCCGCACCGTCGTAAGTTTGCCTTTTCGTATTTTGCGTATTGCAGTGTCGACGTCTCTAGGTTTGGGGACGACCATCGTACCTTGGCCATAAGTCTTTTGCATGGACTCGGGGACAGGCACAATCTTCCCGTGGCTGGGATGCACTTCTTCGAGTTTGGAACGCCACGTTTTTCCTTCAGCGAGTTTCCAAGTCTTAGCCACGATAAAACTCCTACGGTTATTATGAACCGCACTTCGAACGATCAATCGATTGCCGCAAGAAATGCCTCCGAAAAGCGACTCGCCTTGATTTTGCCCACACCGTGCACTTGCAGGAATTCCGCCTCGGTCGTGGGCTTTTTCCGAGCCATATCGCGTAGGGTCGCGTCGCCGAATATAACATAGGCGGGCACGTTCGCTTCCTGCGCGAGTTCCTTCCGTAACTGCCGCAAACGCTCGAACAACACCTCATCCACGCCTTCCCAGCTATTTTTGGCAATGCGGCTTTTGGTACTTTTTTGGGTTT
>JANQHN010000276.1 GCA_028282665.1 Phycisphaerae bacterium | reverse complement strand
TGCTCCTGGACGAGGGGCAGTGCGACTGAGTCGATGACCTCCTCGATACCACACGCAAAGCCGTAGGCCGAGTTGTAGTCCGCGAACCCGTCGGCATCCGTGGCGCTGTCGATTGCATTTCGAAAAGTCGCGACGTTGAGGTCGTCCGGTTCTTGCCGTGCGACTTTCATCAGTAACGACTCGCGCAAGCGGTCGTCCTCCAATGCCTGCTGCATGATGATGTGAACCAGTTCCTCGGTGTGCTGTGTGAAGAGAAACTGCCGCAGATCGTCCAGTGTCACGCCTGGGCGATTTTCTTTGCGTCCCCGGTTTTGCCCCAACGGAGTCTCGCGCTGGCGTGCGTGCTTCTCGGCAAACAGCCCGGCGTTGACGTAGGCCAGACCGGCGGCGACACAGTGTTTGCAGAACACGCCGGCGTCACCCATCGGGCAGGAGCATTCGCCGTCCCATTCGCCATTTTCAACGTACAGCCGCACACGGTAGCTGCGCTGCCCCCGGACCTTGGCGTGAACGACATTGCCGTCTTCGAGCAACGCATTCACGGCGCCGCCTTCAAAATACTTCTCGCCGCGTTCCCACGACCGTTCGTCAGTCAGTTGCTTGAGTGCCGTACGTGTCAGCTTGCGGCCTTTGCTCGCCATTTCATCATCCACCATCGTCCCTCGCGCGATCAGCCATCCGCGCCGGCATTGATCTCGGTTTCCAGGTGTCGAAGCGTCTCCACGATGCCATCGAATGCGGACACATCACCGAAGATCATGACCGTCATGTCGCGATAGTCGCGCCGGAGTTCGGGTACGCGTTGTACGTTTCCGAAGCGGCGAAACAGTGTTTCGCTCTTTCATTATTGCGAAACGGAGTTTCGTGAACAATGTCCATTGTGAATTCAGCGAATGTCATCCATGACCACGCCTCCTCTGGACCTGCGAACAATACGGAACATTCACCAGCCTGCCACTGGGGAATGGCGTCCCCAGCTCTCGGCGGCACCGGCAAGCTCCTGCGACTCCAGGTTGTCCGGTAGCGGCACTTTGGGGGAGTGTGCCGGTGCAACCGCCTACGCCTCGTACCCGCGAGGTTGGCAACTTAGTCCCTTTCCATGGGATCTCTGATGTGCGACTCGCTGGTGGGCAACATCGAGCCCGTGGTGACAAAGTGCTCCAGCCCAGAGAGGACTCTCGTGAACGACGGATCCTCTTCCGGGATGTCGTTCACGATGGCGTTGCCGCGCTCGTTCAAAGCGGTGAACCGCAAAGTCCACGTGCCTGTGCACGTGCCATCGTCGTTGTCCACCAAGGTGATCGTGAAATGCTCCACGACACATTCCTCAATGATCCTCACAACATCCAGCAACTTATTGGGCTCGGAACGAACTACGACCCACACGCCAGGCCCGAGGACGTTGGAAGGAGGCGTGGTGAAGATGCAGCCTTCTTGCATGTAACCGGTTGTGGTGTAGATGAGATCAGCCTTCCAGCCCTCAATCCAATCTGCTTCTCTCGTAGGGCACAACTGCTCAAAGACCACTTCTGGCGAAGCGTGGAATAGATGCTCGGTCACTTGAATCTTTCGCTTGTACGGATGTCCTTTCGCCAAAAATGCTTTCGCCATTGCGTCTGATCTGCTCGTATCCATCATCGCTCCTTTCGTCAAAACTAGTAATAAAAAGAACCCTGTTGTGGTAGATCTGCGCTATCTCAGCGACCCGAGAAAGTCGTTGAGTTCACTCAGGAACCTGCTGATCACGCCGCGCTCTTCGTCGGACAGAGCGTCGAGGAATTCACTGAACTCGCTCCATTGGTGGGCGAATTGCTTGTGGAACGCTTTCAAGGCGGAAACGCCAAAAGGCGTCAGCCATATCTTCAACTCATTTTTGTAGCTGGGATCGTTTTCCTTGCCGAAGATCCCTTTCGCCTCAAGCTTGCTGAGCGTCTGTGAGACGGCGCCTTTTGTCAGCCCCAGGATTTTCGCGATGCCCGTGGCGTTGACATCCGGATTGTTGGTGACTGTATTCATCAGGTGGATTTCTGAGGAGTACAGCGCCACACCCTGGTAACGAAACAAAGGCCCCTTTTTGAGGGCGTCGAATCCACTGCCGATACGCTGGATTTGTTCAATCAGCTTAGTGTACCTATTATCCATACTGCCTGTGTTTAGCTGCTAAATACTTATTTGTCAATGACCCTCTCCGAGAAATCTGCGCAGAGCGTAGGAGGGCGAGTAACGGGCCGACGAGGAGCCGTGTTGTGGTTCGATTGGAATGAGCGAATTGCATACTGCTGTTCGGAACGAACCGGTTTCCGCGAATGTTCTCAGCACTCACCGGCTCAATTCCAAGCCAGGGTCCGGGATTTCGTATTGCTATATTTTTCGATGATTTAAAATTGTTTGGAGTAATTCACCGACCAGATATGGATTAAGAAGCCGCGTTTTGATGTCGTAAGGGCCGTTCTTCGCATTGGGGGGTGTTTTTGCGTAAGGTATGGTATATCGCTTTGCGATCAATTATTTGTGGATACCTCAAACTAGTTCGCAGGGCAGCAATGGCAGCTAGGTCCATGTCGTCGTGACCGTCGAAGTTCATCATTCCCGAGAAATTCTTCTGGTCCGTTCATGTAACCGACGACGATGGCGAAGCTACCGACTTTGGTGTCGCCAACCATATCAGAACTTTCCAGCAGGGAAACGATCCCGCACATACGGTGAATTTTTAAGCCACCATCAAGGATGCATGGCAGTAGTACTTTAGGCGGTCGCTGTCAGAATAGAGCCACCATAAAACAATCCGGTGCTGAATCAATTTTGCGCATACTAGCACAATTTTCTATCTTCTAAATCAATTCATTTGACGAGATTGACCGCAATAATAATAGGTGTTAACCCTTGTTTTTCGTCTTTCAAATTAGGGGTATGCCTGAATTCAATCTGCATAATTACCTTAAACGGGAAAGTTTCCTGTGACCTATTTTCTCTATTCAATTAACTTTATCACTATGGTGTTGAAATCCTGGTCTTTTTTTTAAATCTTGACATGGTTTACTCTAGTACTGAGTATGGTTAGCTGAAATCAGATAACCTGGAAGAACCATGTCTGCACAACGACAATCTCCTAAAAACAGCGTGGAAAAACTTGAACCGAAGGCCCTTTTGGCTGCCTTAAAGGCGGTCAAACGCGGCAATTTCGAAGTTCGGCTTCCTGATGGATTGACCGGTATCGACGGCCAAATCGCCGAGGCCTTTAACGGTGTCGCCGAGATCAACCAGGCATTTACCGAGGATATGCAAGCACTCGCCACGGCTATCGGTGAAGGACTAACAAAAGCGCGGATTCCTCGCGCTGGCAGGCGCGGTGCATGGTCGAGCAAGGTCGATGCCACCAACGCAATGATTGAGAAAGTGACGCTGCATTCTGCCGAGATGGCGCGCGTGATCGCGGCAGTGAGTAAAGGTGATCTGACACAGGTCATCGATCCGCAGATGGGAGACGTTCCGCTGCGCGGCGATTTTTTGCGTTACGCCAAAATCGTCAACGGCATGGTGGAGCAACTCGGTCTTTTCAGTTCGGAAGTGACGCGCGTTGCGCGCGAAGTTGGCGTCGAAGGTAAATTGGGGGCTCAAGCCAGGCTCAAAGGCGTTTCCGGAACGTGGAAAGAGCTGACCGACAACGTCAACCTCATGGCCGACAACTTGACGAATCAAGTTCGGGATGTTGCCCAGGTTACGACTGCCGTTGCCCAAGGGGATTTAACTAAAAAGGTTACCGTCGAAGTCCGCGGAGAAATTCTTGAACTTAAAAACACCATTAACACCATGGTGGATCAGCTCGGTTCATTTGCGGACGAAGTGACCCGCGTAGCTCGCGAAGTAGGCACCGACGGCGTGTTGGGTGGATCGGCTCAAGTCAAAGGGGTCGCCGGCACCTGGCGCGATTTGACCAACAACGTCAATTCCATGGCGGACAATCTCACCAACCAAGTCCGTAACATTGCTCAAGTTGCCACAGCGGTTGCCGAAGGCGATTTGACCAAAAAAATCACCGTCGATGCGAAAGGCGAAGTCCTTGAGTTGAAAGACACCATCAACACGATGGTCGATCAGCTCGGTTCTTTCGGCGACGAGGTTACACGCTTGGCTCGTGAGGTAGGTACGGAAGGCGTGTTGGGTGGCCAGGCTGAAGTCAGGGGCGTATCGGGTATCTGGCGTGATTTGACTGAAAACGTTAACTCAATGGCCAGCAACCTTACCGATCAGGTACGCAATATCGCGGAAGTGGCCACGGCGATTGCCGACGGCGATCTCTCCAGAAAAATCACGGTCGACGCGAAAGGCGAAGTTCTCACACTTAAAGACACCATCAACGCCATGGTGGATCGCCTGCAATCTTACCAAACCGAAGTGACGCGCGTGGCTCGCTTAGTTGGCACCGAAGGGACACTAGGCGTTCAAGCCGAAGTCAAAGGTGTCTCCGGTGTATGGAAAGAGTTGACTGATAATGTCAATCAGATGGCGGCGAACCTTACTAATCAGGTACGCAACATCGCGGAAGTGGCTACGGCGATTGCCGATGGCGATCTCTCCAGAAAAATCACGGTCGACGCGAAAGGCGAAGTACTCGCTCTTAAAAACACGATCAACCAAATGGTGGATACGCTCAACGCATTTGCTTCCGAAGTCACGCGAATGGCGTGGGATGTTGGAACCGATGGCATTCTCGGCGGCCAGGCCGAGGTAAAAGATGTTTCCGGCACATGGAAGGAACTGACCGACAACGTCAATCAGATGGCCAACAACCTTACAGGCCAGGTGCGTAATATCGCCGAAGTGGCTACGGCGGTTGCGGAAGGCGATTTGGCCAAGAGAATCACGGTTGACGCAAAGGGTGAAATTCTCGACCTGAAAAACCCCCTCAACACGATGGTGGATCAACTCGATGC
>JANQHN010000182.1 GCA_028282665.1 Phycisphaerae bacterium | reverse complement strand
CCGCACAAGTCGGCCCGCAACTCGCCGAGAAATTGAACCTGCCACAGATAACGTACTTTGAGGATGTGGTGTCACTGGAAGCGGAGCGCGCCCGGTTGCGTCGAGATGTAGGCAACGGCTGGGAGGTTCTGGATACGCCGCTTCCGGCGGTAGTGACCGTGCTTGACACTGCCAACACACCCAGGCCTGCTGCGGCCCGGCGGGTGATGCAGTTCAAGCGCGCCCGCAGCGCGATGGAACTGGCACGGAATCTCAAGGCAGAGATGGCGGACGCGGATGCCGACGCAGTTCAGACGGAGGTGACGAAACGGTTGGAAAAACTGCGTGTTAAGGATCTCGCGATCGAACAATGGGACTTGGATGATGTTGGGGCGGACTTGACGTGGTGTGGCATGTCGGGGTCACCCACGAAAGTTCACCGCGTGCAATCGATCGTACTGACGAAGGAGGGCTTCACTAAGGTTGAACCCACTGAGGAGGGTATTCGCGAGATGATTCATGGTCTGATCGAAGATCACACGCTGGGCTAGTCGCTTTTTTTATGCTGTTGTGAACTGAAAGCTGACAGCTTTGTTAGATTGCAGCTACCTTAACGAAGGTAATCAAATGATTGATCCCAATCCCAAAGGTGAGGTTTGGATTTTTGCGGAGCAAGAAGACGAGAGTCTAAACGACGTTTCGCTCGAAATTTGCTCAAAAGCGCGGGAGCTTGCAGACAGGCTTGGCGTGAAGGTCGGTGCGGTGCTCGCCGGTTGGAACGTACGAGAGTTGTCGTATCGACTGATCGCGCACGGTGTGGACAAGGTCTACTACGTTCACGATACACGCCTCGAACATTACCGCACTCAGCCCTACGCTAAAGCAATGTGCGAGTTGATTGCCGAGCACAAGCCGCAGATCGTGATTTACGGCGCGACCCCACTCGGCCGTGACCTTGCGCCGCGTGTTGCCTCGGCGATGAAGGCGGGTCTTACGGCTGACTGCACCGACTTGGACATCGGCGACTACCGTGACGGCAAAACCAAAACGGACTATAAAAACCTCTTTTTGCAGATACGCCCCGCATTCGGCGGCAACATCATCGCTACGATCATTAACTACGATCGTTGGCCTCAGATGGCGACGGTGCGCGAGGGTGTCATGCGTATGGGCGAGGGCGACCCGAGGCGACGCGGTGAAATCATCGAGAAAAAAGTTGAGTTGGACGACTTCGACCTCGCCGTGCGATTGATCGAGCGCCATCGCGAGGAACGTAAGGTCAACCTGAAAGGCGCTCGCGTCATCGTTGCAGGCGGCGGGGGCGTGGGCAGCAAGGACAACTTCCAGTTGATTCACGATCTCGCGGGCGCAATTGGTGGAGCAGTCGGGGCGTCGCGGGCGGCGGTGGACGGCGGATTTATCGGCAAGGATTATCAAATCGGCCAAACCGGTACGACGGTTAGGCCTGCTTTGTACATCGCGTGCGGCATTAGCGGCGCGGTGCAGCATCGTGCGGGCATGGAAGAATCAGCGAAGATTATCGCGCTCAACTGGGATGCGGAGGCGCCCATTTTTTCCGTTGCTCATTACGGTATCGTGGGCGATTTGAACAAGACGATCCCCATGATGATCCGAGCAATCAAGGAGCGCGCGTAAGGAGAAAGTGACCACTGCTGGAGACAGTGGCAGTTGGCGAAAGGACGCCTACTGAGTTAGAGCGACAAGGCGCGAGCCCGGCGACAAAAGCGGACGGCTCCACCCCAGGTCCCTGCGATTGGCGAGGCTGATCGGTCGGCGTGGGAATGAAGATTGGAAATTTTCCGGGATCGATGCTCCGGGCATTCGCAGCGGATTGAAACCGAGATTGCACAAAGCCATGGCTAATTACTTCACCGATAACGACGACATTCAATTCCTCTTCTTACACATGGACCTCGAGGCGCTGGCTGCGGTGCAGGAGGATAATTTTGAAAGCGGCAGCGGGCTCGGTGCGGAGTACGCGCCGCAAGACGCGGAAGACGCCGTGGACAACTACCGTCGAATCCTTGAGATTGTCGGTGACGTCGCGGCGAATCACATCGCTCCGCGCGCTGAAGAGGTCGACCAAAAGGGCAACACCCTCAACGAAGACGGTACGGTTACGCTCGGTGAAGCGGTCCAGGCGAATCTCGACGTTCTTGCCAAGGCGGACCTGATGGGTTTCACCCTGCCGCGCGACTACGGCGGACTGAATTGCCCCAACGTGGTCTACACCATGGCCATCGAAATGATCTCCCGCGCAGACACCTCGCTGATGAATCTCTTCGGCTTGCAGGGCATCGCCGAGACGATCTACGCATTCGCCGATGACGAAATTCGCGCGGAATACTTACCGCGATTCTCGAAAGGCGAAGTGACCGGCGCGATGGTTCTTACGGAGCCCGACGCGGGCAGCGATCTTCAGGCGGTAAGCCTGCGTGCTTGGCAGGACGATGACGGGCAGTGGCGTTTAAACGGCGTGAAACGTTTTATTACCAACGGTTGCGGTGAGATTTTGTTGACTCTCGCCCGCAGCGAGCCGGACATTAAGGATGGTCGAGGCCTGAGCCTATTCCTGTCCGAGCGAGGCCCGCGCATTCGTGTGCGTCACCTTGAGGAAAAACTCGGCATCCACGGTTCTCCGACGTGCGAACTCGTCTATGACGACGCGCCGGCGAAGCTGATCGGCGAGCGACAACTTGGTTTGATTCGTTACGTGATGAGCCTGATGAACGGTGCGCGGCTGGGCGTGGCGGGGCAGGCGTTGGGTGTCGCGGAAGCTGCGTACCGCGTTGCGCGGGACTACGCCCGCAAGCGCAAGCAGTTCGGCGTTGCTATCGAACGGTTGCCTGCTGTTGCGGAAATGGTGGTGAACATGCGCATGGCGATCGAAGCCGCTCGTACGCTCACTTACGAGACCGCTTACGTCACCGATCTCGAGAACAACAATCTGCGCGTGCTCGAGATAAACCCGCCTAAGGACAAGGACGAGGTCAAGCGACGAAAGAAACTCAGCAAAGAACTTAAGCGCCTAAACGGCATGCTCACGCCCATGAGCAAATACTACGCTTCCGAGATGTCCATCGCGGTGGCGAATGACGCCCTTCAGGTACTCGGGGGTTCGGGTTACATGAGGGATTATCCGGTCGAGCGGTATCTGCGCGACGCGCGTATCACCTCCATTTACGAAGGTACGAGCCAGCTTCAGATCGTTGCAGCGGTGCGCGGTGTGTGCAGTGGTGCGTTCGAAAAACGCGTCGCGGTGTACGAGGAACACGAATACAAAGACGCCGCACTGGGTGAACTCAAGACAGTGCTCGACGAGGGCAAAGAACAGGTCATCGCCGGTATCGCCGCGGTGAAGGAACGCGGCACGGAGTACATGGATCTTTATGGTCGGAAGCTAGTGGATAGCGCCATTGCGGTGCTGGTGGGGCATCTTTTCCTGCGGCATGCGGAAACCTGCGACCACAAAAAACACATCGCCCGCCGCTTCATCACCAATAATCGGCTTATGATCCAAACCAACATCGCTATGATCCAAAGCGGCGACCGCGGTGTTCTGGATGATTTCGAAGCCTTGGCTGGACCGTTGGTGGAATTGGCGTAAGGAAAGCCGATATGCCAAAAGTCAAGATAATCGAAACGGCTAAACAAACGCTTTTAAGCCGTGTGGAAGAAAAAACGGCGAACCAGAGACGTCGCAGGGCAACGGTGGATTTCCTTCCGGTGAGTAGAAAGTACCTTACCGACAATATCTTACTTATACCCCGGCGCTAACAACATTTCCGACGCCCACCGTATTCGCCCCCATCGAAGCGGCAAGTTTTTTTCGACACCGCAAATGTCGCCGGCGGGTCACTTCCACCAGTGGTCGCCAAACCGCTGCAGTCAACCGGTGCCGAATCAGAAAGCGCCAAAGGAAATTCGATTTCTTGTACAGGTAGCTCATCGCTAGATAGGGCGCTACGCTTCGTATGTCCTCGGGTCTGCGACGCCAGATCGATGCGTGGGAAAACAACCGTTGATAGCACCAAGCGTAGCCCTCTTCCAGTTTTTCGCATGACATGCGCGCCGGTCGAAACACTGCGTGGGCTGTATCGTACAAATCCCAATTTCGGTGCAAGATTCGCCCTTCGTATTCCAACCGGTCGAAGAGTGGCGTTCCTGGGTACGGAGTCAAAATGTGAAACGTCGCGCATTCCAGGCGATGTTGCTCGATCCAATCCACAGTTCGATTGAAAACATCTTCTGTGTCATGATCGAAGCCGAAAACGAAGCTGCCGTTGACTTGAATGCCGTGGTTGCGAAATATGCGCACGCGGCGTCCATAGTCCGCGGGATCGGAGCAGCGTTTGCCCACGTCGCGCAGATTTTCGTGCCACAGTGACTCGAAACCCACGAATACGCCCGTGCAGCCAGCCAGCGCCATCTCGCGCACGAGCGACACATCGTCGGTCACGTCCAACGAAACAGCTGCACTCCAGATTTTGTCCAGCGGACGCAGCCCTTCACACAGTTCACGCAGATACTGACGATCGGATCCAAGGTTGTTATCCGTGAACACGCCATACGGCTGGTCATCACTTGCGAAGTCCTCCACCACGTCAGCCACGTCACGGCGTTGATAGGGAGTAAGCATGCCCGATGTCGACAGGAAGCAGAAGTCGCACCGGTTGTGGCAACCGCGCGTTGCGATGAGGCTGCTGGTTGTCAGGAACAGGGCTCTTGGCAGCACGCTCCGGCGGGGTAACGGGGATTTGCGAAAAGGACGCTTGTAAGAACCTCGATAAGCGGTTTTCAGGGTGGACTGTTCCACATCGCGGAGAAGCCGAGGCCAGACCTGTGCGCCTTCTCCGTGAACAACGGCGTTGGCATGAGGGGCAGCCTCTTCTTCACAGGCCGTGACATGCGGGCCGCCAAGTACGACGATCGCTCCACGCTCGCGATACCACGCGGCCAGCTCATACGTGCGTCGTGCGAAAGTCAGATGCACGGTTATCCCCACGACTTGGGGCATGGGACTGACTGGTGGCGGGCCTTGCAGGAGATTCTCGTCCCAATAGGAAACCGACCAGTCAGATGGCGTCGCCGCGGCGATTGACGTCAGTGCCTGCGACGGCGTGAGTACGTGTTTTCCAAAACTGCCGTATGGATCCTTTGGATAAAATGGAATCAGCAGGAGGACGTGCTTTGGCGTTGCCGGCGGATGATCCAGGCGAGATGGCAACCTGGGCGGCTCACGCATTTCGCGTGGAAGAAAGGGCTTCATGTGTTGTGTCCTCGTACGTTTGCTCGTTGATGGAGATGTTGCGGGAAGCGCCGCCGTACTGCATCGACACGCCGATACCGGAGTACGCGCAACCGCGCAGTAATCGTGTCTAACGATCATACGTGCAAAACGGCAGGCGGTTCTGTGGATAGTTGTGCGTTAAGCGATCCGGTATCAACCGCCAGCCAATTCTCACTTCGTCGTCATTTTCACTTTTGCGGAAATGACTAGAGCAAGCTCTAACCAGGTGAAGCGTTTGGCACCGTGTTTTGTACTGCCGGAAAGTCGACATTCAACGCTACGTTCGGATTGAAACTGCTATAGTCAATGGCTGTTTCGCCTCCGGAAGGCGCGGTCATGCCGCTGCGCGCATCTCCGTCTTTGCGGTGGTTTTGTTCCGCGCGATGGGTTGACTGACCTATTCTAAGTATCCCAAGTCCGTCAGTCGTTTGCGAATCATCTCTTCTTCTTCTGGTGTGTAGGCTGAGGGTTCGATGCGGTCGACTTTTTCTAGTAGTTCGAGCGTCGTGATCACCAGGTTTGCGGCCTCTTCAATGGTCATCTCGCTGGTACGGAGGTGGACCTCGGGTTTGAAAGGTTCTTCGTAGGGGGCGTTGATACCTGCGACGTTTTGCACTCCGCCTTCCTTCGCCTGCTGCAACAGGCCGGACGTGTCGCGTTTCATCAACTCCTCAACCGGACAATCGCAGTACACCTCGATGAATTCGCCCACCTGCTCGCGTACCGCGTCTCGCGCTTCCCGAAACGGTGAAACCGCAACCACAATTGCGACCACACCGTTGCGGTTGAGAATTTTGCAATCGTAACCGATACGCAGGATGTTCGTCGTAATCTCCGCCTTGGTGAAGCCCAGGTCACGGTTGATTTGTTTGCGAATTCGACCTGAGTCGATGATCTCGACGTGGTACTGGCGAGCGCGCAATAGTTGGGCTACCCACTCGCCGATGGCGGACTTTCCCGAGCGCGTCGGGCCTGTGAACCAGATGGTAAATGCGTCTTTCAAGATATCACCAAACTTTCAATCCGAGCACAGGCCACCATAGCAGAATCACCGCCACCACGACAACAAACGCCGTCAACGACATAGGCCAACCCATGTGGAACATCATCCGCTGACCGTAATGACCGGCCGAGTAGCTGATTGCGTTGGGCGGCGAACTGATCGGCAGGAGGAAAGCCAAGCCGGCGGGAATCGTCACGGTCATGGTGACTACAATCGGGTCGATGCCCGCGATATCTCCCAACGAAAAGCCAATCGGCAAGAGGACCGCGACTGCGGCGGCGTTGGAGATGCCCTCGGTCAAGATGTTGGATGCTGCGACGAGGAGCACAATAATGAGGATCGCCGGCACAGTCGGGTTAATCACTTCATGAGCAAGCCACTGCATTGCGTGGGTATCGGTCAGGGCTTTGCCAAGCGCTACCGCCCCGCCGTACATGACCAAGACACCCCAGTTGACGTACCCTTGCACCTGTTTCCACGTCACGATACGAAGCATGAAAAGGAGTGTCGCGCCGATGATGGAGATCACCGCGAGGTCATAGGAGTGCCCCAGGGTAATCCAACAGAGAATGACTCCCGCCGCGAGGAGGGCAAGTCGCAGTTCCGGGCCTGACATTGGCCCGAGTTTGCGGACGCGCGTGTCCAGCATGGCGGTGGCGGGCTTGATGTCTTCGATGTCGTCGGGGATGCGGAACCTCAGCATCATGACCGCAGCAAGTACCATTAAGATCACTACAGGCATCGCCGCCGCCATCCAGAATCCGAAACTGATATTTTGTTCGGGGTAACTTTGACGAAGCAGACTAAGGGCGAGCGGCG
This sequence comes from Phycisphaerae bacterium, assembly GCA_028282665.1. Taxonomy (GTDB): domain Bacteria; phylum Planctomycetota; class Phycisphaerae; order UBA1845; family UBA1845; genus JANQHN01. The sequence goes on along the minus strand of JANQHN010000182.1, from coordinate 26,082 downwards.
CTCGCGCTCCGCCGAGGAACGTACCCACGCCGCCGATGATCGCTCCCCAGGCGAGAGCGAAGAAAAGTTTCTGAGCGTAAGGGTGTTCTTTTTTGAGCCTGAGCGACTCGACGGTTTCCACAATGATCGGGTAGATCATCGCCGCGACTGCATGCTCGGGCATCCACAATGCGAGAAACGCGGACGAAACTGCGACACCGCTGACCAGCAAGGCAGGCCTTTTGTCGAACCGCTGTAGCGCAAGCAAGGTGATTCGCTTTGACAGACCAGTCGAAATACTCGCCGCCGCCATCAAAAACACGCCAAGCATAAAAAACACAGCGCTGTTGCCAAACAGGGCGAAGGCGCGATCGGGAGCGATGATGCCCAACAGCGGCAACATGGCGATGGCGAGGAGTCCCACCGCGGCGGGGTGAACCATGTTAGTGAACCAGAGCGAGACGCAAATCAGAAAGAGCGCGAGGCAGCGCTGTGGTGCTTCAGGGAGCATACCTTCCGGCAATGCCTTCGGCGTAACGAACGTATCCATGCCCAGCAGCAGGCCCGCGCCGGTAAGAGCGATGCCGACGATGCTACCTTTCAGAATGTGCCTGCGTTCGATCTTCAATCGATTTTGCCCGCTCGATTGTCATGCCGACGGCCCGAACGTTTCTGTGGTCTGGTTGCTCTTAGGCATTCACACCATCCGGACACTTACATAAACTAATCGTACTGCAAGACGGTGTAGATATTGCGACCTTGCAGTAAATTTCGGCCATTGAGGTAACGAAGCTCAATCAGAAAGGCTGTTCCAACCACTTCGCCGCCCAGTTCCTCCACCAGCTTGCAACAAGCCCCCATCGTCCCACCGGTTGCGAGCAGGTCGTCCACTAGCAGCACGCGATTGCCGGGGCTGATTGCGTCTTCGTGGATTTCGAGGCTATTTTTGCCGTATTCGAGGGAATAGTCGGCGCTGCGTGCCTTGGCCGGGAGCCGGCCCGGCTTGCGGATCGGGACGAATCCGGCGGAGAGTTTCGAGGCGACTGCCATCGCGAAAATGAACCCGCGCGATTCCGCTCCCGCGACGACATCCACGCGCTGATCGCGGTACGGCTGGGCCATGAGTTCCATCGCCAAAGAGAGCCCTCCTGGGTCACGCAACAACGGTGTGATATCGCGAAACAGGATCCCAGGATGAGGAAAATCCGGAATCTCACGAACCAGTTTTTTCAGACGGGCGAGCGAGTAGTCATTCACATCCGCCATGTAGTTTATCCTCTTATTAGGTATGTAGTTGGAAACGGTCAGGCATGCGAGTGGATACGATCGTGCCCGACTATACCGACCGGTTGCAAGCCTAATGCCCATCGAAAGATAAGGCAACAAAAAAGGAGTTGAACAAACGCGACGCGCGCTACACGAAAGGTAATTCCACCAGCGTCGCTTCGCAGGCGTGATTGGGCCATTGCACCCGGATGGACTTACCGTCGTTGTCGTCACCTGTTTTCACATAGCCAAGAGCAATGACTGCCTTTAGTTGCTCAGAATGGCACATGCTGGTGATTTGCCCGATTACCTCACCCGCAAAAGAGAGTAGCGGTGCTTCGCGCGGAGGAAGATCTTCGGACGCAATCCGTATACCCATAAGACGTCGGGCTCGCATGCCGCGCGACCGCATTCGCTCCACAACTTCGTGTCCAAGAAAGCAGCCTTTGTTCAAGCTCACCGCCCGATCCGATTGGCCGGTTTCTTCCGGTAGCGTGTTATTGGAGATGTCGCGACCAAACCAGGGGATGCCCGATTCGATGCGTAGCATTTCGACTGCCTGATCACCCGCGGGTATTGCTCCAATCCCTCTGTCAGGTGCACTTAGCGCGCTCCACAATTCCTTGGCTTGGTCGGACGGAGCAAAAAACTCAATACCAATCGGACCACAGAAATCCGTGCGGATGAATTCGACCGATTGCTCGGCGAAGCTTAACGTGCCTACCCAGCCGATGGCTAATTGCGAAAGATCGCAATCGACGTACCCCTTCAACGCTTCCGGCAGCTTCGCACCGGTCAGTCCTATTCTGACCTGATCTGCTGAGCGATCGATTAGCTCGACGGCTTCGGTAATGATGTACTTGTTCAAGTGAACAAGCGCGGAATCCATTATTGCCGATTCAATGTCGAGCCAAACCGATTCAGGTTTCACCGTGAGGTGTCCTTCGAATTGGATTCTGCCTTTGTTATCGAGGAAAAAGGCGTAATTGCCCTGTCCTGGCTTGAGGGATTTTACGGTATTGGTGGATTTGCCGTGCGCCCACTCGATCCGGTCTTTTCCGCGAACCTCGATAAAGCCACGTTGCGAACGATCGACCAAGGCTAAACCCGTTGTCAACGCTTCGTATTCTGCTTCGGTAGATTGGTATCTCAAGGTACGTACCTGTCAGCGGTTACGATTATCGCCTGCGGAGGAAGCATCGCTCCTCGATAGAAACTATACGCAGGCATAACCGATCCTCTTTAACAAAACTAGTCTTATTCTGATCGGATGCCGGTTGGCGCCGAGACTGACAGCGGGTGGCCAGCGTATAGAGTGACTTTGCATATGCCAATCGCCCGATATCCTTTATATTACTGCACTTAGGATTTCCAGGATTTACGCTTGACGCTGTCAGCATCACTTGATTAAGGCGTTGTGGGTCACGATTCGCAGCTAAGGGGCAGCTCGATGGTCCGGAGTGAGGTCGAAACGTATCAATCCTGGACAAACGACCGGATTGGCACCGATATTGAAAGGGCACTATCAGGGTGCTATATAACACCGGATCGGGAGATCGAGATTGTCTACCTTCTCGCTGTCCAAAAAAACGGATTACGCTCTCATTGCGATGACACATTTGGCGCGTCAGGCGGGCAGATTGGCCAGTGCCCGGTCGATTGCTGAGCAATATCACGCACCTGTGCCGTTGTTGACTAATGTCATGAAAGAGCTCGCGCAGGCGGAGCTAGTGGTGAGTGTACGCGGTGCGAGAGGCGGATATCAGCTTGCCAGGCCTGTGGAACAGATCACACTTCGCCAATTGATTGTCGCTGTCGAGGGGCCTTTGCAACTGGTGCAATGCGTTCCGCATCTGGGGGAAAGCATGACGGAAACGGAATCGCGACAACCGGCCTGCGGCATGGAAGGTACTTGCCCCATCCGGTTTCCAGTGGGCAAGCTTCAGCTTCGAGTTATTGAGTTTCTTGACGGTCTGACGCTCGCGGAGCTTGTCGAAGATTGTGAGGGAAACCAGACACGGGCAGCTTCAAACGAAATGCAGTTAACCAGTAAGCGGTAACACCTCTGGCAAGGAGACGTCGGGTGAACAAGCCCATCTACATGGATTACAACGCGACGACACCCGTCGATCCGCGCGTTTTAGAAGCCATGCTCCCGTATTTTCGGGGGCAGTTCGGCAATGCCGCCAGCAAAAGCCACGCGTTCGGGTGGACTGCGGAGAAGGCGGTGGACAAGGGCAGGGAGCAACTCGCCACAGTAATCGGATGCGATCCGTCAGAGATCCTTTGGACGAGCGGTGCAACGGAAGGCAATAACATCGCGATCATCGGTGCTGCTCGCATGTACGGCGAGAAGAACAAGCACATCATCACTTGCAAGACCGAACACAAGGCGGTGGTCGATCCTTGCAAGTATCTCGAAACTCAGGGATTCGAGGTAACTTGGCTTGATCCGGACATGACCGGGCGCGTGTCGGCCGATCAGGTGCGAGAGGCACTGCGCGACGATACGATGCTCGTTTCGATCATGTACGCCAACAACGAAATCGGTACGGTTCATCCCATCGAGGAGATCGGAGCGGCATGCAAAGAGCGCAGTGTGTTGTTCCACACCGATGCGACGCAGGCGTTTGGCAAGTTGCCGATTGACGTGGACGCGATGAACATCAGCGTGCTGACCATGTCGGCACACAAGGTCTACGGCCCGAAAGGCGTTGGCGGATTGTTTGTGCGGAAGCGGAATCCGCGAGTACGGCTCCAACCCGTCGTTTATGGCGGAGGGCAGGAGAGAGGTATGCGCAGCGGGACGTTGAATGTGCCCGGTATCGTTGGGTGCGGAATGGCTGCGGAACTTGCATTTTCGGAAATGAAACAGGAGGGGGAACGGCTTACCGGAATGCGGGACAGGTTGTGGGCCGGGCTGAACGACCGGCTTCCGGAGATTACCCTCAATGGGCATCCAACACACCGTTTGCCCAACACATTGAACGTCAGCTTCAAGTACATCGAAGGCGAAAGCCTGATGATGGGTATCAGCGACATCGCCGTCAGCAGCGGGAGCGCTTGCACCAGCGCCTCGCTCGAACCCAGTTACGTGCTTCGGGCGATGGGAGTGGGGGATGATATCGCTCACAGTTCGATTCGGATATCGCTGGGCAGATTCAATACGGATGAAGAAATCACTTTCGCGATAGACGCATTGGTTGAGGCGGTAAACAAGCTGCGGGAGCTTAGCCCGTTGTACGAGATGGCCCAGGAGGGCATCGACATCTCGAAGGTGCAATGGAAAGCCTAAGTCCGATGCTTGTTACCGAGGAATGAGAATTGCTAATTTTTCAGGGTTGGGACGTACGGGCGACGGAACCTAGTTGAGAGAGGATCGCCATGCCATACAGCGATAAAGTCGTCGATCATTATCGGAATCCGCGAAATGTGGGTGCTCTTGATAAAAACGCCAAAAACGTGGGTACAGGCGTTGTGGGCGCGCCGGAATGCGGCGACGTAATGAAATTGCAGATACAGGTCGATGAAAACGATCGGATCGTGGACGCCAAATTCAAAACATTCGGTTGCGGCAGCGCGATCGCCAGCAGTTCACTGGCAACCGAATGGGTCAAGGGTAAGACAATCGATGAAGCGCTAACCATAAAGAATACGGATATCGTGGAAGAACTGGCTTTGCCGCCGGTAAAAATCCATTGCAGTGTGCTTGCTGAGGACGCGATCCGGGCGGCCATCGCGGACATCCAAAAAAAGAAGAACGGCGCTGCCGGTGGTTAATCGACAGCTTGCCCCAACAGGGGGCTTGGCGCATAGAATCCACAAGTACGCCTCAGGCGTGCCGCAGACGATATGAACATGAGTCGGGCGGTGGTGACGGTTATACGAGGCACCGCTCTTCGATCGCGACTATTTTCTTGTGAGGCAAAGTTAGAACGATGATCACGCTTACGGAAAAGGCAGCCGAGGAAATTCAGCGAGTTATTGGTGAACAAGCGGAAGAAGCCCAGAAGGCGGGCGATCCAGCGCCGCAGTTCTTGCGCGTTAGCGTTAAAGGTGGTGGTTGCAGCGGCTTTGAGTACGTTTTGGATTTGTCCGACGCCAAGGGCGAAAACGACGAGGTTTTCGATTCTTACGGCGTGCAGTTGCTTTGCGATCCCAAGAGCCATCTGTATCTCAATGGGACGACGATCGATTTTAAGGATGGCATGATGGGGCGCGGGTTTGTGTTCAACAATCCGAATGCGACGAGTTCGTGCGGCTGTGGATCGAGCTTTTCGGCGTAGCTGGCGAACCAGGTTGCCGCTTCCAACAGTGGATTTTGTGGCTCGTCCTGAGCAGGCAGGCATACGCGTCGCCTGTACAATGAAATTGACGTGGGCGGTGGTTGCGCCGCCTTTTCGTGTTTGTTTTTGATGATATTCATATCCTTATGAGCGCTTCAACGCTGCCCGCCCATTGCAATTCCTGTCGATCACCACTCGAGTCTCCGATTCTGTGCAGCGGATGTCGAGCATTGTTTCCGTTGCCGCAAGATGTGGACTACTTTCAATTGCTGGGGTTGGATCGCCGGTTCGACCTCGACGAAAAGGCGTTAACCTCTTCGTTTCGTGCAGTGGTCCGCAAGGTACATCCTGATCGTTTCTGTGATCAGCCGGAGGAAGTCCGTAACCTTGCAACCAAGCTTTCCGCCGACCTGAACAATGCCATCACGACACTGAAGGATCCCGCTAGACGGGCGGCGTACCTGCTGCATTTGGCTGGCGGACCCTGCGCCAAAGACGAGCGCGGCGTGCCGGACGGTGTGCTTATGGAGGTTATGGAATTGCGGGAGCGGATCGAAGGGGCGAACGCATCGGGCGACCTCATCGCTCTGACCGGACTACGCGACGAGATCGCCGCTCGCCGCGAGGAACTGCTGGCGGACATGTCCAAGTCGGCGGATTATCTCAACGAAGGTAGTGAAAAGAACCGAATCGCACTTCGTCTGCTCATCAACGCCGTCAAGTACTTCGATACGCTCGCAAGCGAAGTAGCAACGGATCCACTCATGCCTGCTTCGGAAACTGACCATGACAGATAACGACGCACCGATTGTCGGTATTGATCTTGGCACAACGAATTCGCTCGTCGCTTACGCGGATGAAGCCGGGCCGCACCTAATCCACGGTCCGGCCGGCGCGGAAGACGTGATTCTTCCCTCTGTGATCGGCTTCGACTTGAGTGGTGGCGACGTAACGGTAGGCCATACCGCGCGACTGCACGCTGTCGAAAAACCCGAAACCACCGTTCACTCCATCAAGCGGCTGATGGGGCGAGGGTTTGGCGATCTTAGAGCGGAGTCGAAACGGCTTCCTTATCGTGTCTTGCGTCGCGGCTGTGAAATCGAGGAGCGCGACGTTGCCTCGGTCGTGATCGGCGAGAAGTTTTACACCCCACCGCAACTCAGCGCGATGATCCTGGCCGAGTTGAAACGCCGCGCAACAGGCTACCTCGGCAGGGAGGTGACAAAGGCAGTTATTACTGTACCCGCTCATTTTGATGACACGCAAAGGCAGGCAACACGGGACGCGGGCTTGATTGCTGGACTCGACGTCGTGCGAATCGTCAACGAGCCCACTGCCGCAGCCTTGGCATATGGCCTCGATCGAGCGGAAACGGCGACGATTGCGGTTTACGACCTGGGTGGAGGAACGTTCGACATTTCCATCTTGCGCATTGAAGACGGTATGTTTGAAGTGCTGTCGACAGATGGTGATACCCATCTCGGCGGGGACGACTTCGATCATTGTCTCATCGATTTGTTCATTCGCGAAGTACATAAGCAATTCGGGGTAGATATCACCACGCCCACCATCAAACAACAACTCCGCACGCTGGCTGAGGAAATCAAGGTGCGTCTGAGTAATGCGGACGAAGCACAGGTCGAAATCGCCATAGGGCCAAAGGATGTGTACCGGCGGGTCATCAGGCGTGACGAGTTCGAGGGAATGATCGAACCATTGATCGAGCGAACCATCGCTGCATGCGGCCGGGCTGCCAAGGCCGCCCGGGTGCGTGTGGATGAGATTGATCGTGTGGTTATGGTCGGCGGATCGACTCGCGTGCCACTTATTCGCCAGCGAGTTGCCGAAGCGTTTGCCTGCGCGCCTTACACCGCGATCAACCCGGACCACGTTGTGGCAATGGGAGCGGCGGTGCAGGCTTCGATTCTTAGCGGAGCGCAACGGGGCATGCTGCTGTTCGATGTCACGCCCTTGTCACTCGGCATCGAGACGATGGGTGGGGCGATGGGGAAATTGATCCCGGCTAACGTTCGTATTCCCTGCAAGGCGACGGAGAATTTTACGACTTTCCAGGATGGCCAAACGGCGGTGAAAATCAACGTGCTGCAGGGGGAGCGGGAAATGGCGAAAGACTGTCGCTCTCTCGGTGTTTTCGAGCTGCGCGGTATTCCGCCTATGCCGGCAGGGCTGCCGAAAATTAAAGTGACGTTCCTGATCGACCAGAACGGGATCCTGGATGTGACCGCGGTAGAAGAGCGGAGTGGTAAGAACGCAAGCGTGCAGATCGTTCCATCCTACGGGCTTACGCGCGATGAAGTGAAGCACTTGCAGGAAGATGCGATTGCCCACGCGCGCGAAGACATGAGCGCGCATCATTTGGCGGATGTACGGACGACGGTCGAATTCGATTTAAACAAAGCGTCGGGCATGATCCAAAAATACGGCCACCTTTTACCTGCCGGACAGCGGGATGAGCTAACGAGGCAGCTAAACGAACTAAAAGAGTTGTCGAAAATCAGTGACGATCCACACGCGATCAACAAAGCCCGCATGAAGTTCAATCACAAGACCGTGCCGCTGGCGGAGATTGCGGTGAAGGAATCGCTCAAAGATAGTTGAGCTTGCTGAGTCGCGCGATCAATCGACAATCACTATTCGAAAGTCGACAATCCCATGACCACTCGCAATCCGTATATTCGACAAGGCGAACCTTCCAAGCCATTGAAGGTGTACAAACTGACGTTTTTGCCGATAGGAGTAACGGTGGAGGTTGATCCTTTGCGCGTTCCGTATGGCGATCATGGTTTGCCGGGGAGCGTATTGGATGTCGCCCTTGCCCACGGGGTAACGATCGATCATGCCTGCGGTGGGCTTTGCGCGTGTTCGACATGCCACATCATCGTTAAGGAAGGACTTGCTTCCACGAATCGCACCACCGAAGAGGAAGAGGATGAGCTGGACAATGCGCCGGGTTTGACGCCGATGAGCAGGCTTGCGTGCTGCTGCGTGCCCAGCGGCGAGTGCGATGTCGTGGTGGAGGTTCCGAATTGGAATCGCAACCTGGTGAGCGAAGGGTATTAACAAGTCGACTCTCCCTGGCGCTGCAACGAAGCGAACGATCAACCAGATTCCCACTTTTACTCTTCATTAGCAGTGGAACCTCGCAAGCGTGCTGGTGTGGCGACTGGCACACTTCTATACTGATACATTGTGAACATTCAGCGTCCACATTTTTCCTTGCCCTTTGCACTGTTTTTGCCGGCGTGTTTTTGGTTCGCTTGGCTGAACTTGTGGCTTGACCCTCTTATTGTCGTGCTCCTGGATCAGTCCGCGTTGCTTTGGCTGGGGGTGGGGGCGGTCGTTGCGATAGCGTATATCGAGTGGCGTTTGTGCTTGGTTGCTTGGCGATTCGGGCAGGCAGGTTTCTCGTGCAAACGCTACCAAGAGCGTGAGCAAGATGAAGCGGTGTTGCGGTCCCGCAGAATAGCGCGATTTCGCGTTGCCTCCGTGGGAATGTCGGTGCTTTTGGCGTTTTTGGCGGCAGAGGTTGTGTTCCGTGTATTCGGTATCTGGCGTGAGAACGTCCCGATTTCGATGCGAGAGGTGGATCACACGGTGAACGCCTGGGGAATTCGCGAACCGTGGGACGAGATTGCTTTTGACGATGAGTGTATGCAGATTGCCTTCTTGGGGGACTCATTCGTTTATGGTTTAGGGGTGGAGCGCGACGAAACATTCTGTCATCTGCTAGAAGGAATGTTGGCGGACGATATACCTGGCGAGGTGTTAACGATTAACCTCGGTTGGCCCGCCACCGAGCCGTATGGCCAACTTCACAGTTATCTCGACTTGGCTGAGTGCATCGATCCGGACATCGTCATTCACGTGATCTACCTGAACGATTTCGGCGTCAACGTGAAATACATGTTGCAGGATATCTACCACTTGCGCGACGACGATTTAATCGTCGAGCGATGGTCATATGTGCTGCGCATGGTTGAGCAACAGATTCGATATTACCTCGTTTGGCACAAAACGTTGGACTACCTGCGCGGAGGCGGCACGCTCGAAGAGCGTGAAAAAACGTATGAGCTTTTCGAACGGGATGTGATGCAGGTCCGTGATGAAATGGAAGCGCGCGGTGCTGTGTACGGGATCGTGGTGTTCCCTTGGATATTTAGATTAGACGACTACCCGTTACCGGACATTCATGAACACTTGCGTCACTTGGCGGAGGATAAGCTGGGCGCGCCATATTGCGATCTTTTGGAGGTCTATGAGGGGCGAGATGCGGAGGCGCTTAGAGTGGCGCCTACGGATGAGCACCCAAATGCCGAGGGACACAGGATCGCCGCGAAGCATCTCGAACGGTTCATCATTGAGGAAATGCTGCCACGCCTGGTGGACGATTGAATTGATGTACGCAGGTGGTAAGCATGTTCAAATGGCTTTTAGATTTGTCCATTTTGACTTGTGCAGGCCTGCTAACTACACTGCCTTACGGCGGTGATTCGACGCCCAACTCTCAATAAACCCGCCGCCCCTGGGTTTTTGTTTATGAGAGCAAAGGAGAGCGACGTCTTTTCCGAATCGAGCGGTTGTTTTGTTACTTCCATTCGGGTCGCACGACTCGCGGGGCGGGCGAGGAACGTGTCGACGGTTACCGTATGGGAGTCGGTAAATGACCAAGCAACAATCCTTTAAACAGCGCGTTCGCGAGCGCCTGAACAAAACAGGCGAGCGCTATACCACTGCCCGTTCCCAACTTCTTGCAAAATCAGCGAAACGTTCGATCGCAACGGATGTCGCAGGCGCGTTCCCGGGTGTGTTTCCCGGATACGAGCAATTTGGCGGCGTGCAGAGCGACACCTCGGTGCTTTGCAATGTCTATGCATACAGCGGGGTTGTGAATCCGCTGGATGGCAAGCCTTTTACGGAGGCGACGGTCAGCGGCCTGTGCGGCGGGCTGGGCTTTATGTACGCCGTTTTCGAGTACAAGGGGTATGACCCCATGCTCACAATCACGATGCGCTCGAAGACTATGCCCGAGACGTTCCTTGCGCCAATCGCCGACAGGACTGGCGTTTCGAGCGAAGTGAGTCAGACAACAAGCGCGAAAGTTGCCCGCAAAGCGTTGGATGAAGCCATCGAAGCCAAACGCCCGCCGATGTGCGTGGTGGATACGGCGCTGTTGCCGCATTACGGACTTCCGTCGCAGATAGTGGGGATGTATCCGACATACGTCGCGGTCGCCGGTGTGGACGGCGAGGATGTGTGGGTGGATGATCGAGGCGTGGCACCGGTGCGACTGAGCATGGAGCAATTCACAAAAGCCCGCGGCGGATATAAGAAGGCGAAGCACCTGCTGGTGACGGTTACGCAGCAACAACGACCGCAAGACGCGGACACATTCATTGGGGTGTTAAAAGAAGCAATCAGCGACACGGTACGGGCGTTGGAAGACGGTGATGTGGGCGTACCGGATTCGTTCAAGGTAAATTGCGGGTTTTTCGGAATGGAAAAATTCCGGGCGTTGCTTGTCGATCCGAAAAACAGGAAAGGTTGGCACAAGGTATTCGCGAGCGGTTCCGCAGCAGTCGCGGGGTTTCAGCGGCTTCACGATTGCGTGCAATACGAGTACACCGCACCGCTTGCGGGGCGAGCGTTCTATGCTGAATTTTTAGACGAAGTGGCGAAGAAAGCGAAGTGGTCCGCGCTGAGTTCCGCCGCGAAGTTGTTCCGCAACTCCGCGGGTGCATGGGGTCGGGTGATCGAGGCGGTGACTTCGGTCGAGGATGATGATGTACGCAAGATTTTCCAACTCTCCGAACGGCGTGGCGAACTGATCGACGCGGATAGGACACATGTAACCGATGAACTCCTTGCCATTTACAATGAAATGCAGTTGCTTGCCGCGAACTGCAATGTTAACGAAAAGACAACCCTGCCCGTGTACGAACGGGTTTCCGAGATTATCGCGGAGATCATCGATATCGAGCAACAGGCAGTAGAGGCCCTGAAGGTCGCGCTGACGAAGTGATCCACGGTTGCGGCGCGGTGAGCTGGCGATGAGTCATTGCGCATACAATCAAGCTCATGCCAAAGGGGGATAGTCACGACGAACGTGCCTATCCCCCCTTTGTATTATATTTCGGTCGGCAATAAGCTACGCTTATCGCAATGCATTGACGATCCGACGACCCGTCCGGTTACTCCTCTTTCCCGAGCAGGTATTTGTCGAACCAGGCAAGATCCCATTCCATCTTCGCCTTGCGGTTTTCGCGGGTGGTCAAGCCATGGCCTTCGCCGGGATACACCACCAATTCCACCGGAACGTTGAGGTAATGCCTAAGCGCCCGATACAATGCCCTGCTATGAGCTGGCGGAACACGCGGGTCCGAGCCGCCAACGTGAATCAACGTCGGAACCTTGCACTTGTCCAAGTCGTAAACGGGCGAACCCTTGCGGTATGCATCGGGTTTCTCCCACGGCAGGCCTTCCATATAGTTCACAACGTGGCCTGGTGTATCCTCAATGCCCCACTGGAGCATCATGTCCAAGACGCCCGCGCCACTGCTCGCCGCTTTAATGGGCACGTCGCGCGTGATCAACGCGTTCGTTAAGAATCCGCCGTTGCTCCAACCCATTACGCCTATCCGTTGCGGATCGGCAATGCCACGATCAATCATCGCCTCAATACCCGTCAGGATATCCGTCACTTCAATGTCATTTTCGCGACCGATGAGGTCCGTGAGGAATTGATCACCGTATCCCGTCGAGCCGCGGTAGTTGGGACTTAGCAACGCGTAACCTTTCGCAGGCATAAGCACGCGACCGTAGATCCAAAAGCGAATGCGCAGATACGTCGCCGCGGTCGGTCCGCCATGAATCTCCACGACCATGGGCAGTGGTCCGTCGCCTTCCTTGTAATCATAGGGAAGCTCCAAAATGCCCTCAACCGTATCGCCGTTTGCGCCTTTCCAGGAAACGACCTTTATCTGCGGAAACTTCCACTCCTCTGCCTGCGGATTCACTTTGGTGATACGAGTCGTCGCGTTGTTCATGCCAAGCGTGAAAATGTCGCGCATATGTGTTGGCGTGCTCATCACGAAGGCGACTTGACCCGAGTCATTGATGCTGAAGTTGGTCAACACCACGTCCCCCGGCGTAAGGCAATCAACCCTGCCCTGGCGTTTCTTTGCAACGTCACGCAATCGATAAAGCCTGACCCGCGCCTTCTCCTCGCCCAGGAAGTACAAATCCAATGAATCGTTCCGCCAAACGGGTCTAGCCATACCCAGCATAATCCCGTCAGGCCTGCTGATTTTTCGCACAGTGGCAAGAGCGCGAATCCACTCAGCCACGTACAACTCTGAAGGATAACCGTCATACGAAATGGTGAACGACAGCGAACCGGAATCACTCGACCAGGCGAGTTGCTCGACCCAACCGTACGGTGAAGGATGCCGACTACGCCATTTTTCCGGCGTAACAATCTCGATATTGCCCTTGTCAACGTGATACACATCGATGCGCGACCAACCTTCGTTGGTGAGCAATGTCCCATCCGGCGTGGTGATCATCGCGATACGCTTGCCATCGGGCGACACCGCCAAATCGCGGATGACGCGATCCTCGTCAATTAGCTTTTTTTCCTTCCAACCTTCGAGATCGAGCGTCCATACTTGGTCGTAATCGACCACGCCGTGGCCGTACTCGAGTTCGGCGTATTGCTCTTTAAGATCCTTGAAATCGCCTTCAACTTTTTCCTTAGATTTGGTGAAGTAAAGCGTTTTGCCGTCTTCAGACAGGTCGTACAAACCTACGCCGTTCTTGACGCGCGTCACCGGAGACGCATCTCCACCGCGATAGTGGATCCGGTAGAGCTGCGTCTTGCCGTTGTAGGGCGCTTTGTCATGGCCAGGCTTATCGTAGCGACCTAGGAAATAAATCTGTTTGGAATCCGGGCTCCAGTTAAGATCGTGGGCTCCGGTTCGCTCGAAAGTGAGGCGGGTTCGCTCTTTGGTTTTGACGTTGACCACCCACAGGTCAGTGGTCCGTCGTTCCTTCATTTCACCCCAGCGCATTTCGGTGTAGGCGATGTTGTGCCCATCGGGGGAGACGGCGCACTCGATCACCGTGCCGATGGTGAAATAATCATCCGGTTCGATGTCGTGCGTAGGGCGGGCTTGCGCGGTGGATGTCGCCAACACCACCAGCGCGATCGGTAGTACGAATAATCCATGTCGCATTCGAATGCTCACGTTTCTGCCTCCTCAGGTGAAAGGTCGTCAATCAAGCCCGATCAGTGTACCGCGCCGTCGACTGGATGTGATAGCTGTTACATGTTCAAAAACTGTACAGAATCATATATTGCCGTTAAGCGGCGGTGCGCGGTATCTTTCGACCATGCCAACACAATCCGCCCCTACAAACTCGCCGAGCCCGTTACTGATTCGCCGGTTCACGACAGATGATGTCGATTTCGCCGTCGAGCAAACTCGCCGGGAGGGATGGGATAATACGCCTGCAATCTTCCACCTGTTCCTCGCGCACGATCCGGATGGATGTTTCATTGCAGAGTTCGATGGCGAGCGAGTGGGTATGGTGACGACCACTCGGTACCAACAGTCCGCTTGGGTGGGGAATCTGATCGTAACCCCGTCATTTCGTCGCCAGGGCATTGGTCGTGACCTCATGAGGTACGCTCTCGATCATCTCGACGCAGGCGGCGTACGGTCAGTCTCGCTTGAAGCGGACCCGGACGGGGTTGCATTGTACAAGAGTCTCGGTTTCGCTGGGCAATTTGATTCACCACGTTTTCGGAAGAACCCGCCCCATAAGGCGGAATGTCGAAGCGCCGAATCAGCCGGCACCATTGAGTCGATGGAACTGTCTGATATACAACAAGCTTACGAATTGGACGCGAAGTGTTTCGGCGACGACCGGAACAGGTTTCTGCGGGAACTTATGAACCTTGCACTTGTCGCATTCTGCGCGCGGAAGCGGGGGAGGATTTTGGCATACGGATTGGCGCTGCCGTCTGCAGTGGGAGTGCGGCTTGGTCCATGTGTCAGCGAGGATCCTGCTTTAGCCGGTTTACTCATTGGCGAAATCCTTGCCGCCTTTTCCGATCAGCCTGTCATCGCGGCCATTCCCGGCGCTAACGAGTCCGCCACGCAAACATTTCGATCGCACGGTTTCGAACAAATGCGGTCCTCGCTAAGAATGCACCGCGGTGACGAAGTCATCCCCGCTATTCGGCGCGGAACCATAGTTGCTCTGGCGAACGGTGCAACGGGTTGAGGTGATTCTCTCCCTAATAGACAGGTCCGTTTCTTGGAGTCAAAAGACGAACCTGCCCCTTTAGTCTGTTTTGTTGTTTTGCTTTGAACTAAGTCGTTGCGGTTTGCCCCTCCGTGCGCGTAACCACTTCGATCGGCCCTGAAAGGTGCAGGTCACGCTGCGGGTATGGGATGTTGATGCCTTCTTCGTCGAATCGTTTTTTGATGTCGCGGGTCAGGTCCCAGTAGACATCCCAATAGTCCGCCGTCCTCGACCAGGGTCTGACAATGAAGTTGACCGAATTGTCCGCCAGTTCATGCACTTTAATCGTCGGCGCGGGCGTTTCCAGCACTTTCTCGTGTTTGGAAATGACCTCTTCGATCACCGCCTGAGCTTTGTCGATATCGTCGCTGTAGCCGATTCCCATGACCAGGTCGACGCGTCGCGTGCTCAGGGCTGTGACGTTCGTGATCACGCCGTTCCAAATCTGGTTGTTGGGTACCAGCATGACCTGGTTGTCGAAGGTGAGGATGCGTGTCGAGACAAGGTTCATGGCGTCGACCTTGCCGACCACACCTCCGCCGTTGATCACGTCACCCACGTCGAAAGGTCTAGTGATGAGAATCAAAATGCCACTGGCGAAGTTGCTCAGTGTGCCTTGCAGCGCGAGACCGATGACCAGGCCGGCGGCGCCGATGGCGGCGATGAGCGGGTTGATGTTGATTCCCAACATGCTGATAGCGACCACGATACCGATGATCAGGATGATCCGCCTGGTCATGCTCGACAGCACGCTGTGGAGCAGGCTCGACGTCTTCGGTACGCGTCGGGCCGCCGCACCGACAAGGCCGCCGATGATCTTGCTCGCGATCCAGAAGACGATCAGGATGCCCAGGAACTTCAGAATATTAAGCCCGATTTTCACTCCGCCGTCTGGACTTCTCACCCACGCCTTGATCTGAGCCATGAGGACCGCCGGGTCGGAGAGGTTGAGCTTCTGTCCCGTCGCGTTGCCAACGTAATCGTTGTACTCGCGAACATCCCCGCCACGCCGTTGCATTGACAACAAGGCAACGTTAACGCGTTCCACAATGGCGTTGACGATGAGCTGTTGTTCGTTCGAGCGATCGGCGAGTGCTTGACGCTCGTCGGGATTTTTAGCGTTCTCGACGGCGATGTCCATGCGGATACGCTGCCGGACGTTGCGCTGCAGAATTTCAAGCCATTTCTCGACACGCTCCTGAATCTGAACCATTCGTAGCGGTTGAAGCTCGAGCTCCAGTTCGCGAACGGGGATCGTCCAGGGTTCAGGCCTTTCGTGTACGGGCGGCATCTCACGCACCGTCGTAATCGCCGCAGCGACGCGCTCCGCCAACTGAATCTTCTTTTGCTCCTCCTCGCTGATGGGCGCTTCTGTCGGGGCAATCAAGTTCGGGTCGGGATCGAGCTTTTCAACAACTGCGACGTACGCTCGGTCTCCCGCAACGTCGCCGCCTTTTACTTCGATAGCTTTGAGAATGAGGTTCGCGCGAGTGATCAAGTCCGCCCGAAACTCGCGAAGCCAGCGAATGCGGTTGTCCAATTCCACGATAAGATCGGCGTCCAACTCGCCGGCTGAGACAGCCCGAACTTGCTCGATGAGTGCGCCCGCGAGCTTATCCGCCACAGTGCGCAGAGCGATCATCGCCTCACCCTTTCGGGTTTCGAGTTCTTCAAGTGTGAGTGGGACGAGAAATAGTTGCAACTCGCTTGTGGGGACATCGGCAAGCGTGGTTGCCTGCTCGCCGGCCATCTTGGTGCGCCAAACGACGCGCTCTTCTCCAGTCAACAGCTTGGGCGCGTTTTCGTCCGCGGTGTCGGGTACGTTTTCGGCGACGATCGGCTGACTCCCGGCCTCGGGTGCAGCAGCAGGTTCCGTCTGCTGAGCGTACGCCGTTATCGAATTGCACAAAAGACAACCAACGGATAATAGGACACACACCGACCACTGTCGCTGGCGCGAATCGACTGACATAACTCGCACTCCTCTGGTTTGATATTTGGATGTTGTTCGAAATTTCGAGTGCCCAAACTCGACGGCAAGGCCCGAATCGCTTATCGCGAAGTCCGAAAGTTAGGATAAAGCAACCTGCTTCGCAAGCGGTCACTTCACCTGGTTGCAATGTTCAAACGGTGTATGCGTAAAGTTTGTGTGTATATGCGGATATTATCGGTATTTGTGACCAGGCGAAGCTGTGTTCGATGTGCCTGATTGAACTGTAAACAAGAGCAGTCCGGGCTCAGAGCGGCATTACGACGAAAATCTGCTTAGAAGGTAGTCACGCAGCGGTTCGTAATCCGTGGTGAAACGATCATAACGTTCATTGCGCTCTTCCAGACCCGCCAAGCTTTTAGGGAGCGGCGGATCCACACCGATGGCTGCCTGGATTTCCTCTGGAAACTTCGCCGGGTGGGCGGTCTCGACGGAAACGCAAAGGGTGTCCTCGTGTTCAGGGGAAGCTTTTAAGAAATCCGTAAGGCCGCACCAACCAACGGCCCCATGCGGTTCAATGATGACTCTGTGTTCTGCGTGGACTTGCTTGATGGTCTCGCGGGTACGTTCATCGCTCACGCTGGTGGCGTAAAGATCGTGGCGAAGAGCGTCCATGTCGGGCGGCTCCTTCATTACGCCTGTTTCATCGAGCCACCCGCCGTACACGTCCACCAGCCGTGCAAGGTTTGACGGATGTCCGACGTTCATTGCGTTGGATATGCAGACGCGAGAGGGCACGATCTTCTTGTACTGCCCAGTCTCCAGGAAACGCGGTACTTCGTCGTTGGCATTGGTTGCGATGATAATACGCTCGATCGGTACGCCCATTCTCTTTGCAATGACCGCTCCCATCATGTTGCCGAAATTTCCCGACGGTACGCAGATCACGATCGATTCGCCCGATTCCGCCTCTGCGAGCTTGCAATACGCGTAGGCGTAATAAACACACTGCGGCAACAATCTGCCGATGTTGATCGAGTTGGCGGAGGTCAAGCGGACCGCGGATAGATCCGGATCGGCGAACGCACGCTTTACCAATGCCTGACAGTCGTCGAACTTGCCATCCACGCCTAATGAGACCACATTGTCGCCGATGGTGGTCATTTGCTTTCGTTGGCGGTTTGAGACTTCATCGATGGGGAAGAGCACCACGACGTGAACGCGATTCAGGCCATGGTAAGCGTGAGCGACGGCGGAGCCGGTGTCGCCCGAGGTCGCGGTTAGGATAACGAGTTGACCGTCCTCTTTCTCCATCAGTACACCCATCCACCGGGCCATCATTCGCGCAGCGAAGTCTTTGAAAGAGGCCGTCGGACCACGATCGAGCCGCATCAGGTAACGCCGCCCGGCCACTTTCTCCAGCGGGATGTTGTAGTCGTACGCGTCGTCGCATAGGCAGGAGATGGTGTCTTCGTCAAAAACGCCCTCACAAAAACGTCCAAGAATTTCCTTCGCGATGTCTGCGTAACGCAGATCACGCCAGAGGGCGAGTTCGCGCATCGAAAGCTGTGGATAGGTTCGCGGCAAGTATAAACCCTTGTCGTCCGCTTGCCCCTTGAGCAACGCCTCCGCCAACCCCACGTCAGGAACCTGGCGATTAGTACTGTAAAAGCGAATGGGCGCACTCATGGTGGTTTCCTCGCTTATGGATTTATGGGTTTC
Source organism: Phycisphaerae bacterium (assembly GCA_028282665.1). Lineage (GTDB taxonomy): Bacteria > Planctomycetota > Phycisphaerae > UBA1845 > UBA1845 > JANQHN01. The sequence continues at coordinate 7,572 of JANQHN010000182.1, read as the reverse complement.
GCAATACGACGGACGTTGAAACGCCAATCAGCCTAGACATCCCAATCACTCTTGGCAAGCTCTGTGCCGTGATCTTAACCAATTGGAATGGCGATTGCCTGCATTTCGATACGAAACAAGCTACAATAAGCCCATGCGCAGGGCGCTTGGGCATGGCAGTCGCGGCGACCGCGAATCGCCCGGCGCCGACATTGGTCAGCTTCGTATTTTTAATTAGCCAAGGGGTTCAAACATGTACGGTGGCGAGGAAGTCCAGATTACTCCGGGAATGCAGGCCTACATTGACAAAAATGGTGCGTATCTCGCCAAAAGAGATAAATACATCCGCGAGGTGGTTAAAAAGTGGAAATTCGACACCATCGCGGTACACGGACTTTACTCAGTCGAGGACGCCATCGAAGACTACCAGGGTTCAATCATCGAGCCGATTTTTATGAGTACCGCTCAAGCGTACCGCGATTCGGACGAGATGGCCTGTGCGCTCGCATACATGATCCCCACTTGGTGTTACTCCCGCATCGCCAATCCTTCAACCTACTACTACGAGTGGACACTCGCGCTTTTGGAAGGATATGGGTACGACGGCGTGACCGAAGCCTGCTCCACGTCGTCAGGCATGGCGGCAATCATGACTGCGGTTCAACCGTTCCTGGTTCATCGTTTTCACAACAAACACGAACCGCGCAACTTCGTCGCAACCGCCCAATGCTATGGCGGAACGTTCCAACAGTTCAGTGTGCGCATGCAGGAAGAACGGGACATCGAGTGTCGCTGGGTACAGGATCCCACGAACCTGGATGAATGGGCGGAGAAGATCGACGAAAACACGCGCTTCCTCTATGGCGAATTGCCGAGCAATCCGGGGCTTGGTTTCTTCGATATTCAACAAGTCGCGGACCTCGCCCATTCGCACGAATTGCCGCTTATCGTTGACTCCACCGTGGCCACGCCGGCGCTGTTGCGGCCGATCTGCCATGGTGCGGACATTGTCGTACAGTCCGTGACCAAGAGCATCACCTCCAGCGGTTTCGGGGTGTGCGGAGCAGCGATCGCGCGCAAAGGTTTGGTCACCAACATCGACAATGATGTGCTCAAGGAAAACTTCGCGATCTACGTCAAATATTTGCCCAACCGCGACTACGGACCGAATCTACATCCGATGCAGGCGATTATGAGCCTCAATGACATGCGTACGCTGCGCACCAAGATGGATATGCTTTCGCGCAACACGATGAAAGTCGCGCAGTACCTGCAGACGCACCCCGCGGTCGAAAGCGTTGAGTACCTCGGCTTGAACGACCATCCGCTGCACGAACTGGCGAGCAAGTACATGTGGCTGGTCGATTCGGAGTACGACGATCAGTACAACAAACAGCGCGTGAACCGTTATGGTCATTTGATGTCGTTCTGCGTAAAAGGTGGACCCGAACCGACACGCAAATTCTTCGACGGCCTGCAGCGTATCTGGCGGGCGACGGACTTGGGCCGTATCAAGAGCGTGGCGACGATCCCTGCAATCTCAACTCACCAGCAGCAAGGCGAACAAGGACGGAAACTGGCGAATATTCCGCCCAACCTCGTACGACTTTGCGTCGGCGGTGAAAGCCCGGACGACACCATCGCCGATTTGGATCAAGCCTTGAGCCAAGTGGCGACCTCGACCGCTGTCGCAACAGGATGATAGGCGGGGTTAGTCGAACTGCGAAACCTGCCATTTGCGCACAAAAAAGGCCCCGGAAGGGGCCTTCGTTTTTTTACCTTACCGTCGCTTGCGCTTTACCGCAGGTAACTCGCCAGTCTTTTAATCACCAACTGATCGCCATCCGCTACCGTTTTCGGGGCGATTTTATTGAAATCGGCGTGGTGGTCGTTCTGGAAATCAACTACGACCCACTCGCCACGACTGTCGACCAGAATGAAATGCACCGTATGGACTCCGTCTTTCGCCATCGTGTATTCCGGCAGCAAGGCGTAATCCGCGTCCGGTGTGTGATTCCGAATGTACTTCTTGAACGCTCGAGCCAAATCCCATAAACGCTTCTGTTCGTTAGAGTTGCCTGAAATGGCAAAGACCGGGGCGTGCTTCGCGGGTGACGCTTTGCCGAGTTTATTCTCCTCGAAGAGCTCGCACAGATGGCTCATCGACTCTGCACTTGCTTCACGCCATACCTGAGCCGGATAAACGACAAATTTTCTTGCGGCGCCTTTCGTCTTGCATTCAGCAAGGCGTGTTTGCATCTGATTTCGTTCCGTATCCGAAGGCATACCTGACGAAGCTTGCCAGTGCCGCTGCATGGTGCCATTCCGGGGAGCCGTCGAAGAAGATACGCCCAGTTCATCGAGAAATTCCCCCGCAATGAGTTGCGCACAGCCCATCGGATTCGCCGGGTTGTATTTCATAAATGCACCCGATCCCTTCGCAGCGCGGTCGGCCCACACGACTTGCCCCGCACGATCGACGACTACCGTACGGATCTCCTTCGTGCCATTCTGAGGTGATCCGTCGATTTCTGCATAAAGAGCATATTCAGCAGCAGGAGAATGGGCTGCCACGGATCGACCGAAAGCCGAGACAACAGCCTCCCACTCGGCTTCCTGCTCCCGCACGAAGACCAGCGAACATGGCGAAATCTCGCGCATACCCCCTTTCTCTAGGATCAATCCAACGGTGTCGCCGATGTTGGCGTGAACATCCCTCATCGCGTAAACCGGATACATAACCACAGGGGCGCCCGCCCCTTTCGCCCGGAGGGCTGCGAGCCGGTCCTTGTTAGCGACGACTGAACGACTCCCGCTCTTTCCGCCCGCCTGGGCAGCAGTCCCCGAAAAACCCGCCACCATGACTGACACCACAATAGCCAAAACCCAAACCAATCCCGTTATCTTCATCTATCTATCCTCCAGTTCGTATACCTATTTGTAAGTATACACTTACATGAAACCCAAAAGAAAACACGATCTCTCGATCGCACTATAGCAGTTTCAATCCAAACGTAGCGCTGAATGTCGACTTTCCGACAGTACAAAACACGGTGTCGGACGCTACACCTGGCTAGAGCTTGCTCTAGTCATCCGCGCAATTAGACGCTCAGTCTCCGCCACTAAGTAGCAACGCGCCCATTTCCCGCATTAAGTTCTTGCGTTGGACCGGGCCGAGCAATTCGAGTTCTCGTCCGATACCGACGACCGTGCCAAGCCCCACAAACGCCCACGCAGCAAGTTCGACGTTACGCGGTATTTTGCCATTGTTTTCGTCGCGATGAACTGCGATTTGCTGAGCGATGAACTTGTGAAACCGGGCGTACATATCGCGCAAGGCTTTTTGCACGTCCGGATCGTCGGTCTCCGTCAATCCGGCGAAGATGAGCTTGTACAAACCGAGTTCACCATGATGCTCCGAAGAATACGCCAGCACTCGCTCCGCCGCAGACTGGCCCGGACCGACCTTGGCGATCACGTTGCTCCACGCATCCGCCGAAAGGCGATACATGTACTCGATCGTCGCAACGAACATCGCCTTTTTGTCCGGCCAAAGGCGGTAGAGCACGTTCTCCCGAACGCCGCAAGCCTCCGCAAGCTTGGCCGTCGTCGCACGGCGATAACCATGCTCGGCAAACGCCCGCGCGATCACCGGCAAAAACGCCTCGCGCTTCTCGCTCGATAAATCAGGTCTGGACATCGCTCGTACGCCTTCCGCGAATTACTCGATGCGACTGCCCCTCACTTAGTGACCTGCATTCAACAACACAAATGTCAAAGATCAGTAAGTGAACACTTACAGTATCGGCTTCATCCTTCACTCTGTCAACCAACGTGACGATTGTTTACATCATTTCCAGTTAAGGTCACCGCCAATAAAGCAATAATTGAAATGCTGACAAAATGACCGATCTCTGCCGCCAAGTTGGCAGAATCGAGTCCTTCGCACCTGCCGACAAATATCGACGTTTCCTCTAAGTCATTTATTCGTAATCGATTACATTCGAAAACGCCGCCCGGTTTGCTTTGGCATGCTCGGTGCAATTTTTCTTCTTTGCGAAGTTAGCCTCGTGGGCTGACGGGTGAAGAGGAATGATGACAAGTAAGCATGGGTGACACGTTTATAGCTAGGAGGTGGCGACATGTGTCCGCAGCGATTTTACCCGGCGAGCCAATCAATCAACGACCTGCGACGTGAAATGAACCGCTTGATGGACGGCGTGATGAGGCCTGTCGGCGGTATGCCTGCCGTGTTCCGCACGAGTACGTTTCCCGCGCTGAATATGTGGGAGGACGGCGAGTCGCTTTACGCGGAGGCGGAAGTGCCCGGATTGAGCATGAGCGATATCGAACTCAACCTGACGGGTAACGAACTGACCATCAAAGGTGAGCGCAAACCGCTCGAAGGAGAAGACTTGGCGTTTCATCGTCGCGAGCGCGGTACGGGCGTGTTCTCTCGCACGGTGAATTTGCCAGTGGAAGTGAACGCGGACAAGGTCGAAGCGACGCTGAAAAACGGCGTGTTGATGGTCGTCCTGCCTAAAGCGGAAGCGGCAAGACCTAGGCGTATTACGGTTCAGGGCGAGTAGTCCGTCAAAGCACGGTGACGTCTCGAATGAGAGCACCGGCGCACGAGTCCGGTGACAAAACGTTGGCACAATTTGAAGATTTACTAAACGGAGGTCCAATCATGGCAGCCGATACGAATATTGAAAAACACGAAGAAACGACCCAGCCTGTCGAGCGTATGCGTGAAGGCCGCTCGTACAAGGCAAACGCGGACATTATCGAGAAGCAGGACGAAATCCTGCTGATAGCGGACGTGCCCGGAGCGCGAGCCGAAGACATCGAAGTCGACTACGAAAATGGCGAACTTTCCATCCACGGCCGGGTTGAACCGAGGCAGGATGAGGCAACCACGAACTACCTGCTCCGCGAGTACGGGGTGGGCGATTTCTACCGGTCTTTCAAGATCGGCGAAGGCGTTGATGCGTCGAAGATCGTCGCTGAAGTGAAACAGGGCGTCTTGACGTTGTACTTGCCCAAGGCGGATGCGGTCAAACCGCGCAAGATCGAAGTAAAAGCCGGGTAAAAACGCCAAAACGCTTCCCAAATCAAAGCATCCGAGGTTTGTAACAGAATTGCGGAAAGCTGAATGGTTAAGAATTGGCAGCTATGTAGGAAAGGAGGTTTTGCGGTGAGTCTGACTCCATGGCGTAACAAGAACCAGGTAAACGAAGATCAGTCCGCGCTTAGCCCCATAGAGCGGCTGCGCGGCGAGATGGACGGCCTGTTCGACCGCTTCTTCGACCGATCGCTAAGCGGATTGGCGTCGAGCGCATTTTCTCCGTTGTTCGAAAAAAGTATCCGGCTCGAACTCGCGGATGGCGAGGATCACGTCATCGTCAGAGCGGAGTTGTCCGGCGTGGAGCCCAAGGAGGTGAATGTCGAAGTCGTCGGGCAGGCATTGATCATCAAAGCCGAGAAAAAACGCGAACAGAAAACCAAAGAAGCGGATTTTTTCCATAGCGAGGTACAGTACGGCAGCTTCACGCGAAGCGTACAACTTCCCGCCGCGGTGGATCCCGCGAAAGTGAAGGCGAAGCACGTCAACGGCGTGTTGACGATCACCATCGGCAAAGACCCGACCGCGAAACCGAAACGGATTCCGGTAGCGGGAGAATAGAGGAAATTGTGGCTCGAAGGAAAACGGGCCATCAATTTGGGCAGTTTATAAGACTAACGCCGGCGCGGATCACAGATCCGTTCCGGCACGTTTTTATAAATGGAGCTACTAGAGTAAGGCATTAACTAAGTTCTGTATCTTTCAATTCGTAAGCGGGATTGTGCATAAATCATCTGACAGTCGGCCTCTGAAGTGGCAAATCACGTGGCTATTTGATACGACATTGATTCACACACTGGCGTTAGCTGATCCTGTACTATAAACCGTATAGTACTTTCCGGATTTTCCAGGGATCTAACCGATGCTTTGTGGAACGGGCGGCTGTTACTTCATCTCCGCCAATTTGCGGGATTCCTTCTCCCCCGCGAGGAAGCGGTCGGTGTATTGAGCGTCTACGCCCTGACAGATCGCCGTCGCTTTGTGGCCTATGTCCTGATAGTCCGGGTCTTCGGTGAGCGTGAAAAACTCATCAGCGAGGATGATCAACCGCAGTAAGTGCCGCACGACGAGACCCTCATTTTTCGTTAGGTCTCGAGCGCCGACAAACTTGTAGAATTCTCCTTGATACTCATTGATTCCCCCCAGTACCCACTTCGGCTGAACCCAGATTGCCTCCGGCGTTTCCAGCTTTTCATCGAACAACAGCTTCAGCTTCTCCGGCATCGTGGGTGGGTATTCTTCGCGCTCCTCCTCCCAATAATCCGGCAACTCGTCCGGGTCCTTAGCCCGTGCGCCCGTCTCGGCAGAGAGGACGCCCCGCGCGATCAATTCCGGATCGAGCTTGCTCGTTTCCAAAGGACCGGGCTCGATTTCCCAGGGCAGCCGAACCTGCCGCTCCATCACCGGGGGCAATGGCAGGACCGATTCCAGCGCCTGAACCTTTTCCTCGTAGTTGCCATAGACAAGCTGGCTTTTAAGAAACGCTCCATACACCGGATCGACACTGCGAAATGGCAGTAACTCATCGACGGACTTATCGAGTTCGACGTGCTCCCCGTCTTCGCTGCGCTTCAAGTATCCGAAGGCTTCGAGGTTGCCGAGCATGTGATCGAGTTGGTCCTGGAATTTCTGCAGTTTTTCGGGCTTGTTGAAGCGGTTGGCGATGAACTTGCGCACTTCGCGCACGTCGTTCGATCGCAAGAGCAGGTAAATGAGTACCTGATACGGAATCATCGACCGGCTCGCAAGCTTCGCCGGTCCCGCTTCGATAAGCGTCTTGAACGTACCCTCCGTCCAGTACTGCTCGGTCTTGCGGCGTGACGGTTTCTTGCGTTCGAGCTGTTTGCGCGCCCGCATGATGCCTGGGTCTTTCGACGTCGGGTCGATCTGGTCGTACTTCTTTTGCCACTTCGCGATTTTCACGTCATCGTCGTGCGCGACCGCGTAGACGTAACCCTTATCATCAAACTGAGGACGCCCGGCTCGCCCGAACATCTGATGCGCGGACGAAGAAGGAATCGGCTTCATTTCGCCGCGTTTCCCCTTCAAAAGCGTTGTCAGCACGACCGAGCGCGCGGGCAGGTTGATTCCCGCTGCGAGCGTCTCCGTGCAGATCACCATAGGGATTAGCTTTTCGAGGAACAGTTTCTCGATGATCTCCTTGTGTTTGGGCAAAACGCCCGCGTGATGCACACCTACGCCGCGAATGAGCATGTTGCGCAGCTTCGGCGCAATCCCCACTGTCCAGTCGTGATCGGCGATGTGTTCTTCGATCTTCGCGCGGGTTTGTTCATCGATGAACTTCAGGCCTTTAAGCCGTTCTGCCACATCCCAACATTCATTGCGGTTGAAACAAAACACCAGCGCCGGCGAGCGGTTCGTCGAGTCATCTTTCGTAACCATATCCGGCAGGTGTTCGGTCAGCAGCTTTTCGCCCACCCAGGTGAACTCGAGCGGCACCTTGCGTT